>JAJLJS010000297.1:0-11542 GCA_033844545.1 Cyclobacteriaceae bacterium | reverse complement strand
ATGCGTGCTGCTTTGTATTTAGCAGCGGACATCATGACTCAGCATTTTCAGGAAGAAGCTGAAGCTTTAGTCTAAAACCATTTAAATCTGCTGCTAAAACCAAATATTATTTCATGTTCTGTTTTAGCTAAATAAAAATATCCCTACATTTGCGGTCTTAAATCAGGAGGAGGAATCGTGAAATTCTGGAAAACCTTTGATATTGAAGTCATTAAGTTCAAGGAAGGAGTCCATGAAATTGACTTTGAGATCCGAGATAATTTCTTCAAGCATTTTGAAGACAACGAACTCCTGGAAAAAGGAAATTTGACCACAAGGGTCATCATGAATAAGGGAGCGAACGTAATCGAGCTCGCTTTTCACATCCAAGGTACTGTACAACTCACCTGTGACCGAAGTTTGGAAAAATTTGATTTTCCTTTGCAAGTCACTGAGAAAATTCTCTATAAATACGGATCTCAGGAACAGGAAATCGACGAGAATGTATTTATGATTACTCGGGATACTCCTTCGATTAACGTGGCTCAGTTAATTTATGAGTTTATCCTTTTAGCACTCCCGGCCAAGAAAATCCATCCGGATTATCAAAATGAGCTGGATGATGAGGATTTTGAAGGAGAAGGCGGATATGTATACATCGACGAGGAATCAGAAGATAGTGAGGAAATAGAGGACAACACAAGCGATACTCCCGAAACCAAACCAGTAGACCCTAGGTGGGAGCAGTTATTAAAGTTAAAAAACAAAGAACAATCATAAACCACACATAAAATGGCACATCCTAAACGCAAAATTTCGAAAACCAGAAGAGATAAGAGAAGAACTCACTATAAGCTGGAAGCACCAGGATTGGCAAAATGCCCAACTACCGGTGAAATGCACTTGCCTCACAGAGCCTTTTGGCTTGATGGCAAATTGTACTACAAAGGACAAGTAATCATCGAAAAAGAGATCACTGCCTAAACGGTTTTCTCTGAACAAGTCATAAAATCCACTCCTTTTTGGGGTGGATTTTTTTATTTCCTTAAATTCAAGGATTCTGAATACCAAGCCCTTACCATACGACCCCATTTCAATCCTTGGTGGTCAGAGGGCATTGTACTAATTTTGGCAGTTCAAAAAAAGACCGAAAACCTATCAACCCCAAAATTCGGCAGCTTGTATGAAGGATTTTGGAACAAATACTATGGAGCAAATCAGAGCCATGATTACAGGGATTCAGGGATATGTACCTGAATACCGTCTGACCAACCAAGAACTGGAGACCCTGGTCGACACCAATGACGAATGGATCTTATCCCGAACTGGAATCAAAGAAAGGAGAATCCTAAAAGGTGAAAACCAAGGAACTTCGGTGATGGGTGCAGAGGCAGTCAAAGGACTTTTGCAAAAGACCGGCACCAATCCTTTGGATATAGACTTGATCATCTGTGCCACAGTGACCCCGGATATGCCATTTCCTGCGACGGGTAATATTATCGCAGACTTAGTAGGAGCAAAAAACTCCTTTTCCTTTGATATCGGTGCCGCTTGTTCAGGCTTTTTGTTTGCCCTCCAAATGGGAGCTCAGTTTATCCAGACTGGCACGCATAAAAAAGTAATCGTTGTGGGTGCAGACAAAATGTCCTCCATCGTAGATTACCAGGACAGGACTACCTGTATACTTTTTGGGGATGGCGCAGGTGCTGTCCTTTTGGAACCCACCCAAGAAAAATTCGGAATCATGGATGCTATCCTGAAATCCGATGGATCCGGGGCTCCTTACCTTCATATGAAAGCCGGAGGCAGCCGGAAACCTGCCACTCAGGAAACCGTGGCCGCAAGAGAGCATTTTGCCTACCAAGAAGGATCTACTGTATTCAAATTTGCGGTGACCAACATGGCGGATGTCAGTGCAACTGTCATGGAAAGAAACGGACTAAAGGGTGATGACATTGCTTGGTTAGTACCTCATCAGGCAAATAAGAGAATCATCGATGCCACTGCCAACCGAATGGGGGTAGGTCCTGAAAAGGTCATGATGAATATCGAACGCTATGGAAATACCACTGCTGCTACGATTCCACTTTGCCTTTGGGAATATGAGCACCAACTCAAGAAAGGGGACAACCTGATTTTGGCCGCATTCGGTGGAGGATTCACCTGGGGTTCCATCTTCCTTAAATGGGCATACGATCCGAAATAATAACCTAAGAATAGTACTTAAATATGGCATCTACTGCAGATTTTAAAAATGGTTTGTGTCTTGAAATGAACAATGACATCTATTCCATTGTCGAATTCCAGCACGTAAAACCCGGGAAAGGAGCAGCTTTCGTCCGAACCAAACTAAAAAGCCTAAGAACCGGCAAAACCTTGGACAAGACTTTCTCCGCTGGTGAAAAAGTGACTACAGCTCGAGTAGAAAAAAGACCACATCAGTTTCTCTACAAAGACGATCTGGGCTATAACTTCATGGACACAGATACCTTCGAACAAATGTCTCTCGAAGAGCATTTGATCGAAAGACCAAACTTGCTAAAAGACGGTCAATTGGTGGACATCCTCGTCCATGCAGAAAATGAAACGCCTCTTTCTGTGGAACTCCCTCCATTTGTGGAATTGATGATTACCTACACCGAACCAGGCATCAAAGGAGATACGGCGACCAACGCCTTGAAACCTGCGACAGTAGAGACCGGAGCAACGGTTATGGTTCCCTTATTTGTAGATCAAGATACCATGATCAAGGTGGATACCCGAGACGGATCTTATTCAGAACGTGTAAAATAAATTGATATTAGCTGTGTGATTTCCTTAAATTACACAGCTTTATTGTTTTTAACCCAACCGAAATGTCCAAAGACATCGAACAAAAAAAGAACCCTATGAAAGCTAAAGAGATTCAGGAATTGATCGATTACATCTCAAATTCCGGCCTTGCAGAGGTAAAAATCAAAACTGAGGAATTCGAACTTTCCATTAAGAAATATGCCGAATCTGCAGCTGTCGCTTCTGTACCGGCAGCCGTGGCAGCGCCAGCGCCTGCTCCGGCCCCTGCTCCTGCTGCCTCCTCTCCGGCGTCTGCTCCCGCACCAGCCCCAGCAGCAGCTCCATCTAATTTGGTAGAGATTAAATCTCCAATGATTGGTACTTTTTATCTGACTCCAAATCCAGACTCATCTCCTTTCGTCTCTGAAGGCTCTTCCATCAAAGCAGGACAAACTGTCTGCATCATTGAGGCTATGAAGCTTTTCAATGAAATCGAATCAGAAATTTCAGGCAAAATCGTCAAGATTCTAGTATCCAACGCCACACCTGTGGAATACGATCAGCCTTTGTTCCTTGTTGATCCTGCTGGATAATTTTCCACTTAATCAAAAAGAACGTGTTCAAAAAAATACTTATCGCAAACAGAGGCGAAATCGCACTTCGAGTGATCCGAACCTGCAAGGAAATGGGGATCAAAACAGTTGCGGTTTACTCCACTGCTGACAAAGACAGCTTGCATGTCAGATTCGCTGACGAAGCTGTATGCATAGGCCCTGCTCCTAGTCGCGAATCCTATCTGAATATCCCAAGAATCATCGCTGCAGCCGAAATCACCAATGCAGATGCCATTCACCCGGGATATGGATTCCTTTCCGAAAACGCCGAGTTCTCCAGAATCTGTGATGAATATGGAATCAAATTCATCGGTGCTTCGCCGGACATGATTGCCAAAATGGGTGATAAAGCCACCGCCAAAGCGACTATGAAAGAAGCCGGAGTTCCGACCATACCGGGTTCAGATGGACTTTTGGAAAGTGTCACACAAGGCAAAAAGATTGCAGCCGAAATGGGCTATCCGGTCATTCTGAAAGCTACTGCCGGTGGTGGTGGGCGAGGAATGCGGATCGTGAAGGAAGAAAAAGACTTTCAGAAAGCCTGGGATGATGCCAGAATGGAATCAGGAGCTGCCTTTGGAAACGACGGTTTGTACCTTGAAAAATTCGTAGAAGAACCTCGCCATATCGAAATCCAAGTGGTAGGGGACAAAACCGGAAAAGCCTGCCACCTTTCCGAAAGAGATTGCTCCATTCAAAGAAGGCATCAAAAACTGGTAGAGGAGACTCCTTCCCCTTTCATTACCGAAGAACTGCGGGAAGCCATGGGCAAAGCCGCAATCAAAGGCGCAGAAGCCATTGGCTATGAAGGGGCCGGTACCATTGAATTCTTGGTGGACAAACACCGAAACTTCTACTTTATGGAAATGAATACCCGGATCCAAGTAGAACATCCCATTACCGAAGAAGTGACTGACTTTGACCTGATCAAAGAACAAATTAAAGTCGCCGCAGGTGAAACCATTTCCGGAAGAAACTATTTTCCAAAACTATACGCGATGGAATGCCGGATCAATGCAGAAGATCCTGCAAATGGCTTCCGCCCTAGCCCAGGTAAAATCCATAATCTTCACATCCCAGGTGGACGGGGCGTTCGCGTAGATTCCCATGTGTATGCAGGCTATGTAATTCCGCCCAATTACGACTCCATGATTGCCAAACTGATTGTCAGTGGTCAGTCCAGAGAGGAAGTAATTGTTCGGATGAAGCGAGCCTTGGAAGAATTTGTCATCGATGGAATCAAAACTACCATCCCTTTTCACATTGCCTTGCTGGAAAACGAGCAGTTTAAAGAAGGTGACTTTACGACCAAATTCCTGGAAACCTTTGATTTTTCTGTAATCAAAGGGTAAGTCCAAATTCACCAAATCCTCATAAAAGCCATCTCAAAAAGGTGGCTTTTATGATTATTGAAATCAAGGATCAATGGTAATTGACTTTTCAAAGCGAGAATAAGTATCATTCCCAAACACCCAGGCTTCTATTTTCCAATCTCCTGCTGTATCGAATTTCCATTGGATAGTTTGGGCTTTTCCCCGATAAAATTCAATTCCGGGTTGAAGTAGTTGAATTGCATTCCCGGAGACCTTTTGGGGATTTTCATGGGCTGTAGAAGGTCTTCGAGGAACTTGGACATCAGCCAAAAAATACCTGGATCTGGGAAGGCTTTTCTTTAGTCCATATTCATTGTTTTTGGTGTAAATCAGGACTAATCCATCGCCTGCCTTTGGTCCTAAATTGGTGTTTTGGACTGTTTGTCGATGGTAATAAACTTCTAGCCGATGGATGGTGCTCATATCCAAAGACCAAAGTTCCTGAAGATTATCCACCGTGTAAAAATCAATCAGCACCTTCGGTACCTTATCAAATTTCACCTGTTGATTATCTGTATTGGCCAACCAGATCACTTTTCCTTCCTCCCCTTTGGCCTTTTTTAATTTGACCTGAGGCACGATTTGCTTCAAAAAGTTTTCAAAACTGTCAAACTCCTCGTAATCCTCCAAGTAGTAAATTTTGTCTGGAGCAAAGGGAGATTCCAGCTCCACAACTTCTTCCTCAATTTCGAAATATTCTCTATAAATCTTCCGATTGACTTTTGAAAGCAAGATTTCCTCCGGAATAGAAAGAGAATAGGTCTTTGGGAGAAATGCCGTTCTGAAAGTTTCAGCTTCTGGGGTTGACCAGGGTGAATAGGAAAACATAGGGCTATACTCTTTTAAACTGGGCTCTCTTTCTTTCCTAGTTTGGACGGCTACAGGTAGGGTATTGGAATTCGTCTGTTCTCCCAACACCACCCAATTCGGGTCATTCAAAAGATCGATCAATTCTGAAATCAAATGATCCTCGGGAGCTCTTGCCAGAATCACAGCGTTTTTGGAAGCTCTCTCCACCCGCTCAAACTCCAGTTTTTGCAGATCGCCTACTTTTCCCTTAGAAGCCATGCCTATTTGCCCGGAGCCCAAAATTGGATTTTTCACCTGATAGGTCCAGACCAGATGACCGGAAGCATCCACAATGGACATGTCAAAAAATCGGAGATGTTGGTAGTTGGATTTATCAAGTCTAAATACTCCATCTTCTGATTGGCGACTTTCCAGAATGTCCCATGGAGTTGAGGTAATTAGGCGATGTCCAATGCCAATTCCTTTTTTTGTCCTTAATTCATATTTCACAGGATCAAAAATCCAATCTGACTTGGGGACTGAATAGGATTTATCCTGAAAAACAATCCTGCTTCTTTCGCCTTCATTCAAACTAATCTGAACCTTCTGGAGAGGTTGGACCGCTTCCAGAATCTGAATTGTAATACCTCTTTCATCCTGAATTTCAATCAATTGTGGATCCTTCGCAGTATGGATGAGGGTCATGGCATCCTGCTGAAATGGATTCTTCTGAATTAAGACGGAAGCCTTCCCTCCTACCTGTGGTGAATTGGGATTAAGAACCAAAAAATTTCTTTGGGCAATGGGGAAATCCTGAAATCCAGACATCCATTTGGTGTACACATTTAGGGAATAAACCCCAGAAGGGGTGTTTTCTGGAAGAAAAATATCTCCAAAAATTAAATCCTGATTGCTGAGAAGCATTTTTTCATGATGCACTACTTTTCCAGAATGATCGAGTAAGCTTATATAAGCAAGCTTACTATACCGGAAAGATTCATGATTTTTCAACATTTTTCCGACAAACCAAATCCTGTTTCCGCTGAGGTAGGAATCCTGATCGGTAAAGATGATAAAGTTTTCCAGCTCACCTTCCTCGGGAGTGGAAGCACTTTGCGCAAACGCCAGCTGCCCAAATAGAAGAAGGATGACAATAAAAAGATGGAATTTCATGGATTAAAAACTTTAGGAATTTCCGGTAAGGCATCAGGAAATACATCTCGGCAGGTTGCCACTACTTGCACCAAGGGCTCAAAATGATGATTGAGATTATTCGATTCGGTTCGGATTTGGGTTCTATAAAGCAGCTTTTCAAAACTTGTCTTTTGAAAGAGAAAAAATCCACCCAAAACCTCCGGACTATTCTCGCTTTCACCGGTAATATTTCCCCTCACCCGGAAAGGAGCAGGATCAAAAATACTCCCTGTGTTCCTTTGCTGAAGATCCACTTGATTCAGGTATTCGTAGCCAAATTCCGTCAAACTCTTGACCGAAGCATTGACATAATACCTTCCTAATGAACTCAAAGGGATTTCTCCTATACTATATTCTATGGTTTTGCCGAGAAATGACTGATTGGAACGGATATTCATTCCAGGGTAAATGTTGGGATCTGGGAGATAGCAGGCACATTCGCAATTGTCCTGAAGGGAACTCGTAAACTGTTCCGAAATCCCGGAGGTCTCCACAAAATAACCCATTACAACTTTCCCGGGGTCATTCACTTGGAGTTGGACGTCCGCAAAAGTCCGGGTTTGGACAATAACATTCGGACCGGAGTAGACCAAAGTTGTTTTCTCAATTGCCTTCGAAGTAATCTCAGCACTTTCCAATTTCGGAGGTACGGTCTCCCAGGCACTTTCAAAGGTATCCCCTTCTAGCGTGGAAAACTTAAGCCGATAGGTTTCTCCCTCCATCAAGGGAATGGGTAATTCGGAAAGGTAAAGACTATCCTTGTGGAGGTAAAAAGGGAAAACCTTTCCATCTTTCCGTTCTACATAGATTCTTTCCAGTTTTACTTGAGATTCTTTGCCTTGGGGGGAACTGGAGACAAATGGCCTAGTCTTATACACGCGGATATAGGTTTCCTCAGGTTCATTCCCAACCCAAGCATCCACAACCAGTACCTCATTCGCTTCTTTCAATTGGATGGTAATCTCATCTACGCAAGAAAAAAAGAAACATGCTAGGCCCAAAAACAACCCTGAAATTGATCTATGTTTCATCGAATGGAAAAATTATAGGTGATTGAAGGTATGGCAGTTCCAATTACTGCTAACCTGTAGGACTTGGGAATCCCGGAATCCGAACCGGGCTGGAAAAACCAAGAAAATGCATTTCTGCGGGCATACACATTATACACCGATAAGGTCACGTAACTTTTGTACCTGCTGTTTTTCTTTTGGTAAAAGTGATACGTCATCCCCAAATCCAAGCGATGGTAGTCGGGAATTCTAGCTTGATTCCTTTCCTGATAGTCTATGACCAAATTGCCCCCAATGTCATAAATTCCACTTGGCAAGGTAATCGGCCGACCCGTTCGATAATTAAAAGTTGCATTAAAAGACACTCGCTTCACGGGTTGAAAACTACTCACCAAGGTCAAGTCATGAGGCTGATCCCAGTTGGCAGGAAAATATTCTCCTTTGTTAATTTGGATATCTGAAGAGGTTTCAACTTTCCGGAATGTTCTAGAAAACGTATAGGAAATCCATCCATTGAGCATCCCCTTGTTCTTTTTCAGTAAAAGTTCTGTGCCGTAAGCATACCCTCTTCCCATAACCAAATCGGTCTCCAGGTTTGGATTCAAAAAAAGCCTCGCCCCATCCCTATATTCCACAATACTGGACATATCCTTGTAATAAAATTCCAGGGATGTTTCGATGGTATTGTAGTTGAAATTCCGGTAGACACCCAAATCGTATTGCCAGGCTTTTTGCGGACCTATATAGTGATCGCTCAACTTCCATAAATCCACGGGTGCAGAAGCAAAGTTATTCGTCAATAGGTGCAGGTATTGAAGATTCCTGTTTACAGAAGCTTTGAGAGAAAAGGCATCGCTAAAGGCATAACGTAGGGCAAATCGTGGTTCAAATCCTCCATAGTCTTCAATCACCTGGCCTTTTTGGTAGCTTAGAGTATCTGTGATTCTTTCCGTGGATCGAGATTGGTTCGGGGCATAAACATAAACTTCTCTAGGACCCAGTGCCGCAAAATGGGAATACCTGATACCGAAATGGCCCTGAAGTTTATCACTCAGTTGAATGGGGGCTTGCGCAAAAAGTGCAAGTTCCACTCCCTGTTCATCTGGAATTTTTACTGGATCTATTAGATCTTCAGAAGTTTTGGGCACCAAATCTCCCATGCCCATGGTGAAATGATTGATTTGATATCCGGCCTGAAAGCCTTCCCATTTTTCTCCTTCCCAAACCAAAAGCTGCTGGATACTCAGGTAATCAATTGAGGATTTCATTTGAAACTGGTTGGGGAAAGCTTCCCCAATTACAGAATACCGATAGCCCGAGTAGGCTAAGACCGTTTCACTGCCAATATTTCGTCCGAAATAGGAGTTCCATTTCAGGCTTGCCAAATTACTCTGCCAAGAATAGGCAGTATCTGCCCCAAACCTGAAATAATCTGAACTCGAGTACAAACTAAGAACCAGATTATTATTTCCGTTTATCCGATGGTCCAACCTTAAATTTGCATCCTGAAAATTGGTTTTGCTATTGATCAATTGAGGGTTAGGAATTCGTCCCAAAATCCAGTTGGGATAGGCAGCCCGGACTGTGGCCATGACTTGGGTTTTTGGACTCAAAGGTCCATGAACTCCCAGTCTACTGGATAGGAATCCTACTCCCCCATTGAAATTCCAAGTTTCCGGATCTCCTCCCAGGGTATTGATAGCTAAAACTGAACTGATTCTACCTCCAAATTTTGCAGGGATATTCCCCTTAAAAAGCTCTGCGTCCTTTACTGCATCCTGATTAAAAATGCTGAAAAACCCAAACATATGGGAAGGATTGAAAATGGGAACACCATCCATTAAGATCAGATTTTGATCTACCCCTCCCCCACGGACATTAAACCCGGAGGCCCCTTCTCCCACGGTAGAAACACCCGGAAGCAAAAGCATACTTTTGACAACGTCCACCTCCCCCAACAATGGAGGCATTAGTTTCATGTCTTCCATAGGCATCCTGGATGCTCCAGGCATGGTACTCATCACATTGGCATCAATCGATCGATCGGACACTGTAACCAAATCCAAATCCCGAATTGACTCAAAAAGCGTGATTTCAAGGCTCAGATTCCCATATACCTTGATAATTCTCCTCTCGGTCTCTTTTCCCATGGAACTGAAATAGCCCATATAAGTCCCTTCTGGGATGGAAATTTCAAAATTTCCTTTAGAATCTGTACTCGTAGCCAGCTCCAGCTGAGGAATGCTAAAAATGGCACCCGCTAGGGTAGTTCTCAATTCATTGTCGCGAATAATTCCTTTCACCTGATGAATTTCATTTTCCTCGACCAATTCAACGCCTCCTTTTTTCGCCAAATACTCCTCCCTGAGACTTGCCGGATAGATGACCAGGTATTTTCCCTGAAAATCAAAATAAGAATAGAGACTGCCTTCGGTAAGAATCATTGGAAGTGACTCCAGGTTATTCACTTCTTGGGGAATTGACAATTGGGAAATGTCCTTGTCCAAAATTAAAATCCGCTTCCCTGTTTGACTTTCGAATTGGCTCATCAAGTCTTTGAGGCGTTGGACTGTAGGATTAGTCTGGGCCAGGGTGGAAAAAGTGATCATCAATCCAACCAAAAATGTAAGAATATACCTCATTAAGTCCTTAACGGAAAAATTTTCATCATCTGACACAAATTAAATCCCGTTTTACAAGGACACCGGATAAGCATTCATCAGTCGGTGAAAAAATGATTTGAAAGGCATTAGGCCAAGACTTCAAAAATAAGAAGGTCCATCCTCCGAGGCTTCCGTTTTTGACCGCCTGAATTAGAAAGATTTTATTTAAATAACTCTACATACTTTTTTAAATTTTTATCATAACTTAAACTGATTAATCCATAAACCCAATGCCTGATTTCAATACTCTTCCCAGTTGGAGAGTCTATATACTGGCACTTTTTGCCTTCAATTGTACTCCTAAACCAGCTTCTGAACTGTCCTTGGAACAGGGAGATCAGATTAGTTATAACTTTCATATCCGTCCCATCCTTTCCGACAAATGCTTTGCCTGCCACGGACCAGATGCAAATAAAAGGGAGGCTGATTTGAGGTTGGACACTGAAGAAGGAGCTTTTGCAGCCTTGAAAGAGAACCCTGGAGCTTTTGCCTTGGTGTCCGGTAAACCGGAACTATCCGAAGTTTATCATCGGATCACTTCTGAGGACCCCGGTGAGCAGATGCCTCCCCCAGAATCAAACCTTTCCCTTTCCCCGCAGGAAATCGAGCTCATAAAACGTTGGATCGAGCAGGGTGCCAAGTACGAGCCGCATTGGGCATTTATGAAAGTAGAAAAACCGAAAGTTCCTGAGGCAGATTGGGGGATCAATGAAATTGACCAGTTTACTAGGATGAAAATGAGGGAAAAAGGCCTTCAACCCAATGAAGAAGCGGATTCTTTTACCTTAATCAAGCGAGCATGCTTAGATCTGACTGGTCTCCCTCCTACTCCCGAGATTCTTGAAAAATATGCAGGATTTCAAAACGGAAACACTTACGAAAAGCTATTGAACGAATTGATCGACCAGCCGGCTTATGGTGAAAAAATGGCGATCCTTTGGCTGGACATTTCCCGGTATTCTGACAGTTATGGCTACCAAGACGACAATATCCGCTCCCAATGGCCCTATCGGGATTGGCTGATCCATGCGTTTAATCAGAAGATGCCTTATGACCGATTTTTGACTTGGCAGCTGGCAGGAGATCTTTTGCCCAACCCAAGCAAGGAACAGATTCTGGCGACAGCCTTTAACCGAAACCACAAATAC
>JAJLJS010000296.1:0-11367 GCA_033844545.1 Cyclobacteriaceae bacterium | reverse complement strand
CATGGTGAATTCTCCCGGATTGCCAATATTCACCGGTCCGGTAAATCCATCTCTGGAATTCATCAGTTTGTACATGCCGTCAATATTGTCATCCACGTAGCAAAATGAGCGGGTTTGGGTGCCATCCCCATAAATGGTGATGTCTTGGCCTTTGAGTGCCTGTACGATAAAATTGGATACTACACGGCCATCATTTGGGTGCATCCTTGGGCCATAAGTATTGAAAATTCTCATGACTTTGATGGCCACCTTATGCTGACGATGGTAATCGAAAAAGAGAGTTTCGGCACATCGTTTTCCCTCATCGTAGCATGCTCTTGGCCCAAGGGTATTGACATTTCCCCGGTAAGATTCTGGCTGGGGGTGAATCTCTGGATCTCCATAAATCTCCGAAGTCGATGCCTGAAGGATTTTGATTTTTAATCGTTTGGCCAGACCCAACATATTCATCGCGCCGATCACCGAAGTTTTGGTCGTCTGCACCGGGTCAAACTGGTAATGAATAGGAGAGGCAGGGCAAGCTAAATTGTAGATTTCGTCTACTTCCACAAAAAGCGGATGAGTTACGTCATGTCGAAGAAGTTCGAAATTTTTATTGTCCAAAAGGTGATGGATATTTCTTCTGCTTCCAGTAAAAAAGTTGTCCACACAGAGAACTTCATGGCCTTCCGCCAATAGTTTATCACAAAGATGGCTGCCCAAAAATCCGGCACCGCCACTCACTAAAATTCTTTTCATCAAAGCTTTTTAAAAGGGATTTTCACTCAAGGCCAAAAATAAGGAAATGTGGTTGAATTCATAGGCTGGATTTCTAAAAGACCTATGGATTGGAAAAGCAATTCGGATTTTATGGAAGCATTCCTAAAAACTACCGAAATGGATTCCGCTTCCTGGGGTCAAAAAATCCATATGGCTAGGCCAAATGGATTATGTCTACTAACAGCTAAACTGGGTGAATTCAGGACTTTTTCTTCTTCATCCAAAGCAAAGCCTCTTCAACACCCCGGATTTCGGCCAACCCCTTAAGCCTTCCGATGGCAGTATACCCGGGATTTGCAGTCTTTTTATTCAGGTCGTCTAGCATCTGATGCCCGTGGTCGGGGCGCATGGGGAGGCTTTTGCCTCTTTTTTCCTGCCATTTGAGGATTTCATCAATCACTTCGACCATGGGTACATTTCCTTCCAGATGGTTGTCTTCGTAGAAGTTCCCTGCTGCATCTCTTTTGGTGCTTCGCAAATGGATAAAGTGAATCCGATCCCCAAATTCACGTACCATGGCCGGCAGGTCATTGTCAGCCCTCACTCCATAAGAACCGGTACAAAAGGTCAAACCATTGTTGGGACTTGGAGTCTCCGTCAAAATTCTTCGGGCATCTGAGGCAGTGCTGACTACCCGAGGAAGTCCGTACAGGGAAAATGGCGGATCATCCGGGTGGATACATAAAAACACTCCAACTTCCTCAGCTACCGGAGTTACAGCGTCCAAAAACAAACGCAGATGTTCTGCCAGTTTCTGAGCATTGATCCCTTCATAGGTTTTGAGCATGGCTCTGAATTCGTCCATGGTATAGCCGATCTCAGAGCCGGGAAGTCCTTTCAGAATATTGTCAATAATGAGCTGTTTACCTTCCAGGGGAAGGGCTTCATAATAAGCTTTTGTTTCGGCAATTTCTTCCGGGGAATATTCTTGGTAAGCTTCGGGTCTCTGGAGAATGAAAAGATCAAAGGCCACTACAGCCTTTTTTTCATACAGGAGAGCCTTTGCCCCGTTGGGCAATTCATACTCAAGGTTGGTTCGAGTCCAATCGAGAATCGGCATGAAATTATAGCATACCGTGAAGACACCTTCCGAAGCTAAGTTTCGAAGGGTCTCTTTATAGTTTTCAATGAGCTGAAGATAATTTTCAGTCCGGGTTTTGATTCGTTCATGTACCGGAACCGATTCTACCACAGACCAAGTCAGGCCAGCGGCTTCAATAATTTCTTTTCGGGCCTTGATCTCTTCTCTAGTCCAGACTTCGCCATTTGGGACATGATGCAAGGCCGTGACGATTCCAGTTGCTCCGGATTGGCGAATGTCTCGCAGGCTTACAGGGTCTTTGGGACCATACCAGCGCATGGTTTGTTCCATTTTAATGCTCATGGAAATAGATTTTTAATGGGTATTTTAAGACTAATTATCATGGAGTTCAAATATTCTCCACTTTAAACTTATCATTCTAAACTTTAAACTCCAGAATATGCACTGAATCCACCGTCTACTGCGACAATTGTCCCGGTGACAAAGGCAGATGCATCACTGCAAAGCCATTGTAGGGCTCCCAGCAAGTCTTCAGGTTTGCCAAATCGATTCATTGGAGTGTGCGTTAGGATCTGGTTTCCTCTTTGGGTCAGTTTTCCATCGGCTTCTGTCAGCAGAGTTCGGTTTTGTTCTGTCAGGAAAAATCCCGGAGCGATGGCATTTACCCGGAATTCAGGACCATGCTTTTGAGCCAGTTCCACAGAAAGCCATTTGGTGAGATTGTCAATGGCTGCTTTGGCAGAGGCATAGCCCATCACCCGGGTCATGGGTCTAGTGGCAGCCATGGAGCTGATATTCAAAATATTTCCTTTCCCTTGTTTAAGCATCAGAGGAAGTAAGGCTTTGATGGGAAGTACGGTCCCGAGGTAATTTAGATCCATTACTTTTCGAAGCGCGGAGGTATCCAAATCCAAAAAGTTTTGCTCAGGTCTGATCACAGCTCCTGGCATATTTCCACCGGCAGAATTAATCAGCACGTCGATGCTGCCGTGTTGAGTTTCAATGAGTCCAGCTACTTTTTGCAGTGAATCCTCCTCCGTGACGTCAGCTATATAGCCAAATGCTTTTCCTCCGGCTCCGTTGATTTCAGCGACCAATTCCTGAACCTTTTCAGGGGTTCTGCCCAAAATTAGAACTTCAGCACCTTCGGCAGCCAGGTGAAGAGCCATAGTGGTTCCAAGTACTCCGGTTGCCCCTGAAAAGGCAATTTTTTTTCCCTGAAGGGAAAATTGATGATTAAATCCCATGCTGATTATTTGTAATTGGAAGGAGAGAAGTCAAAGTAGTTTTTGGCATTGTGGTAGCAAATATCGGAGACAAGTTTGCCCAGCCATTTTTCATCCCAAGGGAGCTCTCCGTTCTCTACATCTTTTCCGAATAGGTTGCACAGGATTCTTCGGAAGTATTCGTGTCTTGGGAATGAAAGGAAGCTTCTGGAATCCGTTAGCATGCCAATAAAGCAGGAGATCAAGCCCATATTGGAGAGGACGTTCATCTGCTTTTCCATCCCATCCTTTTGGTCCAAATACCACCATCCGGAGCCAAACTGGATTTTTCCCTTGACGGAACCGTCGTTGAAATTCCCGATCATCGTGGCAAATACTTCATTGTCCCGAGGATTTAAATTATAAATCACAGTTTTGGCGAGCTGATCATTCGTATCCAAATCATTGAAGAAGGATGCCATGGCTCGGGCTTGGTTAAAATCACCGATTGAGTCAAAGCCTGTGTCTGGACCCAATAGCCCTAGCATTCTTTCATTGGTGTTTCTCAATGCACCTAGATGAAACTGCTGTACCCAGCCCTTGGCATGGTACATCTTACAGAGTTTTTTGAGAACCTTATGTTTGAAATATTCGATTTCTTCTGAATTGGGATGGTTTCCCCGAATTACCTTTTGGAGAATTCCGTCTGCCGAAAGTTTGGAATTGTTGGAAAAAACCAAACTCTCCAGCCCATGATCTGAAAGCCGACAACCCTTGGAATGGAAAAAATCCACCCGATTGGAAAGGGCTTCGATCAAGGTGTCAAAGGAATTGATCTCAAAACCGACGCTTTCTCCCAAGGTGCCTAGGTAGGAAATATAGGCCATAGGATTTTCAATGGCGAAGGATTTATCCGGGCGGAAGGCCGGGTAGAGGCCTAGTTCATGGCCTTGGTGGAGATAGGTCATGTGATGCTCTAGATTGTCTACGGGATCATCCGTGGAGCAGACTACTTCCACATTCATGGATTCCAACAAGGTTCTTGCTCTCATGCCCTCTTCCTGGAGCATTTCTGTAGTCTTCAGGTATATTTCTCCGGCATTTTCTTGGGTCAAAAGTTCTTCCACCCCAAAATACCTTCTCAGCTCCATGTGACTCCAATGGTATAAGGGATTTCTCATGGTGTAGGGGAGTGTATAGGCCCATTTTTCAAACTTTTCCAAATCACTGGCCGAACCGGTTATGTAGTGCTCCTTCACTCCTAAAGTGCGCATCGCCCTCCATTTGTAGTGGTCCCCGGCCAACCAGATTTTGGAGGTGTTTTCAAACTTTCGGTTTTGGGAGATTTCCCCTGGAGGAAGGTGATTATGGTAGTCAATAATTGGTAGATGCTTGGCGTAGTCGTGGTATAGGATTTTTGCAAATTCATTTTGCAAAAGAAAATCCTCAGACAAAAAAGAATTCAGTGTTTGAGAAGTAAGCATAGGAAGGAGGTAAAAGGCTCTATTGGGTTACATTGCTAGATTAAATTTATTCCTTAAGACCGGGTAATCTAGAAATTATATACGGAAACGATTGCACGTGTTATTAAATGGATTTTTTTCTATAATTTGACCTACCTAGAAAATTTTTCACAATTTTTAGGTTCAATAACCCAATTAACCTATGAGTACTGGCGTGAATTTGAAAGAATTGGCGGCGGAGTTAAAACTTTCTCCTTCGACCGTATCCAGGGCCCTCAACGATAGCTATGAGATCAGTGAGGCGACCAAGAAGAAAGTCATCAGTATGGCTGAAAAGCTGAATTATCAGCCCAATCCATTTGCAAGAAGTCTTCGTGAAAATAAGAGCAAGACCATTGCGGTGGTGATTCCAGAGCGGATGAGTAGTTTTTTTTCCAAAGTAGTGGACGGTATTGAAGAGGTTACGCAGCAATATGGTTACCATCTTTTGGTATACAGCACCCATGAGGATGTGGACCGGGAGAAAAAAATCGTCAATCTGCTGATGAACGGAAGGGCAGATGCCATCATTATGTCCGTATCCAGCCAGACCAGTGATATTTCACATTTGACCCGACTTCACGAACGGGGTTTTCCTTTGGTCTTTTTTGACCGGATCTGTTCTGATATCCCGACCACAAAATTTATCACCAATGATTATGAAAGCGGGTTTGAAGGGACCAAACATTTGATCCAGCAGGGTTGTCGAAAGATTGCCTTCCTGATGCTTTCCAAGGAGCTTTCGATTACCAAAGACCGCTACAAGGGATATTTGGATGCTTTGAAGCAGGCCGGGTTGTCTCCTGAGCCGCAATTGAATATTACCTGTTGCCAAGAGGAAGAGCAGAACATAGAAGCGATTAAGCAGCTATTGACTGGGGCTAACCGACCCGACGGGATTTTGTCTTCCGTAGAAAAACTCGCTCTGGCTACCTATCATGCCGTGAAAAGGACTCACTTGAGAATCCCTGAGGATATTAAGATTTTGAGCTTTTTTTCCAATTTGAGTATTGCCAGCCTGTTGAATCCTTCTTTGACTACCATCACTCAGCCGGCTTTCAATATTGGAGAGGAATGTGCAAAACTTCTGATGAAAAAACTGACTAAGCCCCGTCAGCCCGACCTTCCCAATCAGGTAATCACCATTCCTTCCCAGATTACGATCAGGTCTTCGACCATTGTGCTATAATTTGTTTTGGTTTTCTAAATTGAAAAAGGGCCCCGGAATTTCCGGGGCCCTTTTTTGTATGTTACCCTTATGAATATTAATACCCTGGATTTTGAGGGAATCCGGATGGTCCTCCCTCCGCTCTGTCGATCTGGTTTTGAGGAATTGGTCTCAAAGCATGGAAATCCTTGATGTTCGGTGCAGCCTGTGCATTGTGAAGTTTCACTCGCTCAATTAAAACTCCCCAACGCTTCAGGTCCAACCATCTAAATTGCTCGCCAGTTAACTCACGAGCACTTTCTTCCATGAGGAAGTCCATGGTCATTTGAGCAGGAAGAATCTCCATCGCATCAGCTTTTCCTGGAAAAGCGGCTCGTCTTCTCAGTACATTGATGGTCGCTGTGGCTTCCGTTACTTTATTTTGCTTTAGTTGTGCTTCCGCCAGTCGAAGGTAAGTCTCGCCTAATCGCATGGCAATAAAGTCACGGCCACCTTCAAATTGGGTCAGATCCGCTCTTCCTGGATCCAGGTGCTTTTTCAAACCTGGAAACAATCTTTCATCATATCTGCTTGGAACCAACACCTGATACTTTTTCTTTGCCCGCTCTTCCAAGGACATTTCAAAGCCTGGAATATAGATCGCAGTATCCCCTTCAGCAAAGGTTACTGTCGGCTTGGACAAGTCAAAGCTGGTATTGAATGTTCCGGGTCTGTTGGAATAATACACATCAATGAACGAAGCTTTGTATCGGCTGTCATTTACTCGCTCTCCGAATACCGTATTGATCGCATAGGGAGTAAGTCTATATCTCTTGAAAGGGCGACCGTTTTGGGTATCCCGTCTCATCCCTGCCTGCACATCGTACTCCATCAGGAAAAACACGTGAGAGTTGTTTCCACCACCATTGGTGAGTGGATCTCTGGTATATTGGATAGACCAGATGACCTCATCATTTCTTTCATTTCCGAATTGATGAATTTGGCTGTATTGAGGCATCAGCGTAAATCCATAGGCCAATACATTTTTGAAAAGCGCTTCAGCTTTGGCATAATCATCTGCTTGTTTGGCTTCTGAAGTTGCTTTGGTCAAATATACCTTGCCAAGGAGATTTTGTGCGGCGGCACGGGTTGCTCTGCCATATTGTACAGATACTTTTCCAGCTTCCAAATCAGGAATAGCCGATTCCAAATCCGCTATAATGGCTGAGTAAATTGCCGGAACAGTAGCTCTGCTTACTTTTTTGGTAGGAACAATATTCTCATTTAACTGTAAATCAATAGGTCCGAAAAGCTGAACCATAATGAAATAATTGTGTGCTCTTACAAATTTTGCCTCAGCCACTCGTTGTTTTTTGACTGATTCGGTCATTCCGGTCACATTCGGAGCACGGTCAATGATGGCATTACAGGTGTTGATTCCCCGGTAAAATTCATCCCATAGTTCTCTTACATGACCATTTTGAGAATCAAACTGGTTGGTATAGGTATTCATGAATTTCCACGATCCATCTGCACCATTGGTATAGATATCAGTTCCGAATTCTGTCATATTATGACCTCGTTCAGTTCCATACCAAGCCCGTAATGAGGTGTAGGCAGCATTTACCGCATCTTCAATCCCCTTGGGAGTATTCATGTAATTACTCCCGATTTGGGAAATAACATCCTCCTGAAGTTGATCTTGACAGGAAACAGCCAAAGAAAGGGAAAGGACTAAGGCCCCGGATCTAATCCAGGATTTAATCGGATATAGTTTATTTGATATTTTCATAGCTCAATTACTTAGAGATTAAAACTTCACGTTGACACCGAAAGTATACTGGACCACTGGAGGAGTTACGTTGGCAGTAATTGCACCGGCTTCCACACCTTGCTCACCGTCGATAAAGGTCTCTGGGTCAATGCCTTTGTGGACCGAACGATACTCAGACCAAATAAATGGATTCTGGATACTGCTGTACAATCTCAAGCTGCTTAATCCTAGCTTTTTCAAAACCACTTCATTGAAGGTGTAGCCAAAGTTGATGTTTCTGACTTTGACAAAGCTTCCGTCAAATAAAGACATGGAGCTGTTATACTTAGGAAACTCTTGGTTTTCATTGGGTCTTGGGTAGGCATTGGTTGGGTTATTCGGGGTCCAATAATCCACATCCAGGTTATTATATCGTCCAAACAGGTTGTTGTTGCTGGTGTGGAATACGGATCGGATCATGGATCCTTGTCTGGTGAAGATGAAGAAAGAGAAGTCAAATCCTTTGTATGCAAATCGGTTGGTCATACCCATAGAGAAGTCCGGTACGGCTGATCCCAAGAATTGCCGGTCCAAAGAATTGATTCTACCATCTCCATTCAAATCTTCCACTTTGATTTCTCCAGGCTTATCTCCAAAGCCCGCTGCAATATCTTTTTCGGAGGTTTGCCAAATGCCGATTTTCTTCAGGTCATAAAACACCGTTAGCGGTTTTCCGATAAATCGGCCTGCTGCAATATCATCCCCGTTGGGCAGAGAGATGATTTCCTCCCTGTTTCTCGTGAAAATGATATCGGTAGACCAAGTGAAGTCTCCTTTCTCAATATTCAAGGTAGAAAGCGAAAGTTCTATCCCTCTATTTTGGGTTTCTCCGATGTTGGTCGTGAATCCTCCAAAACCAGTGGAGTTAGGAAGTGGCTGTGGAGCCAATAGGTCTGAAGTATTGGTGATATAATATTCCAAACTACCCAAGATGCGTCCCTTGAAGAAAGAGAAATCAACACCGGTATTGAATGTGGTGGAGGTTTCCCATCTCAAATCTGGATTACCGATGGTGTTGGGTCTATAGCCAAATGCAGCGGTATTGACATCCCAGGCGTAGGAAGTTCTTCCGAGCAAGGCCTGTGTCTGGTAAGGAACAATCGCTTGGTTACCGATCGAACCGTAGCTGACTCTGAGCTTCAATTGGTCGACTTTGGAGGAGTTTTTCAGGAAATTTTCCTGATGCATATTCCATCCTACAGCCGCTGAAGGAAAGTATCCGAATTTGTTGTTTTCCCCGAATCTTGAACTTCCGTCTGCCCGAATGGTACCTGTCACAAGGAATTTATCCTTGAAGGTATAATTCACTCTGGCCATGTAGGAGAGTAAGGACCATTCTACAAGCAGGGTGTTTGCACCGGTGATCTGGGAAGCATCTCCCAATCGATGATACAATTGTGAAGGAGCAGGAATACCTTGAACGCTCAGCGTGGTCTGTTCAAAACGATCCTGCTGGAAGGATTGCAGCGCAGTAAGATTGATATTATGAACCGAATTAAGGGTCTTGCTGTAGGTTAGGATGTTTTCTAAGGTGTAGTTGAAATTGAATCGATCATCCACACTTCCCGTAGCGGGTCCACCTCGTCTTGCATTGGTCTGAGAACCAGTAAAACGTCCATTTCTTCTGATATTCAAATCAGGACCAAATACAAGGCGATAGGTCAGCCCTTTGGTGATTTCCCAATTAGCATACAAGCTGGTGAATGCACGGTATCTTTTTGTTTCGTCTACTTGGGCACCGGGGACAATTTCAGCAAACGGGTTGGTTCTCAAGCCATCTGTGGTGGGAAGGAAAATCAAGTTGCCTTCGTCGTCATAAGGTTTTCCAAGTGGATTTTCTGCCAAAGCTCCTCCCATCGGATTGAAATTTTCTCCATTTCTGATACTGGAGGTAAATAGGGTAGAAGTACCGATTTTGATCTTTTTGTTGATTTGGTGATCCAAGTTTACCCGGAAAGTATATCGGGTGAAATCTTGGTTGTAAATGATCCCTACATCTTTGAAGTAGTTTCCGGATACAAAGAAAGTAGTCTTTTCACTTCCCCCAGAGACGCCAATTTGATGGCTCTGGATATTCCCTGTTCTCAAAAGTCCAGCAGGGTAATCAGTGCTTCTACCCAAGGCAATACTTTCCAATTCTACAGGTTCGAAGATTTTGGCATCAGCCTCTGCGGTGGCTGGCCCTTCCGGGTATCTTCCGGTAGCTCTTCTGGACTCTCTTTTGTACTCGGCAAATTCCTCTCCATTGAATACATCGATTCTACCCAATTCTTCATTGAGTCCATAATAGGAATCCAAGGAGACTACAGTTTTGCCCACGTTACCTCTTTTGGTGGTGATCAAAACTACCCCATTGGAACCTCTGGATCCATAAATTGCGGTAGCAGAAGCATCTTTCAACACTTCCATGGAAGTGATGTCATTGGGGTTGATGTCTTCCAAACCGCCGACAGTAGGAATACCATCTACCACGTAAAGCGGCTCATTGGAAGCATTGAATGAGCGCCGTCCTCGAATACGGACTTGAGGTGATGACCCAGGTTTGGAGCCAGCCTGAGTGACATCTACCCCGGCCGCCCGACCTTGCAAGGCTTGCCTGGCATCTGTAATCGGCAATTCCTGAATTTCTTTATTGCCTACCGAAGAGATGGCACCAGTCAGCTGACTTTTCTTGACTGTACCGTAGCCTACTACGACTACTTCTTCAAGATCGGCGAGATCAGGATTTAGATTCACATCTATTCTGGTTCTGTTTCCGACTGTTTCTTCCATGGTGGTATAGCCAATAAAAGAAAAGACCAGAGCTCCAGAGGCTGGTGCAGAGATGGAATATTTTCCATCCAAATCAGTGGTAGTGCCGCGGGTAGTCCCTTTGACCAAAATGGACACGCCTGGCATGGCTGTGCCTGTTTCGTCATAGACCGTCCCGCTTACTTGCACGTCTTGTGCCAGTGCGACTCCTGCACTGAGCAACAGCATCAACACCACCGAGAGGTAAGTGTAAAATTTTGTACGCATAGTTTAAGGGGTTATTGTTATAAATAGATTAGATTTTCCAGTTTTCTGCTTTTGGTTATGAGCGGAGAAAAATGTGTTTAAATACTTGGTAAAAGGTAGATAGAAGGAAAAATCATCACAATGCCCAATTTCCTGGAATTACGGAATCGATTGCGATCAATTTTTATTTTGAATTTTCATGACTTAATGGGTGGATATTTGGATAAAAATGGATTATTCGGAAATTTTTTCATTGCCAAAAAAAATACCTGGGCTTGAAACAAACCCAGGTATTAGGATAAAATAAAGAAAACCAATCAATTATGTTTTTTAAACCTTAGGCGGTTCCCAGCCTTTTTCATATTCTCTTTTCCAAAGGCCCATAGCTTTCTGGGAATTGGTGATATGTCCATTGCTGGGGTCACAATGAAGTATTTCTCCGGTTCGGCTGGAAATATTTGCCAAATGACAAAGCAGGGTAGACACTGCCCCTTCTTCAATAGTGGAATTTTGTTTTTCCAATCCTCTGACTGCATTGAAGAAATTGACCACATGGGTGGTGCTCATGTCCCCTCCGCCTCCCAATACTGTTCCTCCTTCGTTGTTTTGGGCGAGATTAGATTTTACTTCCTTTCCGGTTCGGTCAAATTGCTTATATCCCCCTCGGTCCACATAGACAGAGCCCTCCGTTCCATAGATGATTGTTCCCCGGTCAGAACCATAGGTCTTGTAGTTATTTCGGCTTTTGCCTTCCCATTGGATGATTTTATTGTCTCCAAACTTGAAGGTGGCATCCATGGTGTCGTACATGGTCCAGCCGTCTTCCGGGTAGTGCATTTTTCCAGATACCACCGAAACTTCAGAGGGATAGGAGACTTGCAAAGCCCAACGTGCAACATCCA
>JAJLJS010000295.1:0-7421 GCA_033844545.1 Cyclobacteriaceae bacterium | reverse complement strand
CCCAAGAGGGAGTCCGGCAATCCCAGCCCTACAAAAGCCAGGTATATGATCAGCAGCAGGAGACGTTTTTTCATAAAAATCAAATCAGGTATAAGCTTACCCTAATCTAAAAATAAACTGGGGAAAGTCAGTTTCAGTAGACGGTCCACTGTCAACAGACCACTGCAGATTCGTGATGGAGGAATCAGGGAAACAAAAATAGGATTCTAAACTTGTGTGAATCTGTGCTATCTGTGAGCTTAAAGAAATTCAGAAAGCTGAAAAAGTGAGGCAGAATGGATCTGAGGTAACTATTTCAAAAGGTTCCCTTCAAAATTTATCACTTGATCGGGATCCAAATTTCCTCTTCGGAATTCGGATCCTTATTTCGGTACCTTTCCCACCTCAAACTTCAGCTGATTGATCTTTAGGCCAAAGCCAACCAGTTTCATTTCTGAGGTTTGCCTTTGGCTGGGATTTAGAGATCTTAATTTTCTTAGATTTTTTGGTAAAAAGGTAAATAAACCACCCGGAGCATTGGCTATCTACCATTTGCGGGCATTCTTCAAGTTTTTCTTTGAAAAAAGCCTGGAAGGGATGCATATTCATCCTTTCTATTCCCCCTTGAAATGAACCTCAACTTTACGATCAAGCCTTTTTACGAACTCAGTTTGGATGAATTATACGCTCTGCTTAGGCTTCGAAGTGAAGTTTTCGTCGTGGAGCAAAACTGCGTCTTTCTGGATCAGGATGACAAAGATCAACATTGCTATCACGTATTGCTTTATATCGATGGGCAGTTGGGTGGCTATAGCCGCTTGG
The DNA here is from genome assembly GCA_033844545.1 of Cyclobacteriaceae bacterium. GTDB lineage: Bacteria > Bacteroidota > Bacteroidia > Cytophagales > Cyclobacteriaceae > Algoriphagus. The sequence goes on along the minus strand of JAJLJS010000295.1, from coordinate 6,620 downwards.
TTCCTCCAGGACTTTCCTACCACGAAATGGCCATAGGTCGAGTCATCACAGCCCCCTTTGTAAGAGGAAAGGGACTCGGAAGAGTGTTGATGGAAAAGTCAATCGAATCTTGTCAATATCATTTTGGGAATGGAAATATTCGGCTGGGAGCCCAGACCTATGCCTTGGATTTTTACAAATCTCTCGGCTTTGAAGTAGATGGAGAAGTCTATGACGAAGATGGGATCGAGCATGTGGAGATGCTGCTTTCTAGGGGACAATGAGAAATGGGCAAAATGGCAAAGGGAGCGAAGTCAAGAGTCAGGTAGCCACTTTTCGGTTTTTTGGAGAGTTTTTCCAACATTTTTGGCTTGGCCAAGGCTACGGGAAGCTATTTAGGGATTTTCCAAAACCGATTGATTCGCATTCTGATCAAAAGACTGCAAAATCAAAGGGGATTTTGCAGTCATGCCTTGGTTGAAAGTCATAGTCCCAGTAAATAACAGGAATGGGTTTTTTAATACATAATAGCCGCATACCCTTCGGCAAAGCGTTGCCAGGCCCCGCTATAGTTAAACTGCCATAGAATGCTTCCCATCAGAAATAGCAGAAAAACGATTAAGAAGGGTTTGTAATCCTTATTCTGAATCAAATCATAGCCCAGAAAAGCTCCGACAATGACCAAATCGAGGACATCGGTGAGGGTCAAGGCGGTTTGCAATGAAAACCCGAAGGTATTCATCAAGCCCCTTCCCATCCCCGGACCGATGGCCAGCAATCCCGTGGCAATCATGTAGCGCATGTGTGCAGCCGGGTTTTTGCGGTAGGCCATTGCCAAGCCCCAAAAAATGGCAAAGGTGAGGAAGCCCCGAATATCCAGAACCATGACAGCCAGATTATCCCTTTCTGTAAAAGATTCCGGATTTTGAAGAATGAAATCGAAACCTCTCCAATAGGAACTTCTCCCGATTAAATACAAGGACAGGATGATCAAAGGGCCAAGAACCCAAGATATCTTTCCGATACTTCGGTGAAGCTTGGCTTTTCTCAGATAGATCAAAATCGGCTGAATGACCAAGAGCATCATCCAGCCCATCAGGAGGAAACCGTGGATATGAATGATCGGTGTTTTGTTGATAAAATTCGGAAACTGACTGAGGTAGTTTTGGTAAAATCCCCACTGTACACCGAGAATCAGGAGGATCATCAACACTGCGGTCAAGCGGTAGGAGTCTTTTGCTGAGACAGAAATCATGATTAAAATGGGTTGGTGGCACCTCTAAGGTATTGATTTTCTTTAAGTTATTGTAGGAATTCTTTTTCAGCGAGCATGGACTTTTTTTGGCATTTTTCAAGAAAATCCATTGCAAAAAAATACCTCCGTCAAGGGTGGGATTCTCGGGGTTCAGGTTCTGAAATCCGATAGCTTCTTTTTCCCCTCCGCAAACTCTTCTAACTTTAATCTCCACTAAATTTTAAACTCTCAACTTACCCTTTAAACTGCCCATGACTTTAGACTACTTCCGCGACTATTGCCTTTCGCTCCCGCATGTGACCGAGGACACTCCCTTTGGGCCGGATGTATTGGTCTTTCGGGTGGGCGGGAAGATTTTTGCGCTGATGGATATGGAGACATTTCCCTATGTGAATCTGAAATGCGATCCCGAGCGAGCCATCCAGTTGCGGGAGGAGTACCCCGGCATCACTCCCGGGTATCATATGAATAAAAAACTCTGGAACTCCGTGTCTACCCAAGGGAATGTTCCTGACCCCCTGATTCTGGAACTGGCCAAACTTAGCTACCAGCTGATTCTGGAAAGTCTGCCGAAGAAGGTGAGGGATGGGTTGGAGTGATTGGTTTCTTTTTTTAGTGCGTTGCCCTGAGTCCAAAGAATCTACAAAGGGCAATAGCCAATCGGCTAAAGGCAAAGGACAAGAAGTTAATATCTGAAGTGAAAAATCAGAAAGCTGAAAATCTGGGATTCGATCTGTGGGGATCTGCGGCTTTTTCTGTGCTAATCCGCGGGTAGATATTCAATAGGCAAAGGGCAATCGGCAAAAGGCAATTTTGTTTAATAAGAACCCGTACCATCTCTCCTTAAATCTTAATTTTTTTATCCAGGATAAAAAAATAGCCCGTTTGACCACAGGCTTTTAAAAAGATCGGGGGGTGATTGAATACTACTTTTCTATTCAATTTTTGATCAGGACCAGGCTCCTTAATTCGGGATTTTCCAGACTTGATGGACCTAAAGTAGAATACTAATTCCAAGTCTCCAAAAGTCAGAAAGAACTGGGGTTGAGTATTCGTAGCTTGGATACAAACATGATCGATTCCTTCAAGGCATTTTGGCCCGTCAATAACCTAATCCTGATCAATGAAGAAAAATGCGGTCCTGCTCACAGCTGCCACCGGGATGGTCGGCAAAGGGGTGCTGTTGGAATGATTGGAGCACCCCAATACCAATCGGATTGAAGTAGTTGGTAGAAGTTAGGTCGGCATTTCCCACGACAAAATTCAGGAGATTTTAGGTGAGGATTTGATCAAAATTGGGCCGATTCAAACTGGGGTTAAATCCCCCACTTAATCCAAAATCATCATGATTCGGAAGTTGAGCCCAGAGCTTCTTCCGAGAAGATCAAATCGATCAAGACTGATCACCCGATAATTTGCGCTGAACTGAAGTCTCGGTGAAGGCCACCAATTAGCTCCTGCGGAGGTGGTTGTCATTTTTCCTCCCGCCAATCCTTCTTGATTCAAGTCAATCAAGGAATGTCGGACCGCAAGTTCCAAGGCTCCCCATCCTCCTTGGCCCACCGATTTAGAGACCGGTAAGGGATCAAAAATTCCGCTTCTCTTCCGGTAAGGCCGCATTTCTCCGGATACTGCCCAGGTTCCGGTGATATTGTACCCAAAGGGTCTGGGATTATTCAGACCCGGCACACTCATGCTGGTGCCCAGGTATTCCCCGCCGACCAGGAAGGGGCCTTTTCTCCAGTAGGCTTCCAGATCATAAGTGATAAACTCATTGGCAGGAATCTCCTGGGTGGCCACGAAAACCGGGGAGAGATAAAACTCTGATTCGGTCTTTCCTACCACCGGGAGTCGGGCATCTGAAAAACGCATGCCAAAGCCCAAATGAATCAGATTGCTTTCATCTTCCGTCAGGTAGGGTAGTCCGGTGACCCTTCCAGTGATTTGCATGGGAGTGGCCCTGAAGCTGGTGTCACTCTCGATAAAGTTTTTGAAAACGCCTACGGCCCAGGTTCCACGGCCTTTCAAATGCATGTTGTTCAGGACCACGCCGAAGTTACGGGCAGGGAGAAAGGCGTCTTCCGCGGCTTGTCTTTCTTGCATGGGAAGAAACACCAGGGTGGTCAGGCGACTCATGGAGATGGGTTCTTTCTGCTTGCCCACGCTCATGGTGAAACCCGCCGGCATGGGAATGTCCAACCGATAATCATAAAAAGTCAGCCGCTTGCTGGACTCGGTATAATCCCGATCAAAGGTATTATTGGTGATGAAAAAGGTGTACACCCAGGGCGTTTTGAAATTAAGCGTACCGATCAGCCCAAAGCGGATAGCCCTCACTTCTCCAAGGGAGCTTTCGTCCAATTCCCCAACTTGAACTTCACTGTTTTGATCTTGGTTTAGCCAGATCATCCGATCCAGAGCCAAAATGCCGTTGAACAGGCCGGAGATATATTTGGTGTTAAATTTATTCCACTTCCGGCTGGAGTAATAGTTGAATGGAACCGCCATGGGTGGAGGGTTGTAGGCAGTCCAAGTCAGTCGTCTGCGGCTTTCTTCTTCGGAGATGATCCGGATTTGAGGGAGTTGGTTGCTGACTACCTTACCATCCTCCATGGCAAAAATCACATAGTCCCGGGTGTTCAGAAAGATGTCGAAATTTTCTCGGGGATTTTCGCTCAGGACCACAAAGCTGGGAGGCTGCCCGATATTGACCCTTCCCATCAAAAAGCCGGAACGCCCGTCGTACACCGTGGTCCCTGGGGCACTTTGAATATCGTCCGAGGTGACGAGCTCCAGCCTTCCGTCGACAATCAAAAGGCTAACCCGAACTCCCGAAGTATCGGTCAAGCTCAAAAAGTGAACATCATGGATCAATAAACTGTCAGATTTTTGCAAATTCTGAACCTGTCCCAATACGCTGTTTTTGGGACTTGCAAAAAGCAGAACTATGGAAAAAATCCATAGGATGAGGGTAGATTTTTTCATGTGTATCTAGTGCGGGGTAGCTTGAATGAAAATAAATCTTTCTTTTGGATCTTGGAGACCAATATCCACAATTAGGTAAAAAATGAACCTGAAAAAGGCAGGTATTTCCCAAAAGGCCAGGACTGGGGTGGACAAAATGACTTTTCTATTCCCATTCTTTTTTTGTGTGGACCTCTATTCCAGAAACAGGATTTTCGGTTTATTTTAACTTTCTTTCCAAAAACATTTACCTTTTCCGATAGGTATTATTTCTGAATTTGAAACCATGTCCTACTTTTCTCTTCGCCAAATTTCCAAGGAATATGCCTTTCAAACTGCCCTTCATGACTTTTCTTTAAATCTTGAAAAGGGGGAAATTGTGGCGGTCGTAGGAGAAAGCGGTTCTGGAAAAAGCTCCCTGCTTCGGATAGCTGCTGGGCTTCTGGAACAAAGTTTCGGGGAGGTTTGGCTGAATGGCTCACAGATTCTGAATCCTGCTCAAAAATTGGTAGCTGGCTACGATGAGATCAAGCTGATCCATCAAGACTACCAGCTTTTTCCCAATATCAGTGTGGAAGAGAACATCAACAGGCCTTTGCTTCGATTCGATCCTCAATACCGCCTGCAACGCGTGGAGCGATTGTTGAATCAATTTGGACTGACCAATTACCGGGAGAGGCTTCCCCGGCAACTCAGCGGAGGGCAGCAGCAAAAGGTGGCCATTGCCCAGGCCTTGTCCGTGGAGCCAGAGGTTTTACTTTTGGACGAACCTTTCTCTCACTTGGATGCCATCCAAAAACGTAGGCTGATTTTAGAACTGAAAGTATTGCTGGAGGAAATGGGGACCACGGTTATTTTTGTAACCCATGATTTGGACGATGCCCTACGATTGACAGATTCGGTGGTGATATTACAGAAAGGTAAAATCGTCCAAAAAGGCAATTCACGGCAACTATGCGAGCATCCCAAATCCAGGTATGTGGCCAGGCTTTTTTCCTCCATCAATCTGATTCCGGACCGATTCAACAGCTATGTCCGCCCCTCGGATGTGCGATTGAGGTCCAAAGGGGGGCTTTTGGGTCACGTAGTGGATAGCCGATTTTTGGTGCATTACAATTCTTTATTGATTCGGGTGAAAAACGGAGGGGGAATCTGGGAAGTGGATGATCCTGTGCGAAAATACCAAATCGGAGACCGGGTGCATTTGCATTTTGATGAGGAAAAAGTGTTGCTGTTGAAGCAGTAGGAGTCTCAGGGGACATTTTTCAGTCTCAGTAAGCAGTCTCAGTAAGCATTCTCAAGGGCAGTGATTAGGCTATAGGCTAGGGTCTATAGTCCACTACCTCGATCCATCATTTCCAATTCTTTCCCTGGGGAGTTGGATGCTTGGCGAGATTTTTTTTTACCTTTAAGTGAATGTGAATCACAGGATTGTCCGAGCGGTGGCTATGATTTTTGGTGAGCTCGGGTTGTTCTTTTTCTAGTGTTTTTCTTTTGACTCAAATTTTAATGCCATGGCAAAGCTCGAACTCAAATTCAGGGGGAAACCAGCTCCCCAATCCTCGAATTCGGATCTCTTGGACCAATTTGAAGAAGTTCAGATCTACGAAGTCCACTCTTCCACCCGCAGCGATGTGCCGGAAGTTCCGCCCATTACCCTGAGTGACGAAGATCTAATCCAACTACGCCTGAGTGATGAAACTTTTTGGATTGGAGATAAGGACACGTTGGAAGAACTTTTTCAACCTAAACTCACTCGCTCCGGCAATCAAAATGAGCTTTACCTTCCGGATTTTCTGGAGACCGAATCACAGGATCGGAATGCAGTCAAGCGGATTGGAATCAAGCTTTTTTCCATTTTCAAGAAGAAGAAAACTGCCGTGCAGCTGGGAATGCGTGAGCTGGCAGAGAGGGTTGAAAACAAGCAATTGAGTGTTCCGGGAATTGATTTTGACCAAGAGGGGGCAGGATTGCTTTGCCATTGCGAATCTGACTTTGCTCTCAGCCGAAAAGAAAGCCGGGCAATTGGAAAAAAAGCCTTGTTGTTTCTCCATGGTACCGGATCCTCCACGGCAGGCTCCTTTGCAGAGCTATACGGAAAAGGGAAAAATCAGGCTTGGGAGACGATCTTTCAAAGCTATGGGGAGGGAAATGTCTTGGCCTTTCAGCACAGGACATTGACCAAAAGTCCCTTGGACAATGTCTTGGAATTAGTCAAGCAATTGCCTTCTTCCATCGAACTGGATCTCATCACCCATTCCCGTGGTGGATTGGTTGTTGATGTTTTGGCTAGTTTTTCGACCGATCCAATAGGTTTTGACGAGAAGGAATGGGTCGTATTGGAACTTGCCGACCGAAAGGATCTGGAAGTATTCCATGCGATCCTAAAAGTGTGTGCTGACAAGCATATCAATGTCAGAAA
>JAJLJS010000294.1:0-6495 GCA_033844545.1 Cyclobacteriaceae bacterium | reverse complement strand
GGAGGATTGGCTCCCGATGCCATGCCGGGAGATATCGTCATCGGGGAGCGATTGGTTCAATACGACTTTGGCCAAATCGACTCTGTTGGATTTCAGGTATCCCCCTTTCGAAGGTTGAGTGGGGGAAATCACCAGGAACTTTTCATTCAGGCGGATTCAGATCTGGTCAACAAGGCCAAAACTGCCGCAGATCAATCTGACTTAGAACCGATTTCCGGTAGGAAGCCTCGGGTATTCCAGGGAGTCATCGCCACAGGGGATGTATTTGTGAGCAGCGATCAGAAAGCTCGGGAATTGTACGATGAATTTGGAGCCTTAGCCACGGAAATGGAAGGCGCGGCGATTGCCCATATCTGCCGAACTTTGGAGATCCCTTTTGTCATCATCCGATCCTGCAGCGACAATGCCAACAACCACGCAAGGGTGAATTTTAATACTTTCGTGGGGCCTGCCTCGGTCAATTCGGCTAGGATTGTGCTCGGGATTTTGGAACAAATGTAAGAAGGCTTCGACTCCGCTCAGCCTGACACTGGGGGCACCCTGAGCGAAGTCGAAGGATAATTCTGATATTACCTCAACACTTCCCTCGAAATCACCAGTTTCTGGATTTCAGAAGTTCCTTCTCCGATGGTGCAGAGCTTGGAATCCCGGTAGTATTTTTCCACCGGATAGTCTTTGGTAAATCCATAGCCTCCAAATATCTGGACAGCTTCATTGGACACGGAGACAGCCACCTCTGAAGCATACAATTTGGCCTGTGCACCAGCCAGGGTTACTTTTTCACCCCGGTTTTTAAGGTCAGCGGCCTTGAAAGTCAAAAGTCTGGCGGCTTCTACCTGAGTGGACATGTCGGCGATTTTGAAAGAAATCCCCTGAAAACTGGATATCGGTTTGTTAAACTGGTGCCTCTCTTTGGAATATTGGATGGAAGCTTCCAAAGCTCCTTCGGCAATTCCCAGAGAAAGAGCAGCAATAGAAATTCGTCCTCCGTCCAGAATCTTCATGGACTGAATAAAGCCTTCCCCTACCTTGCCCAATACTTGGCTCTCGTGTACCCGGCAATCTTCAAAAATCATTTCCGCAGTTTCGGAAGCCCGCATGCCGAGTTTATCTTCTTTTCTTCCACGATTAAAGCCCGGCGTGCCTCTTTCGATCACAAAGGCAGTCATTCCGTGGCTGTCCCCGACTTCACCGGTTCGGGCGATCACCACCGCGACATCACCGGAGTCCCCATGAGTGATGAAGTTTTTGGCACCGTTGATCACGTAATATTCTCCTTCTTTATGGGCGACGGTCCGCATATTTCCGGCATCCGAACCTGTATTCGGCTCGGTCAGACCCCAGGCGCCCAGCCACTCACAAGTGGCTAGTTTGGGAAGGTATTTTTGCTTTTGTTCTTCATTGCCAAACATCAGAATGTGGCCTGTGCAAAGAGAGTTGTGCGCTGCCATCGAAAGACCTACCGAAGGATCCAATTTGGCCAATTCGGCGATAGCCGTCACATATTCGAAGTAGCCAAAGCCTGAGCCTCCATATTCAGTAGGAACCAGGACGCCCATTAGGCCGAGTTCTCCAAGTTTTTTGAAAAGGGGCAAAGGAAAATGATTTTGATCATCCCATTCTTTGCGGAATGGAGTGATTTCTTTGGCTCCAAAATCCCGGATCATCTGAGATATCATCCTCTGGTTTTCATTGAGAGAAAAATTCATGTTGAAGTATTTGGGTTTATTCTAATTAAGTTAACTCCAAGATGAAAAATTGGTTCGGCAGTACCAAATTCCTGGAAACCGATTAATATTTCGATTTGAGGCTATTTTTTTTCATAAAATTTGAAAATAATTCATGGCTCCTCTTTTTTTGAAGGCAAAGTTCTTGACCGATGAATTATTCTTATTTTCGGAGGTATCCCATTAAAAATTAATCACCTATGCGTTGGATCAGCCTTTTTTTCGGTTTTGGCCTTTTATGGAGTATAAACAGTCTTGCTCAGAGCCCAAGACAGGTTATTGACAGTCTCCTTATACGGGTGAAGGAGCCTCTTCCTCCGGCTCAATTGGCAAACATGTATGGGGAGATAGGTTGGCAATACGGAAGTATCAACTTGGACTCTTCGATCTATTTTGGGAAGCTGGCAGTAGAGCAGGCTGAACTGGCAGGGGATCCGAAAATCCTCGCCCAAGCTTATTCGGATTTGGGCAGTGGGATATTGCAAAAGGGAGATTTGGAGGAGTCCAAGGCCCTCTATCTCCAATCACTCTGGCTGCGCCTGGAAGTCCAGGACTCTTTGGGGATGGCTAAATCTTACAATGCTCTCGGTTTTATTCACCAGAGAAAATACGAGACAGATTCTGCGATCAAGTATTTTTTGTTGGCCCTACCCATTTTTCAAAAATCCAATGCCCAATTGAGTGCAGCAACAGTATTGAATAACCTTGGGGTGATTTATCAGAATTTATCCAATTATGAAAAAGCCAAAGAAGCTTACGAAGAATCGGCGGCTATTCGGGAGCAGCTCGGTGATGTAAGGGGGACTATCGCCTCGTACAATAATCTGGGAACGGTTCATAAATATCTTGGTGACTTTGAAAGTGCAGAGCGCTATTTCCAAAAAGCCCTGGATCAGTCCATCGAACTGGGTGATCTGATGAATCAGGCAATGACCTATCGGATATACGGGGCTTTTTTGATGGAAAAAGGGGACTTGGAAAAGTTGGAATCCGTAGCCAGGAAAGGTCTTGAGGTGGCAAATCAGGTCAATTCCCAATACGATATCGCCTCCATTGAGCATGCTCTGGGAGTGGCCCTTAGTGCCAAAGGTAAGTTTTCCGAAGCCAAGGGATATCTTCTTTCTTCAGCTGCCAGTATGGTTGATCAGGGTACCGTTGAGGATGCGATGTTTCCTTATTTTGAGTTGATTTCCGTTTATGCGGCTTTGGGGATGCCGGATAGTTCCAGATTTTATGGCAATCTCTACCAGCAAAACCTTAGAAATAAGCTGGAAAAAGAGTCTAAGGAAATCGTATCTGAACTCCAAACTCAATACGAAACCGAAAAGAAAGACCGAGAAATTGCCGAGCAGCAATTGTCCATCCGGAATAAAAACCTCCAGCTTTATGGGAGTTTGGCCTTGGCTTTAGCTTTGGGAATTTTGGGCTATTTGCTTTACCGGCAACAAAAGCTGAAGAATACCCAGCTTCGACAGGAAGGCGAGCTGAAAGAGGCTTTGGCCCAGTTGAATACCCAAAACCAACTCCAAGAACAGCGGCTTCTCATTTCCCGGGATTTGCATGACAATATCGGAGCACAGCTGACCTTTATCATTTCCGCATTGGAAAATCTGAAGTATTTCGACCCGATAAAGGAAAAGCTCAATGAGCAATACGATTCCATTGCCGGCTTTACCAAGCAAACCATCACGGAATTAAGGGATACCATCTGGGCGATGAACAGTGGGCAGGTGACTTGGGAATCTCTTTCCGGAAGAATTCAGGATTTTTTGCAAAAAGCCAGGCAAACCAGCCCCGGAATTCAGTTTGACCTGAATTTGTCGCCTTCTTTGGCTCTGGATTCCAGACTGGGATCTGCCGAAAGTATTCAGGTATTGCGCATCGTCCAAGAGGCAGTCCAGAATGCGGTAAAATATGCTGAAGCGACTTCTATTCAGGTCAGCATCGGACAAGAGGGAGGGGAGTTTCAGGTGTCCATTCAGGACAATGGAAAAGGTTTTGTCGAATCGGAAATCACCCCCGGGAATGGCTTATACAACATGCGAAAGCGGGCTGAAGAATTGGGCGGAATTCTCGAGATTTCTTCCCAGCCTGATACCGGCACTTTTATCCTCCTGGTTTGGGATTAAGAATAGGTACTTTGGCGTATGGCTTCTCTCCTCAAGGGGAAGTAGGTTTGTTCAACTTTGGGAGTATGTTGACATTTTGGACCACTATTGGAGGAATTGGCCTAGTGGCAGTTTCAGCTTTGGGACTTCTGCTGGTTTTTCATGGGCTTTTGATTCGGGAAATGATGGTGGAAAAAAAGCTTCAAAGCCAAAGACTCCGCCAATTGGAAGCCTTGGTGAAGGAAGAAGTCTCCAGATCCCAATACATGCAAAGCCAGGTTCAGAATCTGGACCAGCTCAGAGCGACAACGGATGAGAAACTTGGATTGATCCGGATTTTGATAGAATTGATGCAAAAAGATGAAAAAAAAGACCCGTGATCCCGGGTCTTTTGGAGTTTAATTTTGGAAGTTTTTGATCAATTGGTAGCTGAACTGGATAATCTCTTGGTAATTCTCCTTGCTGATTTTCTCATCGATCCCATGAAATCGGGTCATGGATTCAGGAGTAATCCGAATCGGGTAGAATCGGTAGACTTGTTCAGAAATTTCCTGAAAATACCTCGAATCGGTTGCACCACCCAATAATCCAGGCACGACCAACACTTCAGGGTGCAATCCACGAATGGTCTTTTGCACCACCTCGTATGCTTCGGAGTCAGTGCTGGATACACCGGAAGGATTGGTCAAAAACCCTACGGGCTCTACCTTTACCGTATCGGAAACTACGCTTTCGATGTGGGCCTGGACCGATTCTATCGTTTCCCCGGGAAGAATTCTGAAATTGATCGTCGCCTCGGCCACGGTAGGGATTACATTGTTTTTTACTCCGCCGTCGATGATGGTGGGTGCAGTGGTCGTATGGGCATTGAGTGCTTCGAGGATGGGTTTTTTAAACAACCAAGGGTTGGCAAAAAACAAGCGGTTGGGGAAGGGAAGCTCTGGACCCAAATACTCCAACTGTTCCGTGATCGGAGGAATTAGCTTGTAAGGCAACTGGTTGTTTTCCAAGTCAACAATAGCCTTGGCCAAAATGCCAATGGTATTTTCCTTAGGGGGAGCTGAGCTATGGCCGCCATTGGTCCGGACAATAAGCCTGAAGGAAGCAAATCCTTTTTCAGCCAAATTGATCATTGCCACGGGCTTGTCCAATCCCGGGACCATCCCTTCGGCAAAATATCCTCCCTCGTCAAGGGTCATCAGGGCCTCTACCCCTTGAGCTTTCAAATGTTCTGCAATTTTTTTGGCGCCTCTGGGTCCTCCCACTTCCTCATCGTGGCCTGAGGCGATATAAATGGTCCTTTTTGGTTGAAATCCTTCGGAGAGCAGCTTTTCCACAGCCTCCAAAACACCCATCAAAGTGCCTTTGTCGTCCATCGTCCCTCGACCGATGATGTGGGTATCGGTGATTTTCCCCTCAAAAGGAGGTGCTTCCCATTGACTGAGGGTAGGCCCGTCTACCGGCACCACGTCCTGATGAGACATTAAAATGATGGGTTTTAGTGAGGGGTCTGAGCCCTCCCAGGTATAGAGCAGGCTGTAAGTATTGATCTTTTCCAGCCTCAGGTTGGAATGGATAAGCGGGAAGGTTTCCTCCAAAAACCTATGGAACCCAAAAAAAATCGCCGAATCCGGTGGCGTATCTTCGCTAAATGAAATCGTCTGGAATTGAATGGCCTTGGATAGGTTTTCAAATACCTGATCTGAAATGGAGACCGGTTCGATTGGGGCTGCATCTGCTTGCTTGGAACTCAACCGAAAGGTATTAACCAATAAAATGGCAAAGATTACTAGCACAAGTAGAAAAATGCCGAGAAGGAATTTTTTCATGGAAGGTGGTGATAGGGTAGGTGGATAACTTTTGCAAGTGGAAGATAAGGAAAAGGTCCAAACTTTTCGGCTTGGACCTTTCCACTTAGTCTAGACTGATATCCTTGGTATTGTCGTCCGGGATTCGGTCGATCAGCTTGTTGTACGGGTCAATTCCGGCTTTTACCGGGGTTCCCTTGACTCTGATAGAAATGCTCGATTGGCCGGGTTTGATTTTGTGCTTTTGGACATAGAGGGGATTGACCCGAGTGCGTCCGTTTTCGTCCTTGTCTTCTGCCGCAAAAACCCCAATATCGATGTAATCTCCATCGTAGTTGGCATTTTCTTCCCTTCCGGTCTCATCGGCATAGAGCTTTTGGGACCGGATATCCAGCGTGATTTCATACTCTCCCTCGGCTATTTTTTTGGCTAATGCCTTTTCTGTCTTGTTGTCATAAAGCGTAATTTTGTTCCAGGTATCGTCCAGGTAGTACTTTAGACTGTCCGGAGTGACTTGGTCCAAATGGCGGTAGAGATCATAGCTTCCCGGGAAAGGAGGCGCCTCTCTCAGGCCAAATTCCTGATTGAACGCATAGAGGGCCGAATCCATGGCCTTGGCTCCGATCAGATCCCGAAGGCCGTAGAGAATCAAACTTCCCTTGTAATACCATTGGTAGGCTCGGTTGGTATTGACAAAGGTGTTTTCCTTTTTGCTTTCATTGGATCTGCCCGAGAGGTAATTGTCCAGTTCTTCCTTGAGGAATCGCTTCATATTGTCTTTTCCATACCTTCTTTCCGTCAGGATCAACGCGGAAAACTCTGCCAAGGCCTCCGAAATCAAGTTGGAGCCCC
>JAJLJS010000293.1:0-3485 GCA_033844545.1 Cyclobacteriaceae bacterium | reverse complement strand
GGTGAATCTGAAAAAATCGGCAGAAAAGACGGGGGAGGATTTAGACCCCCTCAGGGAGTGAGCATGATCGAATGGAGAAGAATAAATTCCAATCGAGCCAAAGTAGTCATCAAACCTACCACCGGAGTTCAGGACCTCTATTTCATCTTCAAAAACCCGGATGTCAAAGGCGAAGAAGTCCTGATGGGCATCAATGAGATTGAGTTTAAAAACTCGATAACAGACTGAATAAATTAAGAAAAGAAAGGCCTCAGAAATTGTGTTTCTGAGGCCTTTTTCATTAATAATCAATTCATTACCACCAAGGCTTGACATAGGACCCGAAAAGGATTTTGAGGATCAAATACATTTTCAAAAGCTTCGTAATCCACCCAGACAAATCCTTGATCTCCCCATCCACTTCCCCAAGAATTCACTAGTTTAAAAGCATGATATTGATCCGAATAGCCCACTACCAGCATGGCATGAGATCCATAAATTTCCTTCTTTTTGACTTGATGAGGTCGATAGGCACTTAGCCCCAACGCATCCTTTTTCCCAAATTCCCGATCCAATCCCATGGCCACTACCACTGGATTGCCTTGAGTCAAAAGCGTTTTAACCTCTGCAACCATATTTTGACCTGATAAAATCAGAAAATCTTTCATTTTGAAATTGCTTGCATTTTCTCGCTGCTCAGGGCTTGGTTGAAGATTACATCCTGTGGATTGATAGGGGAAAACCTCCCATTCGCTTGTCCCCTCCTCTACCAAAAGCTGAAGGGATTGAAAAATAGAAGTCCCCTTGCATTGACCCTTGGTGATTTGATTGTAAATGAAAGAAGGACTCAAAGTAACTGCCTGAGCGCGTGAAGAACCTTGACTGAAGTTGTGTAGCAAACTTCTCCCGTAATAAGCCGTGGCCCAAGCGGTACAGGATCCCAATCTACCTTGATTTCCTACTTCTGGGAGAAAATTAGAAAGATCATGAGACGCCGGTAGATTATCTGGAATCCTAAGATTTTGTAAAGTTTTGATACTTCCCGGAATTCCACCTGAAAAACCATAACAGTAAGAATTCTCACACCCCATCCAATATTCCTCTCCATCTTCTGAGATAAAAATCTCCCCGTTTTGGGTAAGCGGATCAGTTCCAAGGGCTGTAGCAAATTCATTTTTTTCCAGGCATCCTGAGAGCAAAAAAAGAAAAACGGGAATAATCAAAGACTTACGCATCTGAATTCTTATTTGGTTAGTACGATGACGGCATTGATCCGGCTTTTGCTACTTGACTTCAGAATAAAAGTTTGGCAACCAGTTTTTTCACCAAGTAAAGGACTGTTTTTAGACTCGAAAGCCTTATATTTTTCGAGCTTAATCTTATTCCATGATTTCTTCTTTGCTGACTTATCCATCCACTTTCGACCTATTTTACCCCACTCTCGGAGTGGATTTTTTACTCTTGGACGGTGGTTTTTGGCTAAGTCAGCTTTTCGGGCGACTTCATCCGATGCTGGTTCACTTTCCGATTGCACTTGTGCTGGTTGCTGCTGTGATGGAATTGTTTACCATTGGTAATTTTCGGCATTCCTTCCGATCAGGAATTCGTTTTTTAGTCCTTTTGGGAGCAGTTTCGGCTGTCCTTTCTGCTGGGTTGGGATGGCTACTCGTCGAAAATGAAGGCATTACTGGAACCTCCTTGGACATCCACCGGATTCTGGGAATAGTCAGTGCTTTTCTTGCGGTTGGTTTGTTGATTCTCCTGCGCCAAATCGATTTCAAGTCAACTCCAACCCGGATCAAAACCTTCCGATTTTTTCTCTTTCTCACCGGAATCGGAATCGGAGCCGCCGGGCATTTTGGGGCTTCCCTGACTCATGGAGAGGATTATCTCACCGAGGTTTTGCCATTTCAATCCGCAAAGCAGGATATTCCTTCCCTTTCCGTGGATTTGGCCTCTTTTACCCAAGAGCTTTCATTGGACAAAGAGATCTTACTGGCCACCAATGTCCGGTCTATTTTTGCCCATAACTGCTACAAATGCCACTCCGGAGCCAAAATCGAAGGAGAACTCCGTTTGGATGAAAAGGAATTTGTCTTTGCAGGAGGGGAAAACGGACCGATCATAGAACCTGGCAATCCCAAAAAAAGTGAGCTGATCCGGAGAATCTCCCTTTCCAAAAATCACAAAGACGTAATGCCTGAAAAGGGAAAACTTCTCAGCAAAGAGGAAATTCAATTGCTCACCTTGTGGGTGGAAAAGGGTGCACCCTGGCCAGATGGAGTGGAACAGCAGTCTGTCTACCGGGTTGCTGCTTTGGCTCCTAGAAAACCGGTTTTGCCCAATGGAAAAGCCGGATTGGAAAACCCCATTGACCTTTGGGTAGATGAGTATTTTACCCAAAATGAATTGAAATGGGGTCCTCAGTCCGATGATCGGACTTTTCTGAGAAGAGCCTATTTGGACATCATCGGACTTTTGCCCTCCCCAGAAGAATTGGCTCAATTTCAGTCAGATCCCAATCCCCAAAAAAGGGCAGAACTGATCGACCAGTTGTTAGCCAGAAAAGATGATTTTGCCCAACATTGGCTGAGCTTTTGGAACGATGCACTGAGAAATGACTACACCGGCACTGGCTATATCACGGGAGGAAGATTTGCGATTACCAAGTGGCTGTATACCTCCATCCGGGAAAACAAACCTTATGATCAATTTGTCAGGGAATTGCTCAATCCCGATGATAAGTCCAAAGGATTTATTGAAGGAATCCGTTGGAGAGGGACCGTCAATGCCTCCCAAAGGACGGAAATGCAGGCAGCCCAAAATGTAGGACAGGTTTTATTAGGTCTGAACCTCAAATGCGCCTCCTGCCATGACAGCTTTATCAGCGACTGGAAGCTGGAGCAATCCTATGCTTTTGCCAACATCTTTGCGGACTCGACCTTGGAAGTGAGCCGCTGTGAACAGCCCACCGGAGTGATGGCTAAGACCAAAATCCTCTGGGAAGAATTGGGGGAAATTGACAGCCTTGCTACCAAAGCAGAGAAACTCCGGCAATTGGCAGATCAGCTTACTCAGCCTGCCAACGGAAGAATGTACCGAACCATTGTCAACCGAATCTGGAAACAGATGATGGGCAGAGGAATCGTAGAACCCGTGGATGAAATGGACAATGAACCCTGGAGTCCCGATTTGTTGGATTGGCTGGCGGTGGATTTTGTGGAAAACGGCTATGATCTGAAGCGTCTAATCGCTCAGATTGCCAAGTCCAAAATCTATCAAAGTGCTTCAATTGCGGTGAAAAGTCCGGATTTGCTTTTGGCGGAGAATTATCGATTCCATGGAGTCGTCCAAAGGAGAATCACTGCCGAACAATTTGCAGATGCAGTGGGGAATCTCTCCTCCCCTCTTTTTGACTCCACGGAAATCAAGTTTCGCCCCTATGAACTCATCCCGGAAGCCCAACCGTCATTTGGATTTGCAAGGGCCTCTCTGGTGGCCAATAA
>JAJLJS010000292.1:0-14727 GCA_033844545.1 Cyclobacteriaceae bacterium | reverse complement strand
AGAGGCAATCCGACCGTTTTGGCCATAGCGGTATACACCGAGTCCTCCCCGATACTGACCAAACTAGAGTGGAGCTTTTTGATTCCGTTTGGGGTTTGGATTTCGAAAATGTGCCGCATGACTATCAAGTCTTTATCTTCCTCCGAAAGCTTCCAATCCTGCTCCAGAATGGCCTGGAGGATCTGAGCTGGTGAGCCGGATGTTTTCGGAAGTTTTCGGCTTTCAAAGAAGCCCAGCCAGCTGAGTTTTTCAAAGCAGCCAAAATCAAGGTCTGGGATTAATTCGGAAAGTTTTTCTTCGACAGTTAAGTGCTCACTCCAGGGAAGAAAGGCATTTAAGAATTGCCGGTAGCTACTTCCCTCAGGCATTTCCATCTGAAAACTATCGTCGGTCATTCCCAATTGCACAAATACATTCCAAGCCTTGCAAAAACCCTCCCGCCTCAGCGTACCTCTCACAAGGGTAGGTACAGCATCTAGCCCATAGACTTTCCGGTAAGAAAGGGAATCCCGGTTGGGATATCCTTCATAATTCCCCAAACCCGGAAAAAGGAATTGTTCAGTTCTTGAGAAGAGCTGGTGATAAGGTACAAATTTGAGCTCACCTTTTTCGATATACCGGGAAGTTCCCTGACCTGCCAATACTACATTTCTGGGATTCCAGGTGAATTTATACTTCCAGGGATTGTCCTCGGACTCGGGGGCCAAAAGTCCACCGCAATACGACTTGAAAGACAGGATTTGCTCACCTTTTTCATGAGCATTATCGATGATTTTCATGGCCGACATATGATCGATGCCGGGGTCTAGACCGCACTCATTTAAGAAAAAGAGTCCTTTTTCCTCAATTTCCTTCTTCATTTCACGCATGGCATCGCTCTCGTAGGATGCACTGAAAAAATTCTTGCCCAATTCGAGACAATCTCGGGCTACCAAAGGATGCATAAACGCCGGAAGCATGGAAATGACCAGGTCTGCTTCTTGGATTAATTTTTTTCGGGCATTCGAATCCTCAAAATTAAAAAATCGGGCCTCTGTGTTTTTTTTGCCTTGTAGCTTGGATTCGGCCTGAAAAATATCCAAATCGGCTAACAATAACCTCCTGTCTTTTTGAAGACAGGAATCCGCCAGATAATCAATGAGAAAAGTGGAGGATTTTCCTGCACCAAGGATCAATAGGGTCTTCATGAAAATGGGTTTATACAGCTAAAAATGGACATATTTTTCTGCCAGAAAAAAGAAATCCTGAACAATTACTTACCTTGATCGTTAGGTTTTACCTTAAAAAATCTCATTTGTGAAGAAGATAGAGTCACATTCAATTATAGAGGAATTGCTTCCGGAGGAGCTTGACCATATAGAGCAGGCGTTGATTTCCAGAGCCCAGACGATTTCCAAAAATGCCTATGCGCCTTACTCCGGATTCCATGTGGGAGCAGCAGTTTTGTTGGAAAATGGGGAGGTCTTTCAGTCATCTAACCAGGAAAATGTGAGTTTTCCCACCGGAGTATGTGCGGAAAGGCTGGCCCTAGGCTATGCCGGAGCAAACTATCCCAATCAAGCCCCCGTCATGATGGCCATCGTGGCCCAGCGTGCTGGAGACCAAGAATGGGCTGGAGTCTCTCCCTGTGGGATTTGCAGGCAAACCATCAATGAGGTAGAAAACCGATTTCAAAAATCAATCACCATCCTGATGTTGCAACCTACCGGTCTGGTCCTTAGAACTAAGGGAATCGCTCATCTCCTTCCCTTGAAATTTGATGATTTGAAGAGTTAGGCAGTGAAAAAAACATTCGAATTTTCCTATGAAGCCCACTATTCCCAAAGCCATGAACCTTCCGGGAAGGAAAAAGAAATTTGGATGGTCTTCCACGGATATGGGCAATTGGCGGAGTTTTTCATCCGGAAGTTTCTGCCTTTTGATGCTGAAGATCGGCTAATCCTTGCTCCAGAAGGAACGAATTATGCCTATCTAAAGGATTTTGAAGGGAGAGTTGGGGCCAATTGGATGACCCGGCACGAGCGTGAAATTGCCATTTCCAATAACCACCGGTTTTTCGAAGCACTGATGCAGAGTGTTCTGGACAAGTTCGTTGTACTCCCCAAAATCCATATTTTGGGATTTTCTCAGGGCGCAGCGACTGCAACACGGTGGGCCAGTCAATCGGGGATTCCAGTGGAAACTCTAGTTCTCTGGGCTGGGGGATTTGCCTTGGATTTGGAATTGAGATTGGCCAAGGAAAAATTTGAGCGCACTTCGCTGGTGATGGTCTACGGAAATCAGGATGAATTTTTGACCCAAGAAAGGATGGAAAAGCAATTCGAGATCATCCGAGCCTTAGGCAAAACGCCTTTCAGATTGAATTTTGAAGGAGGGCATGTACTTGACCCTGATCTTCTTGAGAAAATCATTCAACTTGATTTTAAAGGCTAAAAATTTGGTACCGAGATTGCTATCTTCGAAACAATTTGATGAAATTTTGATTTTCGTTACTTTTCGAGAACTATTGTAAATATTCCATGCTTTCGCTTACAGAAAAAGAGGCAGACTTTATCGCTGCCCAGCTACTTAAAGGCAATGTATGCTTCTATCAGGTTGACAAGAAGAAGATTCACCACATGCCGGATGACGAGGATTACTTCAACTATGACCTGACCGAGGAAGAGGAAGATATCCTGGATGCCATTGAGGAAAACCCTGAAAATTATGCGGAATTCACCAAAATGGAACCGGCACAGGAGCATCAGATGATGCAGGATTTCATTGATAGAAAAATAAAAGAAAGAAACCTTGCCGAAGAGTTGGTCGATGCATTAAGCAAGCCAAAAGCGGCAACTGGATTCAAGTTTTTGATCGAAAGTTCCAAATACAAAGACGAGTGGGTAGAATACCGCAAAAGCAAATACCTAGACTGGGTCAAGGAGCAGATTGACTCCTTCAATTATGCAGAAGAATAACCAACCTCATCCATTCTTTGAAATGAATTGCCCCCAAAAAGTTTGACAATTTTTGGGGGTGTTTTTTTCTATAACCATTCAGTTTTAGTTTCTTTTTTACTGGTCTGCCCGTTGCAAAAGTCCTGACAATTCAAGTTTTGGTCCGGGATGGCTTCATGAGTGAACATTATTACCGTTCATGGGGATCGGTCCTTGGAGTTGATCTTAGTCAATAAATTCCAAACTGAGAAAATCCAGTTCATTTGCTGATAAATGTCATATTATAATCAGAAGGTAATTAGGACTTTACGGATGTTTAGAGAAAGATTATTGGAGGAATGAAGTATGCATTTACTCTAAACTTTAATCCTAAATCCAACTTTTGAATTTGCTACCATGATTTTTGTCCAACTAGCCGTTGTTTTAGTCTGCATTTTTATCGGCGCAAGAATGTCAGGAATAGGCTTGGGAGTGATGGGGATGATCGGCTTGTTGGTTTTGATTTTTGCATTCGACCTGATCCCATCAGATCCTCCCTTGGAAGTAATGTTGATTATTCTGAGCGTGGTGACCGCAGCAGCAGCTCTCCAAGCTGCAGGAGGGATGGATTATCTGGTGGAGCAGGCAGGAAAAATCCTCAGAAACAATCCGAGGCAGATTACCATTTTGGGTCCTTTGATCACCTATGCCTTCGTGCTTTTTGCAGGCACTGCTCATATCTCTTATTCCATCATGCCGATCATTGCCGAGGTGGCGATCCAAAATCGGATCCGCCCAGAGCGCGCCATGAGCATGAGCGTGATTGGTGCCTATATGGCGATTACGGCAAGCCCGGTTTCTGCGGCGGCAGCTGCAATGCTTACCGTGCTGGGAGCCTCAGGGATAAAGCTTTTTGACATTTTGATGGTAGCCATTCCTGCTACGCTGATCGGTGTTTTTACCGGGATCCTTTTTGTGTGGAAAAGGGGCAAAGAACTGAGTGAGGATCCGGAATTTTTGGAGAAAATGAAGGATCCTGCCTTTGTTAAAAACCTGGAGGGCAAAGAAGTTACTCCCGGTATTGCTTTTCCTCCAGGGGCAAAAAAATCTGTGCTTATATTTTCCATAGCCGTAATGGCTGTGGTCATTTTCGGTTCCTTTCCGCAGCTTTTGCCTGATTTCGGAAATGCAGAGGACTTTCATCCGGGCTTTGCGGTCAATGAAGCCGGGCATTTACTGATGCCGTCCATGATTATGATCCTCATGCTATCTGCTACTGGATTGATCATTTTGTTTACCAAAATTCCTGCGGGAAAAGTGACCAAAGCGAGTTTGTTTTCTTCCGCAGGACAGGCCACTATCGCAGTGTTTGGGGTGGTGTGGATGAGCAGCACTTTTATGGACAACAATTTTGAATTGATCCAGCAAACTTTGGGAGACCTCGTGTCAACTTATCCCTTCACGTTTGCGGTTGCCCTGTTTATACTGAGTATGCTTTTGTATAGTCAAGCTTCCACAGCCAAAGCTTTGATGCCTTTGGGACTTTCCTTGGGATTGCCTCCGGCGTATCTGATCGGGATTTTTCCTGCGGTAAACGGACACTTCTTTATTCCCGGCTATCCGACTTTGTTGATGGCCATCGAATTTGACCGGACCGGTACTACCCGGATCGGTAAGTATGTAGTCAATCACAGTTTTATGCTTCCAGGTCTTATCACGACCACCGTGTCCATTGTGGCAGGGCTTATTCTGCAGTCAATTTTATTCTAACCATCAGCAATATTTCCAACGAATCAGAAAAAACTTTAACCCCCACAGCATATGAAAAAGCTACTTTCTCTATTGTTTCTCCTGGCAGTGACTTTTCAGGTTTTTGCGCAGGAAAAGTTGCCCAGAGTCATCATTCTGGCCACAGGCGGCACCATTGCCGGCGCCGGGGCTTCGGCAGATCGTGCAGGATACACAGCCGGAAAAATCCCCATTGACGATCTTATCGGTACCATCCCCACAGTCAAGAAAATTGCCAACATCAGCGGAGAGCAGATTGCCTCGGTGGGCAGTCAGGATATGACCATCGAAATTTGGAAAAAACTTGCCATCCGTGCCAATGAGATTTTTGCCAATAATGAGGCAGATGCCATTGTTGTCACCCATGGGACTGATACCCAAGAAGAAACTGCTTACTTCCTCGATTTGGTAATTCCTTCGGATAAGCCGGTAGTTTTGACCGGATCTATGCGTCCGGCCACCGCTATCAGTGCCGACGGACCGAAAAACCTCTACGATGCCATCACAGTGGCGATTCATCCGGAAACCAAAGGCAAAGGGGTATTGGTCAGCTTCAACGAAGGGATTTTTGATGCCCGTGAGGTGATGAAAATGAGCACGACCAAAACCAATGCCTTTGATTCTCCCAACACTGGAGCGATCGGACAGGCTTATGATGGGAGGGTAGAGTACTATTCCCGGTCTGTACGGGAAGTCAATCCTCCGAAACCGATCCAACTGACCCAAGATACGAAGCTGCCAAGAGTGGATATTGTGTACATGTATGCGGATGCCCCTTCAGACCAGATTGATTTTCTGATCAGTAAAAAAGTGGATGGCATCGTGATCGCCGGAGTGGGCAATGGAAACTTTAACAAGGCCTATATGGATGCGGTGAAGAGAGCTGTGGCTGCGGGAATTGTGATTTGCCGGGCGAGCAGGGCTCCATCCGGCAGAGTAGTGCTTCATGATGAGATCAACGATGAGGAGTTGGGAACCATCGTTTCGGATGACCTCACCCCTCAGAAGGCAAGGGTATTGCTCATGCTTGCCCTTACCCGAACCAAAGACAAAAAACAGCTACAGGAAATCTTCTTTACGTATTGAGCCCCTATTCCCTATGAAATGATTTTTCACCAAAAGAAGAAACCATGAAAATGATAAAATTTTGCCTGCTTGGAGCTGGACTGATGTTAGTTGGGCTTTCGATTCAGGCCCAACAAACTCGAACGGAAAGTGACCTGCTTGGAGAAAAAGAAATTCCAGCAGATGCCTACTATGGAGTCCAGACGCTGAGGGCTTTGGAAAATTTTCCCGTCAGCGGGGTGAAAACCAACTTCTATCCAGACTACGTAAAGGCCTACGCCATCGTCAAACTTGCTGCTGCCCGCGCTAACCACGAGGTGGGGGCCAGACTGAGCAAAGAAAAGCTGGATGCTATCGAAAAGGCCTGTCAAGCTGTGATTGATGGCAAATATCACGATCAGTTTCTGACCGATATGTATCAGGGTGGAGCAGGTACTTCTGCCAATATGAATGCAAATGAGGTATTGGCAAACATAGCCTTGGAAATGATGGGCAAAAAAAAGGGGGAATACCAATTTATTGAGCCACATGATGACCTCAATATGGGTCAATCCACCAACGATGTATATCCTACCACGATCCACATCGCTTTGATCCTCCACAATGAAAAGGTAATTCAGGAAGCGGAGCTTTTAGCCCAAGCTTTCCACAAAAAAGGAGAAGAGTTTAAAAACCTGGTAAAGATGGGACGGACCGAGGGCCAAGATGCAGTACCCATGACCCTGGGACAGGAATTTCATGCTTTTGGGGCTCAGATCGATGCCGCTATTGAGGTACTTCGCCAATCTGAAGAGTATCTCTATGAAGTCAATATGGGTGCGACGGCTATCGGAACGGGCCTGACGGCCTCTCCGGGATACTCGGAAAAATGTGTGGCAGAGCTTGCCAAAATCACCGGTAAGCCCATCGTCGGCCCCAAAGATCTGATTGCGGCAACCAGCAGCATGCAGGCCTTTGTGATGTTTTCTGCAGCTTATAAAAATCTCGCGGTGACCCTTTCCAAGATCAGCAGTGATTTGATTTTCCTGACCTCTGGCCCAAGAAATGGGATTTTCGAAATAAATCTTCCTGCACTCCAGCCCGGATCTTCCATCATGCCGGGTAAAGTAAATCCTGTCATGCCAGAGTTGATGAACCAAGTCTGCTACAAAGTTATGGGCAATGATGCCACGGTGGGCATAGCCTCCCGTGACGGTCTTTTGCAATTGAATGCTTATGAACCGGTGGTCGCTACTTCCCTCTTTGAATCCCAGGCGCTTTTCTTTAAGGTTTTTCCGCTTTTCCGTCAAAACTGTATCGAAGGAATCACCGCAAACGAGGAGGTTTTGAAGCGATACCTGGAAACGACCATCGGAATTGTCACTGCCCTGAATCCGGTTTTGGGCTATGAAAAAACCACAGAACTCGCCAAGGAGGCCTTAGAGACCGGCAAAGGAATCCTGGAATTGATCCGGGAGAAAAAATTACTGACTGAGGATCAGATCAAAAAACTTCTGGATCCGGCAGCCTTAACTGGGCAAAAGTGATCTTGATCATTGCCTTTAGTTCTTAACAGACAAGTTGATTTTAAATGCCAAGGATATGAAATCATTCAAAAGTATACCCTGGACCCTTTTCCTGGTTCTTTGCTCCGGATTAGTTTGGGCCCAAAAGACAGAACGGCAAGTCGGAGATACCACGGTCTACAACACTCTGATTCCGGAAGAGAAGCAAGGACTGCTTAAAAATGTCAGCATGATTGCCAATATGAACTATGCCTTCCGAAATGAATTTGTGGACGGAGAATATACCGGGTCAAGATTTCGGAATGAACAATTCAGGCTTGAGATTCGAGGCCAGGTCCATGAAAAGGTGTATTTCCGTTTTCGCGACCGCTATACCCGAGCTCAGACCTCTGAGTCGATAGACAATCTGAGCAGATCAGTGGATTTGGCCTATATTCGAGTGGATCTGTCTTCAAATTGGAGCATTTCGGCTGGGAAAATGTGTGCCGATTGGGGTGCTTGGGAGTTTGACTGGAATCCTATAGACATTTATGAATATTCGGATATTGTAGAGTATGCCGACAACTTCCTGACCGGTGTTGGATTTACCTATACCCCCAGTTCAAAAAACCAATGGACTTTTCAAGTCTTGGATTCCAGAACAAAATCATTTGAAGAATTGTATGGAGACCAGCCCAACTTTACCGAATCCAAGGCTCCTTTAGCTTTTGTGGCCAACTGGCGAGGGAGCCTTCTGGACGGAAAGATCAAGACCATCTGGTCCTATTCCCTTTTCAATGAAGCTCAGGATGCATCCGGAAACAGCGCCAACATGAACTACATTGCTTTGGGCAATGAGTTCAATTTCACACCCAAGTTTAGGTTCATTTACGATTTCAAGTGGAGCGACGAAGAATTGGACCGGACGGGATTAGTAAGCGAGACAATCCCAAATGACCTGTACAACTATTCCGTGGCAAATACCCAGTACATAGGCCATTGGGTAAATCTTCGGTACATCCTAAGCCCAAAAGTACACCTGACTTTTGTAGGGATGCTGGATATCTCCAATTGGAAAAATAGCTTTAATGACCCCGAAAATACTTCTGGAGAAGAGCATATTAGGAATGCCTGGGGCTTCATTCCGGCAGTGGAGGTTTATCCATGGGAAAATTTAAATATGAAGTTCTTTGCGAACTGGGTCGGTAGGAGCTATGACTATTCAGATTATGCCCTGGAGCGGTTTGGGGCAAGAGATTATAGCACTGGAAGATTTACGGTAGGATTTATTTCTCCTCTGGCGATATTCTAACAGAGAGGAGAGTGGGCTTTACAAAGAATGAATATATCATCATCCAATAATTTATTAAGGATGGAACTTCTCAATTCTGTAAAGTCTTCAAAAGGTTTGGGACCATCGGGGAGACTTGCTTTACTCTTTCTGATGGTCTTTTTTTATGGGTTTTTTCAGGTTTTAGCTCAGGATACCACCCAAGTGGTCATTCCGGACGGGACTATGGGTGAGTTTTTGGAACCGATTGATTCTTTGGAGAAAAAAAAGTATCCCAAAAACCTCAACATTTTCACCGGGCGATGGTCCAGTTTTCGGATCGGGGTGGGTTTTTTGTATGAATACGCCGGGTTTTCCCAGGACCAAGCAGGTCAGCAGCAGATGGATTCTGCCGGAGTTGTACTGGAAAACAAGTTCAAAGTCCGGGATTTTAGAATTTTTGCCAGTGGGCAACTGACCAAATGGAGGGGCATTTCCTGGAAAATCGGCCTCATGTACGATGGGTTTAACCGGGAATGGCTGATGCGAGAGACAGGATTGACCATTGCAGTTCCGAAAATTTCAGGGCATATTTTTATTGGGAGAACCAAAGAAGGATTTTCCCTCAACAAAGTCATGAATGGCTATGCTGGTTGGACCATGGAGCGGCAAATGGCTTTGGACGTTATTCCTATTTTAGCGGATGGAATCAAGTGGATCGGCTTTTGGTCCGAAAAACGAATTGTCTGGAACATAGGTGTCTACGACAATTTCTTTTCCAAAAACCAAACTTTTTCTACCTACAATTGGCAAACGGTCGCTAGGATCGGGTGGCTGCCGATCTATCTGCCAAAGGAACAGCGGCAAGTACATTTAGGCATAAGTTACAGATTTGGCGAAGTTGAGCAAGGGGAGATAAGGGTTAGGTCCAGGCCTGAAGCAAATCCTGCCCCGTTTTTTATCGATACTGACCTTTTTTCCAGCACTCATTCCAATCATGTCGGAACGGAAGCCTACTATACACAAGGCAAACTCATGATGGGAGGGGAATACAATTGGCATAGGTTTGATTTGAATGAAGGCGGCAAGTCACTTTTTCATGGAGGAGATCTTGTTTTGAGCTATATTTTTACCGGAGCATCACGGCCTTATACCACCGTGAGTGGAGTTTATTCCTTTGTCCCTGTGAAAAAATCCATATTTCAGGGTGGTTGGGGTGAAGTAGAAGGGGTCATACGGATTTCTAACCTGGATCTAAACGGAGGAGAGATCCAGGGAGGAAAGTTTTGGCGATTTACCCCGATGGCTAATTGGTACATGACCCGGTACTTGAGACTAGAGGTAGCCTATGGCTATGGAGTATTGGGTCGGTTTGGGCTGAAAGGCTCTACACAGTTTTTTCAGGCCCGATTGCAGTTTACTATTCTTTGAAAACAGTAGTGGTTTCAGGGAAGAAATTTTTTTTAAGGCTTTTCTCCTTATTCAAACTGTTTTTCTTTTCCTTAATTTGGACCCTGCTGCCCACTTGTACGAAAATTCGGCTTCCGAAAAGTTTCAGAAAAATTTTCGGAGAATTTCGGGGTGCACTTGAAAGAAATGCTTTTCAGGCTATCTTGAGTTTTTTCCGAACCAAGCCATGAAAAAGTACCTTTCCATTCTCCTTTTTGTTGCCTGTATTCCGTTTTCCTTTTCCCAAAACTGGGACTGGGGCGGACCCATCGACCCCATTCAGGCCAAGATGAAAATCAGACATTACCGCCTGGAATTGGAATTGATTCCGGAGATTCAGTCTATTTTTGGCTCAAATACCATTACATTTTCTACCGAAGAAAAACTGGATACGCTTAGATTTCAGCTCATCGATGAGTACCAGGTCAGCCGGGTCTTGATGGATGGGAAAGAAGTTGAATTTTCTCATCAAAATGACCTGTTGGATATTCTGCCGTTGGATTGTACCTGCGATCAGGTCCAGGTCTTTTATGGAGGGAAAACCCCCGTCGCTCAAAATCCCCCTTGGACGGGAGGATTTACCTGGGAAAAAGACCAGCTGGACAATCATTGGATGGGGCTTTCCAGCCAGGGTGAAGGTGCCAAAATCTTTATGCCTGCTTTGGACCATCCTTCCAGTGAACCCAGCGAAGGAGCGGAACTGATTCTGACCGTCCCCAAGCCGTACTTTGTGGCCTCAAACGGTAAATTGATCCAGACTCAGGAGGCAGGAGATAAGGTCACCTATACTTGGGCTACCTTTTACACGATCAATAATTACAATCTCAATTTTACCTTGGGCATCTTTCAGGAAGAAAAGACGGATTTTCAGTCAGTTTCCGGCAAAACTATTCCCATGCACGTTTGGGTACTTCAGGAAAACAGAAGCCACGGTAAAGAACTTTTGGAAGTGTTGAAGATCAGTGCCGCCACGCATGAAAAATACTTTGGGTCCTTTCCATTTCCGGAGGATAAAATAGCAGTGGTGGAGACTCCTTACCTGGGCATGGAGCACCAGACAATCAATGCCTATGGGAATAATTTTCAATATATCCCTATGGGAACCGTACAATACGACTGGCTGCTTCATCACGAGTTGGGCCATGAGTGGTTTGGGAATAAGATATCCGTCGGAGATTGGGCAGATATGTGGATTCATGAAGGTCTGACGGCCTTTGGGGATTGGTTGTTTTTTTGGGAACATGGGGGTCCTGAAGCGTATTTTGAAAAGGTGAAGCGGGAGGCGAGAGGAATTCTTCATGAAAAGCCAGTGGTTAGCCCTCCCAATTCCACGGAGGAGGAGGCATATCATTCGGATATCTACACCAAAGGGGCTATGGTCATCCATTCGCTGAGAGGGATTTTGGGAGATGAAATTTTCTTTCCCATGCTCAAAGCTTTTGCCAATGAGGATCGATTTGCCTACCAAAACCAAGTCACCACCAAGGACTTTACCGATTTTGTCCAAACGTATTCTGGAAAAGATTTATCCGGCTTTTTCGAGTTGTACCTATATTCTACAGATTTACCTGAGCTCAAGGTGAGTAAAAAAGGGAAAACCGGGTATGCACTTTCGTTCAAGGGAATTGACTTTTCGATGCTCATGGAAATCCAGACTTCATCGGGAATAATCCGCGCGGAGATCGGTCCTGAGCCGGTAGAAATCAATAGCAATACTTTCCCGATTGTGGACCCGAGAGGATGGATCATGATGAAAAAGTAGTTGCAAACTAGGATCTCTTTCCGATAAACCTTATCCTTTTTTTGGATAGTTTTCCTGCTTTTAGTTTATTGATGAGGACCCTGCCTTTGAATTGTTTTACCAAACGCTTAACTCCATGGAAAAGCATCTGTATGATTCCGGTCTGATCGGAAACTGTTCTTTTATAGCCCATATTCAAAAAAACACCAATATTTCCTGGCTCTGCATGCCGAGGTTTGACTCTGATTTCTTGTTTGGGGGACTTTTGGATAAGGAAAAAGGAGGAGAATTTACTATTCTTCCTGAGGCGGGAGAATTTGAATCCCATCAAGCCTACCTCGAAAACACCAATATTCTGGAAACGGAGATTCAGGCCAAAGACGGGAGATATAAGGTGACTGATTTTGCCCCAAGGTTCAAAAATCACGACAGGTACTTCCGTCCTTTGATGCTGATTCGAAAGATCCAGCCGATTTCCGGATTTCCAAGGATCAGGATTAAATGTCAGCCAGTTTCTGACCGGGGAAAGATCAAGCTTAAAGGGACTCCGGGAAGCAACCATATTCAATACCGGAACAGTGACCAAGAGGTGAGGCTCACGACCAATGCTTCTTTGAGTTTTATTCTAGATGAAAAAAGCTTTGTGCTACAGCGTCCGGTGTATTTGGTGTTTACCTATGGTCGGCCCTTGGAAGCTCCCATCGAAAGGACTTCCGAAGAATTTTTCCAATCCACCATGGAATATTGGCACAATTGGGTAAAGTCGACGAGTATCTACAATTTCCACCAAAGGCTGGTTTTAAGGTCTGCCCTAATCCTAAAGATCCACCAGTTTGAAGATACCGGGGCAATTATCGCGGCATCCACCACCTCGCTGCCTGAATCACCGGGATCTACCCGCAACTGGGATTATAGATACTGTTGGATCCGGGACAGTTACTATACCTTGACCTGCTTCAACAGCATTGGGCACTTCGAGGAACTGGAAAAGTATT
Source organism: Cyclobacteriaceae bacterium (assembly GCA_033844545.1). Taxonomy (GTDB): domain Bacteria; phylum Bacteroidota; class Bacteroidia; order Cytophagales; family Cyclobacteriaceae; genus Algoriphagus. Next base: position 2,020 of record JAJLJS010000292.1, on the reverse strand, counting down.
TCGATTACATCCAAAACCTTCCAACGGTGCAGGACAATCGCTATCAGCCTCTGTATTCCATTACCGGGGACTGGTTTCTATCCGAAGAAATTTCACAGCTAAATGGATATCTGGGGAATAAGCCAGTTCGGTTTGGAAATCAAGCCTATACCCACGTACAAAATGACCTCTATGGACAGGTTCTGGTGTCTTTATTGCCCTTGTATTCTGATGCCCGTTTTACGGCCAAGGAGCGAAACTACTCCGAACCCATCATCATGAATCTCCTCAATAAAATCGAGCATACCATGGAGGAAAAGGATGCCGGTCTGTGGGAGTTTAGAAATTTGGCACAAGAGCATTGTTACACCTTTCTGTTTCATTGGGCAGGGGCATGTGCGGCCATAAAAATAGCCGCTCGACTTCAAAATCAGGAAATGCACCAGAAAGCAAGCCAACTCAAGGAAGCTGCAGCGAGAAAGATAGAGACTTGTTATTTACCCGACCGGAAAGCTTATGCTCAGGCAGTGGGAGTGACTCATATGGATGCGAGTACTTTGCAGTTGATCACGATGGGCTATTTTGGAAATGATATTGAGCGGGCAAATAACCACCTTAAAGCTTTGGAAAGCGAGTTGCTGGCCAAGGATTACCTCTTTTACCGCTATAAACATCAGGATGATTTTGGAGTGCCGGAAACGACCTTTTTGATCTGCGCATTCTGGTACATCGAAGCCTTGGCCTGTGTCAACAGACTCGAGGAAGCCATCGAAGGATTCGAAACGCTGATCCAATATTGCAATCATCTCAACCTCTTTTCAGAAGACGTGGACCAAGCCACCGGAAGCCAATGGGGGAATTTTCCTCAGGCTTATTCACATGTGGGACTGATGAATGCAGCCTTCCGGATCGGCCGCAAACTCGATAGACCGAATTTCCTTTAAATAAACTAGGAGGCTTTCTCCAGTAGCTTCCGCAGGAGCTGCCGGACTTGTTGGAAGGATTTGATATTATAGGTGGCTTGAGTATAGCTATAGCCTACCCGGATGGTGAAGGCTCCTTTTGGCATGGCTTTAAAGGTGTCCTCATCCGTCCAATCATCCCCAATAGCGAGGATAAAGTCATGCTCCAGTCCTTTCATTAAATTCATCGCTGCCCTTCCTTTGTTGATATCCGGCCGCTTGATTTCCAAGACCATATTCCCCTCCAATACCTGAAGATTATATCCCCTGGCCATGTATTTCAGATGGCTGAAAAGTTCCCGCATTCTCAGGTCTCCCAATCCGCTTTCCACTTTTCTGTAGTGCCAAACCAGGGAATGATGTTTTTCTTCAATCAGAGCTCCGGGAGTCCTGAGCACATAATATTCCATGATTTTGCGGATATCTTCCTTCCAGTGGTCATCGACTTCTGCATACAATTCCCAGTCGTCATTGCTTGAAGTTTTCCTCATCCACACTCCATGTTCGGCGATAAGGTCTACGGCAAAATCTTTGAACCATTTGCCAAGGGTGTTTTTGTCTCTGCCTGAGATAATGACCACATGGGCGACTTGGCTAAGGTCCCTTATGAGCTCTTTCAGCTCCTGATCAGGGATGGCTTGCTCGGGATTGGGAGTGAAGCCCGTCAAGGTACCGTCATAGTCTAGGAAGAGGATTGGATGTTGGGCAGCCTTAAATTCAGATTGAATTTCGGTGATGACTTTTTGGTCTACATTTTTTGATTTGAATTCGGCCTGTTTGGCTTTGACATAGCTGAGCCTATCCATGAAGACTTTTACCCACTGAAATACATCATACTTCTGAAGACTTTCCTGCATAGAGAAGATCCGTTGTTTTTGCTCCTCCGGTTCCATAGTCAGCGCCTGGTAGATGGCTTCCACCACGGCCTGCTTGTCATTGGGATTGACCAGAATCGCTTCCCGAAGTTCCTTAGACGCACCGGCCATTTCGGACAAAATCAGGACCCCTTCCTGATCGAGTTTGCTCGCCACAAATTCCTTACATACCAAATTCATCCCATCCCGCAGCGGGGTGACCAA
>JAJLJS010000291.1:0-24673 GCA_033844545.1 Cyclobacteriaceae bacterium | reverse complement strand
GTGGGAGGATCTACGAATTTTATCCTTCATCTGACGGCTATCGCCAAGCGAATCGGAGTGGAAATAGACCTGACTGATTTTGACCATTTCTCCTCCAAAATACCCCTAATTGCCAATGTTCAACCCTCCGGAGAGCATTGGGTCGAAGACCTTTTCTATGCGGGAGGAATGCCTGCCGTGATGAAAGAAATCCAAAAACACCTTCACCGCGACGCCTTAACTGTAAATGGTAAAACGATCGGAGAAAATATTTCCAAAGCAGAATGCTGGGATCGAAATCTGATCGGTACATTGGAAAATCCCATCAAGCCTGAATCCGGAATTGCCGTTCTAAAAGGAAATCTCTGCCCCAATGGAGCCGTTCTTAAGCCCTCTGCAGCGACTCCATCTCTTCTGAAACACAAGGGCCGTGCTGTGGTATTTGAAAACATAGATGAATACAAGGCCAAGGTCGACGACCCCAATCTGGATATCGATGAGACTTGTGTCATGGTCCTAAAAAATGTCGGACCCAAAGGCTACCCGGGAATGCCGGAGGTGGGAAATATGGGCTTGCCGAAAAAACTGCTGGAAAAAGGTGTCAAAGATATGGTCCGGATTTCCGATGGAAGAATGAGCGGAACCGGATTTGGGACGGTCGTCCTGCACGTATCTCCGGAGTCAGCTATTGGAGGGCCTTTGGCTTTTGTTCAGAATGGAGATATGATCGAGCTGGATGTCCCCAATCGTACACTTAACTTATTGATTTCTGAAGAGGAATTCGATAAACGAAGAGAAAACTTCAACCCAACCGAATTACCTTATGAGCGGGGATATGTCAACCTCTTTTTGGATAAAGTCAACCAAGCTCACGAGGGAGTGGATTTTGATTTTCTCCAAGGAAGTTCAGGCTCAGAAGTAAAAAGAGATTCACATTAAGATCAGTAAAGCAAACCCTCCAAGGGTTTAAAACTCTTGGAGGGATCAATATAAAGGATATGAAAAGCCCAAAAGTAGCAATCGTCACTGGAGCTGGTCAGGGTATAGGATTGGAAATCGCCCGAAAACTCTTGGAAACGGGCTCTTTTGTGATTTTGAATGATTTGGAAAAAAGCCTCACGGAAGAAGCGGTAGCCAGTCTTACCAAAATCGGCAAGGGGACGATCCTAGGCTGTTCGGGGGATTCTTCTTCCGAACTGGTCATTCAGGAATTGCTGGACTTGGCCATGAAGAATTTCGGAAAAATTGACCAGGTAGTCTGCAATGCCGGAATTACGCTTTTTGGGGATTTTCTGAGCTATTCCCGGAAAGATTTCTTGGAAGTCACCCGAGTCAATCAGTTGGGAACATTTTTTTTAACTCAGGCTGTCGCCAGGATTATGAAAGACCAGGAACATGGAGGTGCCATTGTTTTTACCTCCTCGGTCACGGCCCACCAAAGTCATGAAAACTTAGCCGCCTATGCCATGAGTAAAGCAGCCATAGAAATGCTCGCAAAAAACCTGGTGCTGGAATTGGCGCCTTTCGGAATTCGGATCAATACCATTGCCCCCGGAGCTACTTTGACAGAAAGAACCACCTCCGATCCGGACTATGCCAAAACCTGGTCCAACTTGACTCCATTGGGAAGACCTGCTGCTACCACCGATATCGCTGAAGCAGCCGCTTTTCTTTTATCGGATGCTGCAAGACACATTACCGGCCAGACGCTCATCATTGACGGAGGCTGGACATCCATAAGCCCATCACCCTATGCTTGAGGTAAGTTCCAAATTAACCGACCGACATTTGGTCAAAAAAGCTCCTGCACCTTGGAAACTCAGTGGAGAAGCCATTGTTCTATTATACAAATTCAAAAAAAATTGGGTTGAAAATCAGGGGATGCTTCCTAAAAACCTGAAAGGTAAATTCAGGGGAGGCTTGGGATTGGTGATTCTGGTAAATTACACTGATTCACCTGTTGGTTCATTTCAGGAATTGGTATTTATGCCAGGCAGATTTCGAAAAAACAAAATGCAGGTAATCACCAAGCTGATCACTGATTCCGAACCCAATGCGATCAATGGTCAAAACAACTGGGGGCTACCCAAAGAAATCCATCCCATCCTTTGGCAAAAGGCCAAAAGCAGGGACCAAGTAGGGGTATATCATCAGGAAAGGCGGTTGTTTTCCATCGAAATTGAGCATGGGGGAATTCCCATCCCGGTGTCCACCATTTTTTTTCCCATCCACCTTTGTCAGACCTGGAACAAACTGAAGTTTTTTTCCAAACCCTTGTGCACAGGTTGGGGAAAACTGGCTAAAATCAAAAACTTGGAAATTGATCCGGAATATTTTCCGGATATCCGCAACAAAAAGCCCCTTTTGGCACTTAAGGTAAATCCATTCAATTTGGAGGTACAGGAGGCTATTTTCCAAGACGAAGAAAAATCCTCCTGATATAGCTTAAAAAAGTGAATCTTTATCCTATCCGTATTCTTTCAATCCTATCTAAATATCAGTAGCTTAGCCTACTATCCTTACCTACTATGAAAAATATCTTCGCCCTTCTCCTTTCCCTGGCAATTCTTTATTCCTGCGCTCAAAAAGAAGAGATGCCTGACACTCTTCCCATGAAAGTGGCCAAGGCCTACGGATTTGAAAATTTCGATCAAGTCAACTCCATCGCTTACACGTGGAATGTACAGCGGGATTCTGTGACCGTGTTTTCCAGAGATTGGAAATGGAACATCAAAGACAGTACAGTCGACTATTCCGGACCAGACACTACTTTCACTTACAGCCTTACCGCTGACTCTCTTCCGAAGCAGGATGGGGCCTTTATCAACGATAAATATTGGGCGATGATGCCTTTTCAACTCGCTTGGGATACCGGATATACCTATGAGGTCGAAGAAAATGTCAGCTCCCCTATCGGTGGCCAAAATTCCACCAAACTGACCATCATCTATCAGTCCGGTGAGCCACAAGCCGAAGGCATGGGCTATACTCCGGGAGACGCTTATGATTTGTATTTGGATGAAAACAACATGATCGTGGAATGGGTATTCCGACGAGGAAACGGTCCTGAAGGTAGACCCACCACCTGGGAACAGGTTGAGACCCATGGTCCATTAAAGTTTGCCACCACACACAAAAATGCCGAAGGCAACCGGACCCTTTGGATTTCGAATATCCAGGTCAATTGATCTGCCAATAAAGTCAAACCAAAAGCCCGAAAGAAACCTTATTTCGGGCTTTTTCTTTGGCAGGAAAAATCATTTTCCGGAAAGAATTCATTCTAGAAAAATGAAACCATCCTAAAAAAAGAAAAAACTCAGTTTAGGAAATATTGAAAAAGTTATAATTGAAAATCAAAATATTGCCATTAAATTAATTGGAGCTTTGGCCACAATATAATTTTTTATTCTTCCTTTTATTCACTTTCAGATATCTCAGATATGAAGGAAACTTTACTTTATGAAAGTAAAAAATCCAAAATCTACTTTTTGGAGGAGTCTGAGTGGAACCATCCCGTACTTTTAAAAGTACTGAATTACGAATTCCCCACCCCAAAGGACATTTCTCAATTTTACAATGAATTTGAAATCATTGAGAACCTAAAAATCCAAGGCGCCCGAAATGCACTGAAAAGAGTCAAACACCAAGGAAGGCACGCCATGTACCTGGAATGGATACCGGGAAAAACGGTCAAGGAACTGGTCCATGGAAAACCCTCCAATCCGGAAATCTTCCTGAAATTGGCCCTTTCCATCAACCAAATCCTAATTGAATTACATTCTGAAAACATCATCCACAAGGATATTTCTTCCAACAATATCATTGTCAATCTCAGCGATGGAGTGGCCAAAATCATTGATTTTGGAATTGCCTCAAAGCTCAGTCTGAAAGAACAGCATTTGGGCAATCCAGAACACTTGGACGGTACTTTGGAGTACATCAGCCCAGAGCAAACCGGCAGAATGAACCGGGTCGTGGATTACCGCACAGACCTCTATTCCATGGGCATTGTGTTTTATGAAATGCTGACCGGAACAACTCCCTTTGAAGGGCTGGACCCCATGGGGATAGTTCATGGACATTTGGCCATTTCTCCTACTCCGATTCACCAACTCAATCCGGAAGTCCCCAAGGTCCTCTCGGATTTGATTATGCACCTTCTGGCCAAGTCCTCAGAGGAGCGATACCAATCCGCCTTTGGGCTGGAGCATGACTTGAAAGAATGCCTTCTCCAATGGACCTCCACCGGGAAAATCGAACCCTTTGAACTAAAGACCAAGGACTATTCCGGCAAATTCACCCTTCCGCAAAAACTTTACGGAAGAGAAAAAGAACTCTCCCTTCTGATGTCCAAATTCGAAGAAGTGGCTAATGGAGATCGGGGGGTAGTGTTGGTTTCAGGGTATTCAGGAACTGGCAAATCTGTTTTGGTCCACGAAATCCATAAACCCATCACCCAAAAATCAGGTCACTTCATTGAAGGCAAATTTGACCAATACCAAAAGGCCATTCCTTACTATGCCGTGGTTCAGGCCTTTGAGGATTTTGTGGAAATTCTTCTAGGAGAAAACGAATCCAAACTTTCGGAAATCCGGAAAGAAATTTTGAAGGCCGTCGGTGAAGAAGGAAAAGTCCTGACCGACGTCATTCCCGGTCTGGAACCGATCATTGGGCCTCAGCCCGAAGTGCCGGAATTGGGCGGTAGCGAGGCTCAAAACCGATTCAATTATGTCTTCCGAAAATTCGTCAATGCGATCTCTACCGAAAAGCATCCTTTGGTCATTTTCATTGATGATCTCCAATGGGCGGACTCTGGGTCCCTAAGTTTGCTTCAATCGCTGATCACTGATCCGGAAAACTCCTATCTCCTGTTTATCGGTGCATACCGGGACAATGAGGTGAGTGCCTCTCACCCATTTATGATCACCATGGAGCATATCCGCAAAGAAAAAGTCCCTGTTTTTGACCTCAAAATCAACAATCTGACTTTTGAAGACCTTTGTCAGCTGACCGGGGACACCTTGGGAAAAAAACCGGAATCGGTGAAGGATTTTGCGGCACTGATTCTGGAAAAAACCCAAGGAAATGCCTTTTTCGTCACCCAATTTCTCAAGTCTGTCTATCAGGAAGGATGGCTCAAATTTGATTGGCAGGTCCTCCAATGGACCTATGATCTAGTCCGGATCAAGGAGGAAAATATCACGGACAATGTGGTCGAATTGATGGCCACAAGGATTCAGAAAATTCCGGCTTCCACGCTCAAAGTATTGCAATTGGCTGCCTGCTTCGGGAATAAATTTGAGCTGAAAACACTCACGTTGATCTATGGTGAAGATGAACATGCCTGCCATGAAGCTTTAAAACCCGCTTTGTTGGAGGGGCTGATTTTACCCCGGGGTGAGGAAAGCTATAAATTTACCCATGACCGGATCCAGCAGGCAGTCTACAGTCTAATTCCGCTTCAGGAAAGGGATTTGACCCATTTGAGGATCGGAAGACAGTTTATCCAAAGTGCCAGCCCCGAGTATTTGGAAGAGTACCTCTTTGACATTACCAATCAACTCAATCGGGGGATTTCCTTGGTCACCGACCCGAAAGAACGGGAAGCTCTTTGCAAACTGAATTTGAGAGCTGGGAAAAAAGCAAAGGAATCCTCAGCATTTCCCTTGGCCTTTGATTATTTGGCTACCGGGATTTCATTGCTTCCTGACCATGCCTGGGATGCCGATTACCCACTGACCTTGCAGCTTTATGCTTTGGCTGGAGAAACCTCCTACCTGAATGGGGATTTTGTCAAAATGAACGAAATGATTTCACTGGTATTGGAAAATGCCAGGGACTTACTGGACAAGGTGAAATCTTACGAAATAAGAATTCTGGCCTTCAAAGCAGAAAACAAGCTTATTGAAGCTATCCATACCGGACTGGAGTTTCTCAGGCAGCTGGGTGAGCACTTCCCTGCCAAGCCCAATATGCTCCATGTCATGCTCGCATTGGTCAAGTCCAAGTTGGAGCTTAGAGGCAAAGACAATACCGCCCTGGCCAACTTGCCAGTGATGACGGATGAGAAAAAAATCGCCGCCATGCGAATCATGGCCGATATTGCCTCTTCCAGCTATTGGGCTACTCCCACCCTTTTCCCTTTGATCATTTTTAGGATGGTCCATCTTTCCCTCAAATATGGAAATACGGCCGTTTCCTCATTTGCCTTTGGCACCTATGGAGTGATCATGTGCGGGGTGCTGGGAGCCATGAAAAGCGGCTATCAATTTGGAAAATTGGGCCTGATCCTCCTGGAAAAATTCAAGGCCAAAGAATGGAAAACTCAGGTATATACCCCGATTTATTGCCTGATTGTCAACTGGAATGAGCACATTGACAAAACGCTAAAACCTCTTCAGGAGTCCTATCACATCGGGATGGAAACAGGAGCCATCGAATTTGCCTGCATCAATACCAACATTTATTGTATCCATAGCTTCCTTGGAGGAAAGCCTTTGGAACGCTTGGAGGTAGAAACTCAGGCCTACAGCGAGAGCTTTGCCCAGTTTAAGCAGGAAACCAACTACAATTACAACCAGGTTTACCATCAGGCGATGCTCAACCTATTGGGCAAATCAAAGCGACCCACCGTATTGACCGGTACGGCCTACGACGAGGAAAAAATGACTGCCCAGAACCTCGAGCGAAATGACCAGACCGGGACCTTCTTTATACACTTCAACAAGCTGATTTTATGTTTCATTTTCGGAAAATATGAAGATGGACTTACGCATGCCAAGGAAAGTCGAAATCGGCTGGAAGCAGTTTTGGCAAAATTTGAAATCCCCAATCATCACTTTTTTGAGGCCCTGACCATTCTGGCAGCCTATAAGGAAAGAAAAGACAGCCAAGCCAAAAAATTGCTGGGACAAGCCCGCAAAAATTCCAAAAAACTAAAAACCTGGGCTAAAGATGCCCCCGAGAACTACCTGCATAAATATCAGCTGATCGAGGCCGAATTGAATAGCCTTAAAGGGAATTTTGAAAAGGCTGCATTGCTCTATGACCAAGCAATCAAGGGAGCAAATGAGCAAAACTTCCTGCACGAGGAAGCGATTGCCAGGGAACTCGCCGGAAAATTTTATATCCAAAGAGGGTCTAACAACCTGGCTGAATTTTTCCTGAAATCGGCCTACAATTCCTACCGGGAGTGGGGAGCCATCGCAAAGCTGAAGGCCATGGAAATTGAATATCCGAACTATGTAAGCTCCATCCAAAACCGTCCCGGATTGAATGAAATCCGCTTGGAATCCTCTTCCTCCGTGGGCCGGACCAGTGGCGCAATTCTGGATATTTTTTCTGTCCTGAAAGCCTCTGCCTCAATTTCTCAGGAAATTGTACTACAAAAGCTGCTGAAGCAATTGCTGCGGATTGTGATGGAAAATGCAGGAGCAGACAAAGGAGTGCTTTTATTGAGATCCAACAAAGAGTATTTCATTGAAGCTGTTTCGGAAGAGGCTGGAAAAAGTGAAGAAATCCTTCAGCACTTAGATTATAGGGGCTCTGGTCTAGTCTCCGAGAAGGTGATTTCATATGTCACCCAATCCAAAAACAGCGTAGTAGTCCAGGATGCCCAAGCAGATAATCGATTCAATAACGATCCTTACCTGAAGTCATCTCCTGCCAAATCCATTCTTTGTCTTCCGGTCATGAATCTGGGAGAAATCACGGGGGTATTGTATCTGGAAAATACGTTTTCCACTTCGGCATTCACCCAAGACCGGGTGGATCTATTGGCTATGCTATCCGGCCAAATCGCCGTCTCTCTGAACAACGCCATCCTCTATGAAAATCTGGAGCAAAAGGTAGTTGAACGAACCCTGGAACTGGAAGAGGAAAAGCAAAAATCCGACGACCTTCTGCTCAATATTCTGCCTGTGGAAATCGCGGAAGAGCTCAAAAGAGACCGTACGACCACTCCGCGCTTTTTTGACTCAGCCACGGTCATGTTTACCGATTTCAAAGGATTCACCCAGATGAGTGAGCAGCTCAGCCCAAAAGAATTGGTAGAAGAGCTCGGAACCTGTTTCAGCGCATTTGACCGAATTGTAGAAAAGCATAAAGTAGAAAAAATCAAAACCATCGGAGATGCTTATATGTGCGTGGGTGGAATCCCGATCGAAAGCGAAAGCCATGCTATGGACACCATCAATGCCGCCCTGGAAATCAGAGATTGGGTCGAAGAATATACCCTAAACTCCAGAGCCAACCATAAACCAGCCTTCCAAATCCGCATTGGATTGCATACCGGACCTTTGGTAGCTGGTGTGGTAGGCTCCAAAAAATTTGCCTATGACGTCTGGGGAGATACCGTTAATACGGCATCCAGAATGGAATCCTCCGGAGAAACTGGAAAGGTCAACATCTCGGGAGCCACGTATGACCTGATCAAAGACCATTTTGACTTTGATTACAGAGGAAAAGTTGAGGCAAAAAACAAAGGATTTATAGACATGTATTTTGTGGAGCGGAAGGAACAGCCCGTTCCTGATTTGCTGAGTTCAGAGTAATGTAATTTTCAAAACTTTAGCCTATGAGTTTATTTCCGCCGGGAGCCACAGAGGAAGATTTGGAAAGGGTATACCAGAGCGCCCATAAAGAAACCAAAATTGGATTCACTGACCAAGGAAGGTTTTTTGGACCCCATATGAAAAACATCAATCATCTGGAAGTCGGTATTTCGAGAGTGATTGACAGCAAGTTCACTTGGGTGGTCGAATACCTGCTGGACAAGTTTGAAAAATTCACCATTTGGCTAAAAAAAATCAATCGGAAGATCTTTCCGAGAAGGATGGTGATCCATGGGAAAGAAAGAGACAGCTACATCACCGCCAAACTCACCTTTGCCAAAAGAGACGACTACGCCAAGCCACTACACCATATGCCGGTGCTTTTTTGGGCGAAAACCTTCTTTGGAGGATGGAGACTATTGGCTCAGGGATTTTCAGACCGGGACGGAATGGTCCGGTTGGAGTTTGACTACCTGGAATCCAGAAGATATCGATATCGAAGCTTTCATTTTGAAATCTGTCAATTGACCCATGTCTTTTTCCATGAAGAAAATCCAAATGGAAAAGCGGAGCTGGAGGTCTTTGAAAGAATTAAGATTTCCAAAAGTGACCTGACCGGAATGGGATACAATCTCGGAAACATTCAGGTCTTTTACTGGGAATACCGAAGAGATGTCCAAATGCCCCGAGTAGTCATCAAAGACCACGACGAAGACTCTCCGGAATATTATTCTGATGGGAGAAACCGGGCCATCAAGGAGCAGTTTATTCCCATCGAACTGACCAAGAAAAAACATCTCCTGCAAATCAAGCTGGATCCCGAATCGATTTCCATTCCTTCTATTCAGGCCGATTATCCCAAAAATCTAACGGTGGCAATGGAGGAAAAACTCCCATACTCAACCAGATGTGATTATTGGTTTGGACGGAGAACGATGAATGGAATGAACGCAGCCACTTTTATTCCTGACCCACTTGAGCCAGAGCGATTCTGGGTGAAATATTTCGGTGCCTGTACCTATGAAGTCAATGATGAATACGCCTTCCCCACCGTGGAAATCAAATTTCATATTCCTTCGGACCAGTTTCCGATCCCAGAGCAGATTATCACCACAGGGCCTGTCAGCAGCCATGAAAAAGATCAATTTATCCGGAAAAGTTTTACCCCGCAAGACGGGGATCAGTGGGAACAAGCCAAGCGTGTGGCCCGGGTGAGTGGAGCACTCTGTGCCGAACTGGATGATCATTTTGCCGCCACCCATGTCAACACGGAGCAGTTTGCCATTGCGGCTCGCCGAAACCTCAGAAAGAATCCTCTGACTATTCTCCTCTTCCCCCACCTCAAAGAAGTCTCCCTGATCAATCACTCAGCCGACACCATCCTGATCGGACCGGGCTATATTCCAAGAGCTTCGGCTCTTACGGCAAAAGGGATCGTGAAGAGGTGTGAGGACATGATGGGGGTTTTGGATTGGAAAAACTGGAGACCCATGGAGATTCTCAGCCCAAAGCATACCTATGCCCAGGCTGAAAATCTCTTCTGGGAAGTCGTGGGAGAATTTGTCGAGGACTTTTTCCAAAAAAATGAGAAGAAAATTCTGGAGGAGTGGTATGAGGTTTTTCGATTTAGTGAAGACTTGGTTCAAAACAGTGCAGAAGTATTTCACCATTCCATTCATTCTAAGCCCCTATCCAGTGAAGAAAAAGAGCGGGAAGAAAGTCGGATTGCTTATTACCATGAGCGCTATCGATTTGATCCTTACCTCCCCCGTGAAGAATTTCAGGGGAAAGTCCGGGCTATGTCTCCCATTACCAAAAACCCCTTCCAACCGGATCCTGGAGACATGGACAACTTGAAAGACGCCTGCAAATACGCTATCATGATGGCCACTTTCATGCATACCTGGGTGAACGAACATCAGTATGAAGATATCGGGGAAGTGCTTTACTGCAGCCTTGGGCTTCGGTTTGGGGAGCATAAAGAAGGAATTTTCAGGCCGGAAAGTGACTATGCCATCTCTCCGGACCTGACAAGAGCTACTCAGATGATGTGGTTTAGCAATCTCCTGTCCAGAACAGAATATGGATTCATCACCCGAAATGAGGAGCACGATATTGATCCACTTTTCTCGGAAATGTTAGAAAGGAAAAGAGCTGAATTCAAGAATCTGTACATAGAAATAGACAACATTGAGTCAAGAACAAACATTTAAGCTTATGGAAAGTGCCTCATTCCCAGTAAAGGCTAGCGTACGCACGGGATTGCACCGGCTTTGGGACAAATTCTACCTGTGGTTTTTCAGTCAGAGTTTTAGTTGGATCTTGGTCTTGATGGTGAGTTTCCCCTATCGCAAAAGAATGTCCCACGACAACGGAATCGGAGGAACCGGTCAGGTCACTATGGTAAAAGATCAAAAATTCCCAGCCCATCCTTTCTTTGCACCCGGAAAAGTCTATCCTGCCAGAATCCGTCATGCTTCTGCTACATTTTTGGACGATGCCATGAACTGCATCCGAAGTATGTCCATCAAGTTTAGTGATCATCACTTCAAAAGTCCTTTTGACATCGAAATGAATTCGGGGGAGATCAGCCTTTTCTGGTCGGCATACAGTTTTGTCCAATTTGCCAAGCTGAGAAAGGAAAAATATGGGGTAGAATACATCGAGTATTACAAAAAATACCCCGAAGGACTCAAGGGAGCTGAGGAAGCCCTGCGAAGAAATCCCAGTTCCTTCGAAAATTTGCGGTATTACTGCAAAACCCCATTCTTATTTATCGGAGAAGATCAAATCAAACGCTATGCGAAATATCGGGTACGTCCATTCAACGATGAACCCGAAACTGGAATCAATAAGGACATGGATCCGGTGGATGTGGGAAATCAGCGGGTATTGCCGCATGAAACCCGCGGAAGAAACTACCTGAAATACGAATACGAAGACCGTGTCCGACGCCAGGGAGCCAAATACCTGATGCAGATCCAAACCCGCATTGCTCAGGATGATGACGATCCGGAAATCTTCAACAACATGATTCCATGGGACGAGGAAAGCCATCCTTGGCATGACTTGGCGATCCTTGAAATTGACAAAACCCTGGACTGGAAAGAAAGTACTCTGACCAGCTTTTCCCTGAACCATATGCCCAAAACCCTTGGAATTATTCCTGCGAAAAGCATTTATGACTACAATAGCCTAAACTACCTTCGTTCTCATTCAGAAAAAGCCCGGCTTGCCCGACTATTTTCCTACAAGGTTTTTGGCTTTCCAAAGGAAATCCCCAACAACGACATCCGGAATTCAGGAGATTGGTCCATGATCCAACGTGAAAAGGTTTCCAATCTCTCTCGCGGTTAAGGACGAGCTATATCCCCAGCAGACTCCCCAAACAGGAGATTTATCCCTTTGATCCAAGGCTTGATCAATGAAAATTACTTGCTTACTTTCTCAGGATCCTTTCTAAATATTCCAAAATGAAATTAACCAACCGAAGAGATTTCCTTCTCAAAAGCAGCTTGATGCTGGGAGGAAGCCTGATGCTAAATCCAGGATTTGGCTTTGCTACTTCCTCTAGCGCTAGAAAAGACTGGACCGTCGGCGAAATCATCGACACCTTCGTTTCTCAAGTACCCACGGCGCCCTTTGAGCGAACCGTGGACACAATCAAGGTCGGCTCTCGGGATACGGTGGTCACTGGAGTAGTGACGACCATGTTTACCACCATGGAGATTATCCACAAAGCCATTGAGCTCAAGGCAAACCTAATCATTCCCCATGAACCCACCTTTTTCTCCGGCCAGGACGAGACTGATTACCTTCAGGAGGATCCGGTCTTCCGAGCCAAATATGATCTGATGGAAAAGCACGGGATCACTCTTTGGAGAAATCATGACCATGTGCATCGGATGCAAGATGACGGGGTGAGAGTCGGTGTAGTAGAAGATTTGGGATGGAAAGAATTCTATACCGCAGGAAGCCCAATCTTAACCATTCCTAAAACCGATTTGAAAGGACTGATCAATCATATCAAATCCAAATTGGAAGTGCCCGCGATGCGCTATGTCGGGGATTTGAACCAGCCTTGTTCCAAGGTTCTTTTGTTGCCGGGAGCAGTAGGCGGGAGAATCCAAATCACCCGCATCATGGAGCATCGCCCGGATGTCCTGGTTTGCGGGGAATCCAACGAATGGGAGACTCCAGAATATGTCCGGGCAGCCAATGAAATCGGGATGAAACTTTCCATGATTGAAATCGGCCATTCCGCCAGTGAAGAGGGAGGCTCTGAATTTGTCAAAAACTGGCTCAACCAACACATGCCCGACTTACCGGTGCACCATATTCCATCCGGAAATTCCCTGAAAGTTTTCTAAACAAAAAAAGGCTGCTCTTTACGAAGCAGCCTTTTCCCCAACCCAGACAATTATTTTTTGTACATGGTAAACATCCACATTCTTTTTTCCAGGTCAGCAACGAATGCAGTCAGCATATCTTCGGTCGCGATATCACCGGTTTCTCCGGCAAATTCGGCAACTTTTCGGTGAGAGTTTACCAAGGTTCCCAAGCCATGGATTACCTGGCTGACACATTCCTCCTCACCGGACACATCGGTGACCTCTTTGTGGATGGTGTTCTTGAGGTAATCGGAATAGGAATGTAAAGGACGGAAACCTATGGTGATAATTCTTTCGGCCAAATCATCAATATTTTGGTAGAGCTGGGTATACAATTCCTCGAATTTTTCATGAAGAATAAAGAAATCACGACCCTGAACATTCCAATGAAAACCTCTCACATTCTGGTAAAAAACATGGTAGTCTGACAATAAATCATTCATCAGTCCATGGAGTTTTTTCATTTTCTTTTCGTCCAAATTCAAATGATTGGACAGCATTGCTTTAGTGTTTGTGGTTGTCATAATTTTTTTGATTAGTTGTCCTTATTAATCCAATCTCCAAGCCAGAAGGACCGAAAAAAAGGATGTTTTAGGTATTCGATCAATTCAGAATATGCTTTTGGAGAAGCTCTGATACTCCAAATCTGATTCGGAATGAAAAAAATTGGGTTTCAATCATCTGTAGAGGTGTTCCACAGATCGTGGAATGGATTCCTCAAACTCCATCCTATAACGGACAATAAAAAAAGGGCTGGTAATCTACCAACCCCTTTTTGCTATTCCAGCACCCATTAATTATCTTTTTCTAAAGTCTCTTCGACATTGATTTTGAATTTTTTCCACTCATTTTCGATATCCCTGGTGGTATTATTGACAGATTTCTTGATATCCTCCCAGGTATTTTCAGTGGCTTCTTCCAAATCGTCGATAGCTTTTCCAACCTCAGTCTTTTCGCGGTTTAATTCAGCTTCCATTTCTTCGATTTCAGCTTGCATCTCCGCGTTTGCTTCTTCCTTTTTCATCTCAAGCTCCTTGATCTTCCAGTCAATTTTTGCTTCTAGCTCACGAAGCTCTCGTTTGAGTTCAGCTCTCTCATCTTCAAATTTGACTTGAACCTCGACCATTTCTTTTTTCTCGGCTTTGTTTTCAGCGCAAGAAAATGCAGTAGCCCCCAATACAAGGCCTGCGAGAATTGCAATAGCGTTAGTTTTCATAAGTTTGGTAATTTTACAGGTGGTTGATCTTTACTTTTTTACAGTTGGTTGATCTCTTCTTTGACTTTATCAATGGAGATTCCCAATTTTTTCTGAAGTCTTCCCAAAAGTTCTTCTTCCTGGCCTTCTTCATACATCAGGTCATCTTCGGTCAGGGAAGCATACTTTTGCTTTAATTTTCCCTTGATGGTATTCCAAGATCCTTCGATTTTAAATTTTGTGTCAGTTTTCATGAGTAGTGTGGTTAAATGAAACAATTGATTTATACCACCATAGTTTCAATCTCAGTGCCAAGGCCAAAAACCCTCTAAATAGCCTATAATCAGTCTTTCAATTTCACTGAACTGTAGAAAATGACGGAAAACTGGGGAGGGCCTTCCACAATTCGGATTAAAAATTCACTTCAAAACGGCTTCCATGGCCATTTCCGGGCCTTGGCACCTTTCTTTCATTAGACCCGGCAAATAAATTATTCACTAAACCAAAAAGCTATGTTACGTTGGGCATTAGGATTCTTTATCGTCGCAGTAGTCGCTGCACTATTTGGATTTGGAGGAATAGCCGCTGGGGCAGCTTCCATTGCTAAAATTCTCTTTTTCTTATTTATCGTGCTGTTTCTACTGACCCTACTCTTTGGCAAAAGAGTAATCGGGAAATAAAAAAGCAAATGGGACTGTTGGGCGTTTTGTGAGAGGGGAAGTAGGACCAAAGATTTCCTGTCGGTCCCCCCTCCCACAATAAAACCTGGACAGTCTTATTTTTTTGACCTGAAATGGGAAAAAACCTGAAGTTCCTGCGCTTATCCGGGGAGCTTAAATTCAATTTCAAAGGATGTACCCTCTCCCACCTTACTTTCTACTTGAATTCCGGCGTTGTGGCTGGATAAGATATTTAGCGTAGATGTCAATCCCAAACCAGTCCCTTCGGCTTTATTGGTGTAAAAAGGGTCAAAAATCTTTTTCAGATCATCTTTTTCGATTCCCTTGCCATTGTCCGCGATGCAGAGGAAAATCGAATTATCCCGCAACTGGGTAAAAACCTTCAATATTCCTTCGGAATGATCAATTGCTTCAATTCCGTTGATCAGGATATTCACCAAAGCGATTGATAGTTTTTCCCGATCCACAAAAACCCTCGGCATATCTTCTGCCAGCGTTAAAAGGATATGGATACCTTTAAGAGTTGCTCGGTCTTTGACCAATTCAATGATTTCCTCGACGATAGCATCCAGGGAAATCAGCTCCAATTGCAGGTCTCTAGGCTTCGAGGAATTCAACAAATCCCCGATCAAGGACTCGATGCGGTTGGAGCTCCGCTGGATTATTTCAGTATAGGTGAGGATCGACTCATCAGAATCTTCCACTTCTTCCTTAAGGTTATCCAAAGCCAAATTCAGATTGGTCAAAGGATTTCGGATTTCATGGGCTATAGTACGGGCCAGTTTGCCGGTCATGGAAAGCTTCTCTGCCACCATCATGTCCAGCTCGGCCTTTTTCCAAAGGGTAAGATCACGGATAATTCCTTGATAAAAGGAAAGTCCATCTCCCTGGTCCGGGATGAAAATACAGTTGAAAAGACAGGTTTTCTGCTCCTGACTGGAAGTCTGGAGGATCACCTCATAATCCTTCACAATCCCAAATTCCTGCAACAAATGCCTGCAGTGGTCAAAATCCTCCTCATTTGCAAAGACTTGCCGAAGGGGTATTCCAGGAAAACTCTGTTGCGGGTAGCCGAAAAAATCCATAAAGGAATCGTTTATTTCCAGAAGATTAAATTCCTCATCGGTGAGAAAAATCGAGTCCAAAGACCTTTCAAACAAGGAGCGGTACTTTTTTTCTTTCTCATTCAGTTCCCGGATGATTCTTCCTTGTTGGAGCGAATACCGGATGGATCTCTCCAAGATATCGGGACGAAGATCTCCTTTGACCAAATAGTCAAATGCTCCGGCCATACTGGCATCTACATCTATCTGGGCATCATTTCTTCCTGTCAAAAGGATAGCCGGGGTAAGTATATTTTCTTTGGTAAGCCAATCCAGAATAGATAGCCCCGTAGCCTTTCCCAGATAGAAATCAATCAAGACCAAGTCATACTGACCCTCCCTGATTTTCTGGATCCCCAAGTCAGGATTGGATTCCCAGTCCAGTTGGGACCGAAAATTTTTGACGTCGGATAAGTACTCCCGAATCAAGAAGGCGTCGTCCTCATCATCTTCTATGAGTAGGATTCTGATTTCTTCTTTGTTCATTTTACTTGATACTAATTTGACTTTCAGTGCATAGGGCTACTTCCCACTTCACATTTTTTTGTTTTGGAATTGAGAAATTCCTCCCATTGTACTTTTTATTTGTTGTCAGGCAAAGTCACAATACCCAGCCAGTAGTTGCTGATCTCTCGGGTTACTTCCACCAATTCTTTAAAGTTGACCGGTTTACTGACAAAGGAATTGACTCCTAGGTTGTAGCATTCGATGATATCCGAATCTGCTCTGGAGGTGGACAGGACCACCACCGGGATTTTCTTCAATACCGGGTCGGCCTTGATCAATCTCAAGGCTTGGCGCCCGTCCATTTTGGGCATGTTGAGATCTAAAAGAATCAGTCCGGGAATGGTGCATTTTTCTTCCGAAAACCTTCCTGTTTGATTAAGAAAATCCAACAACTCTTCTCCGTTTTCCACAAAACAGACCTGGTTAGGGATATTATTTTCCCTTAAGGCTTCCTGCAAAAGTATCTGATCATCCGGATCATCATCGGCCATCAGAATGGTTGCTTTTTGGTTTAATTTGGTCATTAAAATAAAAGGGTCTTTTTTATGGTACAGCAGGTAAGATAATAATAAAATCGGAGCCTTCATTCTCCTTGCTTTCTGCTAAAATGAGTCCTCCATGGTGGCTAACTATCTTCTTACAGATAGCAAGTCCAATTCCTGTACCTTCAAATTCATTTTTCCCATGAAGACGTTGAAAAACGTTGAATATTTGTTCAGAATATTTTTTATCAAATCCTATCCCATTATCTGAAACGGTGATTTTGACATAGAACTTATATCGAGGAGTGAATTTATACTCTTGAGTCACCTGCGATGCGGGGATTTTCTCTCCGGAGATTTTAATCCGGGGATTTTCGGCTGGTTTTCTGAATTTGATGGCATTGCTGACCAAATTTTGAAAAAGACGGTGCATTTGACCTTTTACTCCAAGAATGGAAGGAATAACTTCTACCTCCACCTTGGCCTGCTCTCTGGAAATCTGATCCGAAAGATCATCCAAGACTTCCTCCAGCAAGTGGTTTACATTTACCTGAATAGGAAGCTCGCTGCTGCGGGTGATTCTCGAAAATGCCAAAAGATCTTCAATCAGGTTTTGCATCCTCTGAGCGGCCACCTGCATTCTCTCAATGTAATGCTGGCCGGTTTCATCCAATTTTTCCTGGTATTTGGAAATCAATCGATCTCCAAAAGAGCGGATTTTTCGGAGTGGCTCCTGCAAATCATGTGATGCTACATAGGCAAACTGCTCCAGATCTTCATTTGACCGCTTGAGCTCCAAGGTGTAGTTTCTGAGCTGGATTTCATTGTCTTTTTCTTTAGTGATGTCTGAGAAAGTCACCAGAAATCCGTCATCCAATTTGGCAGCCAGTATTTTGAACCAGATGTTTTCTCCATCCAGATTATACTCCACCTCCGTCTTTAGATCCACACCAGTCTCCACCACTTCAGAATAGTATCCAAAAAGCTCTTCTCTATTGCCTGGAAAGACTTCCAACAAGGTATTCCCGATGAGTTTTTCTTGGGGACGATTGGTCATCAGACTGGAGGCATGATTGGCCATCACAAACCTGAAATCCTCAATTTTTCCTTCTTGATTCCGGATAGACTCAAAGGCCATAATGCCGTCCCGGGAATTATCCAGCACATTTCTGAGGAGGTTTCCGGTAGCGATTCGCTTGGTGGTCTCTTCCCTCAGGTCATGAAGAGCAGTTTCCAGGTTCTTGGACTTTTTGTCCCGCTCCTCCAGCAATAAGACTGCACGGGTGAACAGCAACAAAACACCCCCAAAAGCGATGAGCGCAATGACTAGGAGATTGACCGGAGTAAGGTCTTTAAACCCTCCTTCGTCTTCGAGAGCTTTAGAGACAATTTGCCGGGAAGAATTATTGATACTTTCTGCCACTTTACGGATCTCAGCCATATTGACCTTCCCAACTTCCAGCAGTCTGACTTCTTCCTCCTCCAGCAGGGAATTTTTCCAATTGGTGGCTTGGAGGATTTCTTCGATGATCTTCAGCTGAATGCCAACCAGGCTCCTTAATTGATCGGTATCTTTCTTGATGCTAGGAACATACTGAGCCATGCTATCCAGCTTGTTCAATTCTCCGGAAATAAAAATCTGGGCATTGTAGTAGGGTTCCAGATAACTTTGATCAAAAGTCAACTGATAGCCACGATGACCTGTTTCCGCATCTTTGACCAAGGATAAAATCTGGGTATTGGTCTGGATGATATAGTTGACATTGCGGATATTCCCTACTGTCTCGATGTAATTACTCAAATTCCAGTAAGTCCAGACACATAGCAAAATCAATAATCCCATGATCAGGGAAAACATCAGACGCAGACTTTTCAAGTTCATCGTCTTGGGATTACCAATAGAAAACTCCTCAGCTTCTATTTGGTCTTGTTCCTTTTTCAATAGTCTTGGATATTGTAGAGTTTGAGTTTGTTATAGAGGGTTTTGCGATCGATATTCAATAGATCTGCAGCCTTGGACTTATTAAATCTGGTCGCCTCCAGGGCATTCATGATTGCCTGCTTTTCAGCCTCGCCGGAGGCCGATTTCAGAGAATGACTATCTTCTGGTGATTTGGGTGTATCCTCCAAACTTTGGGCTCTCGGCCGGGTGATTTCCTCCGGCAATGAGTCTGCCTGCACCAGTTCTCCTTGGGTCAGCAACACAGCTCGCTTGACGACATTGTTTAGCTCCCGTAGGTTTCCGTACCATTGGTAGTTCATGAAGTGGTTCATCACCTGATCAGAGAATCCCTTGACATTTTTATGGAGAGACTGGTTGGCCAGGTTTAAAAAGTGTTCAGCAAAGGATACGATATCGTCTTTGCGCTCCCGAATGGGCAGGAGATTGATTTTAAACTCGTTGATCCGGTGATACAGATCTTCTCTGAATTTTCCTTCTTTGATTGCCTCGCTGAGGTTTTCATTGGTGGCCGCGATGATCCGAACATCGATGGGAATATCTTTTTGCCCACCGATCCTTTTGATTTTTCTTTCTTGGATTACCCGGAGAAGCTTCACCTGGTTTTCGTAGCTGAGGTTTCCGATTTCATCCAAAAAAATTGTCCCCCCGTTGGCGAGTTCAAAACTACCCGCTTTATCCGCAATAGCCCCGGTAAATGAGCCTTTCATATGTCCGAAAAGCTCACTTCCGGCTAATTCTTTGGGAAGTGCTCCACAATCGATGGCAATGAAGGGCTGGTTGGCTCGACTGCTTTTGAGATGAATGGAATTTGAAACGAATTCTTTCCCGGTTCCAGTCTCCCCGATGATCAGGACAGACATGTCGGTTGGTCCGATCAGGTCGATGTGCTGCTGGACTTTTTTGGAAGCTTGGCTGGAGCCATGGATGAATTTAGCGGGAAGGTCTTGGGTTTTGGCTTCTGTTTTGGGTTTAGCCGGGATTTGACCTGATTTCTGATGATTTTTTTCCTGATTTTTCTGGATAGTCTCCTTGACTGTTACCAAAAGTTCGTCTGGATACAGGGGTTTGGTCACGTAGTCATTTGCCCCATATTTGAAGGTATCCACCGCTGTCCGTACATCACTGTAACCGGTGATAATGATTACCGCTGATTCCGGACTTAGGACTTTGATTTTTTGCAATGCTTCGACCCCGGTCATATCCGGAAGCCGGTAATCACATAAGATCAAATCATAGGACTTGTTCCGCAAAAGTTTTAATCCTTCATCAGCCTTATAGGCCACATCCACCTCGTAGTTGGATTTTTTTAAAAAGTTAGAAAGGACTCTGCAAAGATCCTGGTCATCGTCGATTACTAATATTTGCGTATTCATGGGCTGGATTGTATTGGGGTGAATTTATATCGAGGATATTAGCTGCGCTACCTTTTTCTTGGTGAACGGCTTGGGCAGGAAAAAGTCTGCACCGGATTCCAAGACTTTTTTTTGCTCGGTATCGTAAGCACTGATCACAATAACCTTTTGATTTTTGGGGTAATTTTTCATGAAGTCAAGCATTTCAAAACCACTTCCATCTTTGAGATTTAAATCCAAAAAGATAATTGCATACTGATTGGACTGAAACCTCTGTTTCGCCTCTTGGATAGTATTTACAAATTCGTTCGTTACTCCTAAGGATTTTAGCTGCACCGACAGCAGCCTGCACAAATCCACTTCATCATCTATTATTAAGGCATTCTTCATTAAAAGCTACTTTTTCTTCCCTTATCCCTTCAATTTCATGCCATTAAAAAAAGCCTATTTGAATGCGCTTTCGCTACCCTTTGAGGAATTTACTCCCCAACATTTTGTGGAATTTTTTCTACAAAAGAAAGCCTCTTCCTAGAACAGGAGGAGGCTTTGGAATGTTTGAAAAAACTAAAAGTTTATAAACTCCAGGTGTTTCCTACCTCGGAAAGCGGGATACATCCCAGATATTCCCCGGGGATGGGATCATAACTCAGTATATTTTTTCCGATTTCCTCCGAACTGAAATAAGCCCAAAGAACAGTGGATTTCAGACCACGATAAAACCCTACCGGTTCGCGCGGACCAACGGCACCTCCCCAAACGGTTTTCGGAAATTTTGGAGAATTCTCTTCCTGAGCTTTGAAACAGGCTGTTTTGTCCTCATCAGAAAGCTCGGCAAAGATTTTTCCGTACTTTTCTTTGCAATCCGTATTGAATTTTTCGATGTCTGCTACTACCTGCTTTTGTCCAGCTTCATCGTAGGTTTTCGCATACATCAGGTCGATGAAAACGTCTGCTTTGACATCCAAGCCGCCAGGGGTTTCTGTCTTAGGTAAAAGAAAATCCACAAAGGAGGTAATGAACCTTGCCTGGTCTTCAGAGAGAAATTGAGGAGTCCAGGAGAGTCGATCCGTTTTTGCACAAGCCTGAAGCAAGCTGAGCAAAGTGGGAGCACCGGCCGCTGCTCCGAGCGCTAAAGCTGATTTTTTGAGTGCGTCGCGTCTATTCATGGCTTAGAGATTCATTTTTTTAAGTTCGGACACCGCATGATTAGCAGCTCTGGCCGAAAGGGCCATATACGTCAAGGAAGGATTAACACAGGAGGAGGAAGTCATACAAGCTCCGTCGGTCACGAATACATTTTCGCATCCATGCACTTGGTTATTCCCATTGAGCACAGAGGTTTTTGGATCGCGACCCATTCGGGCGGTACCCATTTCATGAATCCCAAATCCCATTTCATGCTTATTGTCAAATTCCATGATGTCCTTCAATCCCGCTCTTTCCAGCATTTCTTTGGCATCCTGTCTCGCCTGATCGTTGAGCGCCAACTCATTTGCCTTCCACTCTGCATCGATAGAAAGCGTGGGTTGACCCCATTTGTCGAGGACATCTTTATTCAGATAAACTTGGTTTTCATGATAAGGAAGACATTCTGAAAATCCAGTGATGAAGAATTCCCAAGGACCTGGCTTCATTAATCCATCTTTGAAGCTGCCACCAAAATCTTCCTGATTGCTTCCAGCACCCCATCCTGATCTACCCCCTCCGCCTTGGAAGCCAAAGCCCCGGACGAATTTATCAGATTGAGGTCCGCCTTTTAAGTTTACATAGCGAGGGATATAAATCCCATTTGGTCTACGTCCTTTGTAATACTGATCTTCAAATCCCTCCACAGTACCCATGGCTCCAACTCGATAGGTATGATCCATGAGATTGTGACCCAATTCACCCGAATCATTACCCATTCCATTTGGAAAACGGCTAGAAGTCGAATTCAGCAATATTTGAGTTGTACTTAAAGTCGAAGCATTGACGAATACAATTTTCGCCTTGTAAACAATATCCTCCCCAGTTTCTGCATCGATAATCCGAACGCCAGAAGCTTTACCTTTTTGCTCATCATAAACGACAGATTGGACAATGGAAAATGGGCGGATGGTCAAGTTTCCAGTAGCGTTTGCAGCTGGCAAAGTCACTGCATTGCTGGAAAAATAAGCACCATAAGGACAGCCCCGATCGCATCGATTTCGGAATTGGCATTTGCCTCTTCCATTCAAAGGTTCGGTCAAATGGGCCACTCGGCCGATAATCATATTTCGGCCATTAAATTCTTTTTCGATTCGGGCTTTGACGTGTTTCTCCACACAGTTCAATTCCATAGGGGGTAAAAAATGGGAATCCGGCAACTGAGGCAATCCCAAAGCTTCCCCACTGATCCCAGCAAATTTCTCCACATGGGTATACCATGGCTCGATGTCTTTG
Organism: Cyclobacteriaceae bacterium; assembly: GCA_033844545.1. Lineage (GTDB taxonomy): Bacteria > Bacteroidota > Bacteroidia > Cytophagales > Cyclobacteriaceae > Algoriphagus. Next base: position 2,048 of record JAJLJS010000291.1, on the reverse strand, counting down.
TAGCGAATCGGCCAATCTACCCCATGCCCATCTTTGGCATTTGCTTCAAAGTCCAAGTCTGACCACCGATAGGTCTGTTTTCCCCAAAGAAGAGATCTTCCACCCATTTGATGGGCTCTGACCCACATAAAGGGTTTGACTTCAGTGTAGGGATTTTCGAGATCATTGGCATGAAAATGCTCATTGAAAGCCCCTATAAAACCAGACCTACCTCCTTTGGGATGCTTGGCTTTTTGCTCTGGAGTGAGTCCTCCCCGAAGCTCATGCTCCCAAGGATCCAAGGTCATAGTGGGGTAATCCACCACATGCTCCACGATTCGTCCCCGTTCGAGGACAAGTGTTTTGAGCCCGGCTTCGCAAAGTTCCTTTGCAGCCCAGCCCCCGCTGATTCCAGAACCAATGACGATGGCGTCATAGGTTAAGTTTTTATCAGCATCGATGTTAAAATTGGCCATTTCAATAGGTTTTTTAGGAACCTAATAATAGCCAAAAAACAGACAAAACCCTCCATTTCCATCAATCTTAGAGGATAAACAGGAAAATCACTCCAAAGAAAATTGTCCAAAAAACCCGGTACCCATGACAGGTTCCATATTCACTTCGTTGAAAGCACTCCCGGAAAAGGAAACATTGTAGGCCACATTATCTCTGCAGGAATCCTTCCAGGTATAATTTCCTGAGGAAGCATTAGCCCCAAATCTCCAAATTGGATTGGAAATTGTCAGACACTCTTTGCCTTGAATGGTCACGATCAATTTCTGATCAGAGGTGATTTCAAAGGTTGCTTTTGTACCCAGAGGAAAAGGAGAGCCAGGATTTGCAAAAGTCACCACACACTTATAAACTCCTACGGCTGAAGCAGGAATCGTTGCGGCAATTTCCCCGGTAGCGATCGCAGGAGAGCAGGAAGCTCCATTGCAACCTTCAGAACCAGGATTTTCATCTTCAGAATTACAGGAAGACAAGGCCAAAAGAAGTAGGAAGGAGAAAATTAGGTTTTTCATGGATTAAAGAATTTGTATGATTTTCAAAAATCCCGAAAAGACTAAGGGCAAGGAATACGTCAGATGACCTAGTTTTTTTAGGCAGTCTGTGAAAGCCTTTTTTACAGATCGCACCTTTGGGGCTCCGGTTTTCATTTATGCATTCTTGCACCAAATTGAATTTGGGGTGGATACAAAATGCGCCTTCAGCGCTAGTGGTATTTCAACCGGATTACAGGAAAAGTGCCAAAGGCACGCCCCGTTCCAGCCCAGAATTCAATTCTGGGTTTAAAATCAATTTTGTATTTTTAAAGAGTGCCAAAGGCACGATCTGTAATCCATTTTTCAATCTCAAATTTTTCAAACCATGCCTCAGTCCCTAGCCAAAGTCTACCTTCACATCGTTTTTTCTACCAAGAATCTGATCCCGATGATTTCAGAAGAAATAAGGCCAAATGCGCAAGCCTATTTTGTCAAAGTCGGTGCGGGTTTGGGTTCATTTACAGAAGAGATTTTTATGATGCCAGATCATATTCACAGGCTTTGCACACTGCCACGAACAATCCCTATTGCCGATTTGGTGAAAAATGTCAAAATCTCCAGCTCGATCAAATTCAAGGAATTAATCCGTCGAGATTTCGAATGGCAGAAGGGATATGGTGCATTTTCAGTTTCTCAATCCAAACTGGAAACCGTCAAAAAATATATCCAAAATCAGCAGAAACACCATCAAAAAATAGATTTCCAAACCGAGTACAGGAGGTTTTTGGAGGAATATCGGATTGATTATGATGAAAAATATGTGTGGGATTGATGTACAATACAGATCGCCCCGTTGGGGCTCTAAATACTATAATGGATCATTTATCCCAGAATTGAATCCTGGGCTATTACAAAAAATGCCTTTGGCATTTATCGGTTGCAGCACCAAAGGTGCGTTCTGTTTCAGCCCCAAATTGAATTTGGGGTCAGATTCGAGATTATTGATTTGAGCCCCAAGGGGGCGATCGGTATCAAATATTCCATCCAATCACCTCTGATTAAAAATCCATCCTTGCCCCCACA
>JAJLJS010000290.1:0-5041 GCA_033844545.1 Cyclobacteriaceae bacterium | reverse complement strand
CAACCAAACCTACCTCTGGCTGATATCCTTAACTGCTGCTCTGGGCGGTTTTTTGTTTGGCTACGACTGGGTGGTGATCGGAGGAGCTAAGCCCTTTTATGAGCCGTATTTTAATATCACCAGTGTGGAAGATCAGGGTTGGGGGACTAGTTCGGCTTTGGTCGGCTGCATGATCGGTGCTGGCCTGTGTATTTTCTTAAGCGATACCTTGGGGAGAAAGCGACTGCTGATTGCTTCGGGATTCTTGTTTTCTCTGTCAGCCATCGGCACTGCTTTGGCCGATTCTTTTTTTGGATTTAACGGGTATCGGATCCTGGGTGGCGTAGCGATGGGGATAGCGTTGAATCTTTCTCCGCTTTATATTTCCGAAATGTCTCCTGCCGAAAAACGCGGGAGGATGGTGACCCTGAATCAATTGATGATCATGTTTGGGGTCCTTTTGGCACAACTTATCAATTGGAAGATTTCCCTGCTGGATACCGAACTGGCAGATGAGGCCAGTTTTGCCCAAATTGCCCAGAGCTGGAATGGGCAAGAAGGTTGGAGATGGATGTTTGGGGCAGAGATCGTTCCCGCGCTTCTGTTTTTTGGCTTGATGTTTTGGGTGCCGGAAAGTACGCGCTGGATGATCAAAAATGGGCAAATAGATCGGGCTAGGATGGTTTTAACCAAAATCGGAGGACTGGATTATGCCCAGGATAGTATCCGGGAAACCCAAGAGACCTTGGCCGAGGGAGATGAATCCCAGATCAATCTCAAGGCCCTGTTTCAGCCGAAGATCCTGAAACTCTTAGCCTTGGGAATATTTTTGGCCTTTCTGCAGCAGTGGAGCGGGATCAATGTAGTCATCTACTATGCAGCGGATATCTTTCAGGCAGCGGGGTTTAACCTGAAGCAGATGATGCTGAATATCGTCGTGATCGGAGGGGTAATGGTGGTCTCAGTTTTTGTGACCTTGGCCACAGTAGACCGGTATGGGAGAAAGTCCATCTTGTTGACCTGTCTGGGAGCCATGACCCTGATTTATGCGGGAATTGGATTTTCTTTTTTCGCAGAGTTGGGTGGGGGAGTAGTGGTCTTTTTGGTGCTGGCCAATGTGATGTTCTATTCCATTTCCCTGGCACCTTTGCTTTGGGTCTTGCTTTCGGAAATCTTCCCCACACGGGTTCGGGGTGCAGCGATTTCCATTGGAGCTTTGGCTCATTGGATAGGGAATTTTACGCTGACCTATTTTTTCCCAGCCATCAAGGAAAACCTAGGCTGGGCCAATAATTTTTGGTTGTACGGGGCGATCTGTGCCTTTGGGTTTTTGGTGCTGTGGAAAGTACTCCCGGAAACCAAAGGGAAATCCTTGGAGCAACTTGACCGGGAGCTTTCCTAGGGATTATTACCCGGCAAGGAAAAGCGGATTTAATTCTTCAGGATACTTTTGACCAGTTCTCTTTTGACAAAGACGATAAAAAACCAGCAAATCCAACCGACCACCGCACCAATAGCCGCTCCGAGTAGGATGTCAAAGGGATAATGCACGCCCAGATAAATGCGGGTATAGCTTACGACTACAGCATACAGAAAGAGCCAGCCCAGATGTCTGAGTTTTCCTTTCATTTTCAGGTTCAAAAAGGTAGCCAGGCCAAAGGTATTGGCGGCATGGGAGGATACAAAGCCGTACAATCCCCCACATCTTCCATAATTGTGAATCACTCCTTCCCATCGTGGATCATGACAGGGACGGAGGCGCTCCATCAAGGGCTTGAGAAATCCCGAGGTAAACTGATCCGAAACCAAAATGGTCAGCATCACTCCTCCGAATACCCACCAACTACCTTTTGGGTCTGCCCGGTAAATTTTAAAAATCAAAAAGGCATATAAGGGAATCCAGGTATAGGTTTGGGTCATTTGAAACATCACCGGATCCATCCAATCCCAATGGAAGGAATTTAGCCAGAGGAAAAATTCCTCGTCGAGATTTTTCAGGGTTTCGATCATGGGACAAAGTTTAGCCAATCCAACTCTTTCTTCAGATGTTTCTTAGTAAACTCTTCCGGGCTTCCGGAGGCAGGCTCATGCATATAGGTCCATTCTGCCTGGGGAGGCATGCTCATGAGGATGCTTTCCGTTCGGCCGTTGGTGTCTAATCCAAATTTGGTTCCCGCATCCCAGACTAAGTTGAATTCCACGTAGCGGCCTCTTCGGAGATTTTGCCAGGCTTTTTCCTTTTCCCCAAATGGAATCCGTGAATTTTTCCCCATGAAATAGGCATAAACTTCCGGAAAAAGCCTTCCAATCGCCAAGGAAAAGTTTAGAATATGGTCAAACTCCTGGTCCGATTTGGCGCTAAGCCGGTCGTAGAAAATTCCCCCAATACCCCGGGTTTCATTTCGGTGCCGGATAAAAAAGTAATCATCCGCCCATCGTTTGAATTTGGGATAATACTCCAAATCGAACTGATCACAGACTTTTTTGACTTCCTGGTGAAAGTATTTTGCGTCCTCCGGAACAATGTAATGGGGAGTCAGGTCTATTCCACCTCCAAACCAATGCACTCCGTTTTCCATTTCGAAGTACCGGATGTTCATGTGGATGATCGGGACCATCGGGCTATAAGGGTGGAGGACAATGGAAACTCCTGTTGCGAAGAATTCTGCTCTTTCCAATCCCAATTTTTGGAGGATTTTTTCGGGAGTGGGGCCATGTACTGCAGAAAAGGCCACTCCGCCTTTTTCGATGATGGCTCCGGATTCAAAAATCCGGGTTCTTCCACCTCCTCCTTCAGGTCTTTCCCAGGCATCTTCACGGAATTTTCCCTTGCCGTCAGCTTTTTCAAGTCCTTGGCAAATATGATCCTGCATCTGGCGGTAGATTTCCGCAATTTCCTCTTTTGATTTCCTGCTCATCCGATATTAGAAGGGATACCCAATCCCAAAATTAAGTACTGTTTGTCCTCTCTGCCCAAAGGGACTTTTGAAGGATAAATTATCCAAAACCCATCGCTCGCCTTCATCCTGAGCCGGATCTATGGCTTTGGTGGCCAAGTCCAGGCGGATGACCAGAAAGTCAAAATCCATTCTCAATCCAATTCCTGTCCCTATGGCGATTTCTTTGTAAAATCGGTCCCATCTGAAATCCGCACCCGGACGGGAAGGATCCACGCCGATCATCCAGGAGTTTCCTGCATCCACGAAAAACGCCATGTCGAAGAACCCGACCAGATTCCGACGGTATTCCAACATACTCTCCAGAATCATTTCTGCGGGTTGTTCATTGACATAGTCGTATTCACCCCCGGGGCCGATGACCGGCTTGGAACTCCCCGGACCCAAGCGTCGGGCTTGCCAGGCACGGATACTTGTACCACCACCGGCAAAGAAATATTTCTCATAAGGCAAAACCCCTGCGCTGACTCCATAAGGTCTGGACCATCCCAAATTCAGTCGATAAGCGATAGTCTGTTTTTTGTCCAGAGGATAGTATCGTCTGAAATCCATCTGGGTTTTGAGCCATTGGAAATTTGCATATTCGATCCCCGGTTCATCGTTGCTTTGGACATCAAAAAAATTCAAGCTGGTTCCCCCACTTTCAAAGAAGAGGCGAAGAAGTGAGGCTCTTTTGGAATTGAAATCTCCATAGCGATTGAAGTTGATCACCGTTTGTCCTGAAAAACTGCTGACAAAGGAAGGAAGGAATGACCAGATCAGGTTGTTGCCACTCGCCTGTAAATCCTCCAGTACCTGCAAAAACTCAGGAGTAAGTACCGGAGTCCGGATGTAGTTGATGTCGGCAGCATTGAAAGTAAATGCTTGCCGGTTGTTTCGGGTTTGCCAGGTATACGAAAGCAAGCCATTGATCGAATTTCGGGTGTATTCAGGACGGTTGGTGTGGAGATAGCCGAATTGAACCCTAGTGTTCGGATTATACTTCCCGAAGGTCTGCAAGGCTCCCGGCGAAAACGGAATCAAAAACCTTGGAAAAATGACCGAGACGGAACCATTGAGTTCTGTACTCTGGTAAACCCCCTGACCTGTGGCTGATGCGACCCCTTCCAAACCAGCCCGGAAATTGAATTCTAATATTTCTCCCGCACGGAAGAAATTTCTGTTTCGCAGAGAGGTACTGAAAAAAGGCCCAGGGAGCTGCTCCGTAATCGTCAAACCTACCTGATTGGTCAACTGGTATTTTTGGTTCGGCTGAGTATAAATATTGGCAGTCAAGGAAGTTCCAAGGGTATCAAATGAAATATTGATAAATCGGAACAAGTCCAGGTTGTTGAGGAGCCTTTGGGTCTCGATGGTGCTTACCCGACTATAGCGTCCGTGTTTTTCGATCTGAATCCGGGAAGCCAGAATTTTCTCAGAATATCGATCCCGATAGAAGGAGAAATCAATTCCTCCAAAACTATTCTGGATGCTTCGATCCACAAATTCATTGCTGGGTGGGTTGATCCGAAAATTGATGGAGTCTATGGTGTAAGGCTCATGCTTTTCGGCAAAAGTGGGTTTTTGGATGACTTCCTCGATGTTTACTTTTTTCTCGGCAGTATCCTTAAAGACAATGTAATTGATGTAGGATCTGGAAAACATAAAGAATCCGTTGTTTTTCAACAGATCCTCGATCCTGTTTCGCTCTGCAATAATATTATCCTGCGAGTAAATGGCCCCAGCTTCTAAATGTGAGCTCTTTTTATTGTCATCCAGAATCCGCTTGATTTCTTCATTGTCTGTTTTCCGATAGATCGTGTCCATGATGTAAGGCTCACGCTCTTGGATAAAGTAGGTCACAAATGCTTTCTGTCCTTTGGTCTCCACCTCATGGTCCACTGTGGCATCAAAAAAACCGTGATTGACCAGATAGCCCTGAAGATTGGAGACTGATTTTTCGGTAAGCTCTTCGTCCAGGATTTCCGCCGGATTTCCTGTTCTCATGATGCCGTTTCCAAACTCCAGCTTCTTTTCCAGGCTTTCTACCCTGGAATTAAGTTTATAGATCTTTTTTTCGATTTTCCGGGAGTTTTCCACCGTGTCTTGGGAAGCTCTCAGTTCTT
>JAJLJS010000289.1:0-17152 GCA_033844545.1 Cyclobacteriaceae bacterium | reverse complement strand
TATGGGCGCAAAGGTACGATTTGCCTCCCAAAAACCCTTTGATTTCCCTCAATTATTTGGCTATTAACCTCAGGAAGTGACGAGTGGTTTTTTTGAGCGTGAAATTATTTTCTAGCTTAGGGCCCATAAAACCATATAACTATATGAGAAAGGGATTATTATTCTCCGGCATTCTTGCGTTTGGATTGGCACTACCCACTTTAGCCCAAAATCCTACGCAGGTAAAATATGCCAACACCATCACCGCAGAAGACCTCAAAACTTACCTGACTTACCTGGCTTCCGACGAAATGAAAGGACGGGATACCGGCTCTGAAGAAGGAAAAATCGCAGCTAATTATTTGGCAGACTTCTACAAAGGCTTAGGCCTAACCGGTCCTGCTTCAGGAAGTTATTTTCAAAGTGTGCCCTTAGTGAGCACATCTTTTAACAAAGTCACCCTCCAGGTAGGAAAGCAAAAACTGGTAGAAAATCAGGATTTTGTATTCATCGGTGATGGAGACATGAAAAAAGCTGCCAAATCTGAATTGGTATTTTTGGGACTGGTCAATGATGAAAACTTGGCCAAAGTGGACGTAAAAGACAAGCTGGTCGGTCTATGGGCTGTCGGCGTTCGCTCCAATGACTTAGTGACTAAAGTCATGGATGCTGGAGCTGCCGGAATTGTTATCGTAACCATGGAAGGTCAGGCAAATTTTGACCGAATTGCCAATCGATATAAATCCCTGGCTGGGAAAGGAAGAATCGGATTTGATTCTGAAACCAAGCAAAGACCGGTTTTCATGGTCAGCTCTGATAAAATGGCCGAGCTTTTTGGCACTCCACTTGAAACCTTAAAAGAGGCTGCCAAATCCACCCCGGAAACCATTGCTTCTCAAAAAGCCACGTACCAAGTCGTAAAAACCAAAACTCCGGTAGAAGCCTACAACGTGATGGGGTTTTTGGAAGGAACCGATAAAAAAGAAGAAGTTTTGGTCATTTCCTCTCATTATGACCACGTGGGCGTAAGCTCTACCGGAGAGGTTTTCAATGGTGCAGATGACGATGGCTCAGGGACAGTTTCAGTAATGGAAATTGCCCAAGCTTTTGCGACAGCTGCCAAGGAAGGAAACAGACCTAGAAGAAGTATTTTGTTTTTGAATGTAACCGGAGAGGAAAAAGGACTGTTAGGTTCTCAGTATTATTCTGAGAATCCAATTTTCCCGATTGCCAACACCGTGAACAATATCAATATTGACATGGTAGGCAGAATTGATTATGAATATCAAAATGCGGAAAACAAAGATTATGTGTACGTGATCGGGTCAGAGATGCTTTCTTCTCATTTGAAGAAAATCAACGAATACAACAACATCACCTACACCAACTTGATCCTGGATTATCGCTATGATGCAGAAGACGATCCGAACAGATTCTATTACCGATCCGACCATTATAATTTTGCCAAATTCAACATCCCGGTCATTTTCTTCTTCAACGGGGTACATGATGATTACCATCAGGTAACAGATACCGTGGACAAAATCGAGTTTCCTTTGATGCAGAAAAGAACCCAGTTGATTTTCCATACCGCTTGGGATCTCGCAAACAGGGAACAAAGAACTCCGGTGGACGGCACCAATACCCGAACTGACAGATAACAGAAAAAAGCCCCGACGGGGCCTTTTTTATTTTCCTTTGTTTTTTTGATTCTTGGTTTTCAGCTGATTTCTGTTGGGCTTTTTGCCATGCTTTTTAGCTTTGACCTTTTCGCCTTTTCCTATATTTTGTTTGGGCCTTTCTCTTTTTTCGTGAAAAGCACCTTTGTAGTCTGGATTATCCCTTTGTTTCAATTTATCCAATTCTCTGGCATAGGCCTGCTTTTCTTCAAAAGGGGTCGGTGGAATTTCCACCTTCGAAGGGATCTCCATTTCCTCCACCTTCATCCGGATCAATTCCTCAATTCTTTCGAAATGGTAGGCTTCAGCGGGATTGACAAATGTGATCGCCTTTCCTTCATTTTCTGCCCTGCCTGTCCGGCCGATCCGATGTACATAATCTTCGTAAATGAGCGGGACATCAAAATTGATCACATGAGAAACCATGGAGACATCCAATCCTCTGGAGGCTACATCCGTGGCTACCAAGAGCCTGACTTCCCCAGCCTTAAAATCTTCCATGGAGTTGATTCGGGTATTCTGTCCTTTATTGGCATGGATGACCCGGATTTCACCGAAGTTTTTCCTTTCGAGAAAGGAGTAAACTGATTCGGCATTTTTACGGCTTCGCGTAAAGATAATAGCTCTTTTCACCTCTTCATTTTCCAGCAGTTCCGCCAAAAGGTTGATTTTGGTTTTGATATTCGGGACCAGGTATTTTACTTGGGCGATGGTCTCTGCTGTAGTAGCGGATGGCGCGATTTCCACCCGTTCCGGAAATTCCAAAAATTCTGCAGATAGATTTTCTACCCGAGCAGAAAAGGTAGCCGAAAAAAGCAAATTTTGCCTTTTGGAGGGAATCACTTCCAAAATAGACCGAATCTGAGGCATAAAGCCCATGTCCATCATTTTGTCTGCCTCATCCAAAACCATAGTCTTGAGGTCTTTGGTATAAATGATACCTTTTCGATAGATATCCATAAATCTTCCCGGGGTGGAAATGACCACATCTACTCCTGCTTCTATCAGTTCGATTTGAGCTTTGGGACCGATTCCTCCATAAAGACTCACGATCCTCAGGTCTGTGTACTTGCCTAACTGCTTCGCAACTTCCTCTATCTGCATGACCAGTTCCCGGGTGGGAGCAAGGATCAAAGCACGGGGATGCTTCCCTTGGGCATATTTCACCTTCATCAAAAGAGGTAAAACATAGGCAGCTGTTTTACCCGTACCGGTCTGGGCGATCCCCAAAACATCATGTCCCGATAAAGCCAAGGGAATTGCCTTTTCTTGTATGGGGGTTGGGCTGGTATAGCCAGATTCATTCACTGCTTCAAGCAATTGTTTATTTAGCTTAAATGCATCAAAACCTAAGGCTTCATTGCTCATGATTGTTAATTTTGGAGAGAAGATTGGAATCCAAACCGAAGAACTAAATGAAAAGTATCCTGATTACAGGCGCAAATATAGTCAATGAAGGCCGGATTACTCGGGCTGACCTTTTGGTGAAAGAAGGACGCATAGCCAAGATCGCTCCAGATCTGAGCCATGAAGCTGCAGATATCTATATTGATGGAAAAGGAAAACACCTCTTTCCAGGAGTGATTGATGATCAGGTACACTTTCGCGAGCCGGGATTAACCCATAAAGGAGAAATCTACACCGAGGCCAAAGCCGGAGTAGCAGGGGGAACCACTTCCTATATGGAAATGCCCAATACTGTACCTCAGGCAGTGACCATCCCCCTTTTGGAAGAGAAATATGCCCGGGCCAAAGAAGTATCCTTGGCTAATTATTCCTTCTTTTTTGGAGGTACTAATGACAACCTGGAAGAAATTCTAAAACTGGATTTGAAAAATGTCTGCGGCTTGAAAGTTTTTCAGGGATCCTCCACGGGAAATATGGTGGTCGACAACATTGAATCCTTAGAGGGAATCTTTCGGGAATACAAGGGGCTATTGGCGATCCATTCTGAAAACGACCATATCATTGCCAATAACCTGGCTGAATACAAGGAAAAATATGGTGAGGACATTCCGATCCAGGCCCACCCAAAAATCCGCTCCGAGGAAGCCTGCTATGATGCCTCCAGCCGGGCTGTGGCAATGGCCAAAAAATTTGGAACCAGACTTCATATTTTACACATCAGCACAGCGAAAGAATTGAGTTTGTTTGACAACAGCATTCCATTGGAGGAGAAAAAAATCACAGCAGAAGCTTGCATCCACCATATGTGGTTTTCAGAAGAAGACTACAACACCAAAGGCACTTTGATCAAATGGAACCCAGCCGTAAAAACAGCCCAAGACCGGGATCAAATTTTCCAAGCTGTGGTGGATGACCGGATTGATGTCATTGCCACAGACCACGCCCCGCACACCTTGGAAGAAAAAGCGCAATCTTACACCAAAGCCCCTTCTGGAGGACCTTTGATCCAACACAGCTTGGTGGCCATGCTGGAATTCTATCATCAAGGAAGAATAAGTCTGGAAAAAATTGCTGAGAAAATGTCTCACAACGTGGCCAAACTGTTTCGAATCGAAGACCGTGGTTTTATCCGGGAAGGGTATTTTGCAGACTTAGTACTCGTAGATTTGAACTCTCCTTGGACTGTCAGCACCGAAAACATTTTGGCCAAATGTGGATGGTCTCCATTTGAAGGATACACTTTTCAGGCAAAAGTGACCCAAACGATCGTTTCCGGACATTTAGCGTACAATGAAGGCGTATTTGATGAAAGTGAAAAAGGAATGCGGTTAACTTTTTTCACAAATAAATAAAAACCTTCTTGCGCTTAAACCTCCATCTACTTACTTTTGCAGACCAATTGAGGAGATCCCTCAATGGACAGCAAACACGGTGATTGTAGCTCAGCTGGTTAGAGCGCTGGTTTGTGGCACCAGAGGTCGCCGGTTCGAACCCGGTCTTTCACCCAAACCCCTCACTATGAGGGGTTTTGTTGTTTTTAGTCAAACCAAATTGGCACAACATTTGACCACTCAAGACCAAATTAAACCAACCCACGATGTTTACTTTGTTCAAATCCTCGCCCAAATTTCCGGTGGTAAAACCCGTGAATATCAGCCTTGTAAAGAGCTATTTTAGTAAATTTGAGGAGTCTCTTAGGGCTTTTGAAGAAGTTCAAAAGGAGACGATTCATTCTTAAAAACTCGTTTTAAAGAAAGGTTATGAAGACATAACCTTTATTTTTTTGTCATTAATTTTTCTTGTCCGTTCAAACCTCTATTTTTAATCTCCTACAATTTTCCCCTATGAGTTATATCCATTTCGATAAAACCCAATTAATCAACCTGAATTATTCTCTAGAGCGGGAGATTATTCGGACTAACCGATCAGGGACCTACACCAGTACGACCATCATCGGATGCAACACACGAAAGTATCATGGCCTGTTGGTCGTCCCTCAACCCCAGATTGATTCCCAAAATCATGTCATGTTGTCTACCGTTCACGAGACCGTGATTCAACGGGGAGCAAGTTTCAATCTGGGCATCAGTAAGTTTCCGGGAAATTATTCTCCCCGTGGACACAAGTATCTGGAGGATTTTGACTCTGAACCTATTCCCAAACTTACCTATAGAGTCGGGGGTGTCCTGCTACAAAAAGAGCTCATTTTGGACACCAATCGTGACCGGGTCATGATCCGATACACCTTATTGGAGGCGCATTCTCCAACAAAGATCAGAATCCAACCCTTTTTGGCTTTCCGGGGGTATCATACCTTGATGAAAGCAAATGAACACATCAATAAAACTCCAGGAAAAGCGCCAAACGGAGTCAAATTCCGATTGTATCCCCAATATGACCCGCTATTCTTGCAGCTTTCGAAGAAGGGGGAGTATGTTTCTCAGCCGGACTGGTATTTCAATATTGAATACATTCAGGAAAGAGAGCGTGGATACGATTATCAGGAGGATCTTTTTGTTCCGGGCTACTTTGAATTTGACATTGAAAAAGGAGAATCGGTCATTTTCTCAGCAGGATTGACAGAAGCTGATCCTTCCACCCGCCAAAGGGCATTTGAAAAAGAAATCGCCAGAAGAATCCCGAGAAACAATTTTGAGAACTGTCTTAGAAACTCAGCCGGTCAATTCATTCGAAGGAGAGATGGTGATGTGAGAATAATTGCCGGATATCCTTGGTTTGGATGGTGGGGAAGGGATACTTTTCTTGCAGCTCCTGGTCTCACGCTTTCAGCCGGAGACAATGAGACTTTTTTGGAGATCATGGACTCCATGGCCAAAGACCTTAAAGGCCCCCTTTTCCCCAACATCGGGAGCGGGGACTTTACCAACATGACCTCGATGGATGCTCCCTTGTGGTTTTTCTGGTCTTTGCAGCAATACATAGTTTATACTGGAGACAAAAAAACCATCAAAGAACGGTATCTCGGAAAACTCAGAGGAATCATCGAGGGATATAAAGCCGGAACTGACTTCCATATTCACATGCTGGAAAATGGATTGATTTGGGGCGGCCAAGAGGATGTGGCCCTGACCTGGATGGATGCGATCACTCCTGATGGCCCGGTGACCCCAAGAATCGGTTGCCCTGTAGAAATCCAGGCACTTTGGTACAATGCCCTTTGCTTTTATCATGAATTGAGCGGAGATGAAGAGTATCTTACCCTATCCTCGAAAGTGAAAGAATCTTTTGAAAGGGAATTTTGGTCTTGGGAATATGAATACTTAGCCGATGTGGTGAAAGGAGAAGAAAAAGATTGGTCTATCCGTCCCAACATGATCTTCGCAACTTCACTTCCTTACACCATGCTTAATGAGGAGAAAAATGACTTAATTCTTGAAATTGTCAAGTCAAAACTCCTTACCTCCAGAGGACTGCGAACCCTATCTCCTGAGGATCCAGGGTATAAAGGATATTATTTTGGCAATCAAATCAGCCGGGATAATGCCTACCACAACGGAACGGTTTGGACTTGGCTTTTGGGCCATTTTGTGGAAGGATATCTTAAACTTCACGGTAAAGCCGCCAAGAATTTCGTTCAAAAAATTATCAAAGGGTTTGACGGTGTCATGACCCAATACGGTGTAGGGACCATCGCAGAAATCTATGATGGTGACCCTCCTCATCGACCGAAAGGATCTGTGTCACAGGCCTGGAGCGTTGCAGAACTATTACGAATGATGGACTTAGTCAAAAGAACTTAAAAAGCTTCTTGTATGAGAGTGTTGATGTTTGGATGGGAATTTCCCCCACATATTTCCGGAGGTTTAGGAACGGCCTGTTATGGCTTAGTAAAAGGCATGAATCACCATAATCAGGAGGTGATTTTTGTGGTTCCAAAGCTTTGGGGGGATGAGGAAGATCTTGCGGACTTTGTCAATGCCAGTGACGTTACGATCAATTATCGGGAGAAGAAATTCAAAAACATCTGGAAAAACCTCACCTACCTGGAAGTAAGCAGTTTTTTGGTGCCTTATTTAGGGCCTGAAGAATACCAAAAGTTCACAGATTATGCCATTCATGATCGCACGGATGTGGATGAAAGCATTTTTACCAATAAGTATGAGTTTAGCGGAAAGTATGGGAAAAACCTCATGGAGGAGGTCTCAAGGTATGCGTTGGTCGGAGCTCAAATCGCCAAAGACCGAAAAGACTTTGACATTATCCATGCCCATGATTGGCTAGCCTTTCCCGCGGGCATTGCCGCCAAAGAAATGAGTGGAAAACCTCTGGTAGTACATGTCCACGCCACAGAATTTGACCGATCTGGAGAATCAGTCAACCAACCAGTATACGATATTGAGCGGGCAGGAATGGAGGCCGCTGACCATATTGTGGCGGTAAGTCATTTGACCCGAAATATTATCATCAGAAAATATGGCATTCCTGCCCACAAGGTATCTGTGCTGCACAATGCCGTGCTGGATGCAAGTATTATCAAGTCAGAATATGAAAAGAAAGTCCCCGAAAAAATCGTGACTTTCCTGGGAAGAATCACCTTCCAAAAAGGTCCGGAGTACTTTGTCGAAGCCGCCAAAAAAGTCATCGACAGAGATCCCAATGTCCGCTTTGTCATGGCCGGATCAGGTGACCTTCTCAATCGAATGATCCAACGGGTCGCCGAGCTTCGAATGGCCTCAAGATTTCATTTCACCGGATTTTTGAAGGGTAAAGATGTGGATCATATGTATGCCATTTCTGATGTCTATGTGATGCCATCAGTATCTGAACCCTTTGGAATCGCCCCTTTGGAAGCGGTAAGGCATAATACCCCCGTGATCATTTCCAAGCAATCGGGAGTAGCCGAGGTATTGGTCAATGCCATCAAGGTTGATTTTTGGGACGTTGACGCCATGGCTGACGCGATTTTCGCATTGCTTCATTACGATGGCATTTCCAGAATGTTCAAGGAACTGGGGAGCGATGAATTGAAAAAATTAAAGTGGGAGCATGTCGCTGCCAAACTGATAACTGTATATGAAAAAACTATAGCCCAATCCTCATGAGAACCATCTGCTTTTACTTTCAGGTGCATCAGCCTTTCAGATTAAAGCCTTACCGCTTCTTCGACATCGGTGAGGACCATCATTATTGGGATGACTTTTTGAACAGAAATGTAATCCGAAAAGCTGCGCAAAGATGCTACCTCCCCATGAATGCCTTATTGATGGATCTCATCCACCAATATCCTGGGAAATTTAAGGTGGCTTTTTCGATTTCCGGAACTTTCCTGGACCAAATGGAAGCCTATGCCCCGGATGTTTTGGAAAGCTTTCAAAAACTAGTGGCTACCGGACAAGTAGAACTGCTTAACGAAACCTACACCCACTCCTTGGCTGCCCTCAAAAGCAAAGAGGAATTCACGAAACTGGTCCAGAAACACCAGAAAAAAATCAAAGAACTATTTAATGGATATACCCCAAAAGTATTCCGCAATACAGAGTTGATTTATTCCGACTCCATTGGATCGATGGTTTCAGAAATGGGTTATAAAGGCATCCTTACGGAAGGTGCCAAGCATATTCTGGGCTGGAAAAGTCCAAACTATGTGTACACCAATGCCAATGATCCTAACCTGAAAGTATTGTTGAAAAACTTCAGGCTATCGGATGACATCGCATTCCGGTTTAGCAACAAAACCTGGGCTGACTACCCCTTGACCACCGATAAATTTGTATCCTGGCTGAATGCCATCCCCAAAGAAGAGCAAGTGGTAAATCTTTTCATGGATTATGAAACCTTTGGTGAGCATCAATGGGCAGACACCGGGATCTTTGAATTTATGCGCCATTTGCCAGAGGCAATTTTCAAACATTCCAATTTCTCATTTTCTACGCCTTCTGAGGTAATCGACCATAGCCAAGCTGTAGGAAAAATCCACGTCCCCATCCCGATTTCCTGGGCAGATGAAGAGCGGGATCTGACTGCTTGGCTGGGAAATGACCTGCAGGATGAGGCATTTGACAGATTGTATGAGCTGGAAAAACAGGTAAAAGGAATCGATGATCCGGAAATCCAGCGGGACTGGAGCTATCTCCAGACCTCTGATCATTTCTATTATATGTGTACTAAATTTTTCTCGGATGGATCTGTCCATCAATACTTTAGCCCTTACGACACCCCCTATGATGCTTTCATCAATTACATGAATGTCCTGAGTGACTTCATGCTTCGCGTCAAGGAAAAAATAAATGAATCCCAAGTTTCTTAACATCAAAAAGACCGGTTTTTAAGCCGGTCTTTTTTTGTAAAGTTTCATTCCTTTTAGAAGATGTACCCATGCACATCTTTCTTGGAGGGTTTGTAAAAGATCATCCCATTTTCAGGATCGGAGTCAAAAATCGGCTCTTTGTCGTTCAGCACAATCTTGCCGGTTTCTTTTCCGCTTACCTTATCCACTTTCACAAGTCCAACTCCCCCTCCCACATCGGTCAGGATAAAACTGTAAATTCCACGGTGCTTGGTAGCTTTGAATCTCTGATTGGCTACCTGCCCGAAAGCTCCGGACATGTCTTCAAAAAACTCCCGCTGCCGACCATATTCCTTGCTGATTGCAGATGGGGCAAAAGAAGAGCCTTGAGTGGCACCTTGCTGATAAGCCGCAGCGGAAGCCATGGCTACCATGGCCACTTGCATCGTCCTCATCGCTATTCTCCCAGCCAATGAAATCTTCGGAGAAGCCCAGTGATCTTGATAAAGTATCGTCCCGTTTTCATCAAAACCCATCATATTTTGACTGGAAGAAATCACGAAATTGGACCCTGTAAATTCCAGATTATCCGGAGTTTCTTTTTCATTAAACTCCACTTTGTCGATAATTACCTTTTTCTCCCCAGTGGCCAAATTCACCCGATACACCTTTTCATCGCTGTAGAAAAACTCCTGGTCCAGAGAAGGTTTAGCCCGGAGTGCCGGACCTTTGATCATATCCTTAGCGCTCCACACAGGTTTGCCGTCAAACCCGAAAAGACCCACATTGCCTTCTTCATCGGTATACATGATTCCTGCCCCTGTCAATTGATCTATCCGAATTCCTTTCACTTTTTGGGACCACTTTTCCTCTCCTGTATTTTTATCCAAAACGGTCAGGTATTTATCCCTTTCCCCCACAGCGATACCATAATCCTTCGGAAGATCCACGACGATTCCGGACAGTTTCTTGGCTGTCCATTTGGTATTCCCGTTGGAAGCTTCCAATAAAGTGAAGTTTTTCTCATCCGCCACAATCACTCCGAAATCCTCCGCAGTCAGAAAAGGGGCATCTTTGGAAGAAAGCGGCTTTTCCCAAAGGACATTTCCTGACTTTAAATCCACTGCACTGACCACTCCCTGACTTCCTTTTTTCTGATAAAAATATCCCTCGGTCAGTCGGATATTCGCATCAAAAGCTTCAAAGCTGTTTTTCTTCTCTGCTACTTCAAATGTCCAGATAGGCTCTCCGGTTTTAGAATTGATTTTGGCGGAAGTCTTGTCCCCGATGAAAAGCAGGTGGCTATCATCAGTCACAACGGGAAGAAGCTTGGAGGAAAAAGTTTCACTTTCCCAGGCTACTTTCCCGGTGGTGAGGTCAACAAATTTGGTAATTTGTTTGTATGGCTTACCCGCGGTATACATATCTTCCCAACCTGCTGTGAGGACGACCCCTTTCAACTCCGGTATGTAATCAGAAGCATAGTAATTAAAGGTAGCCTGCTCTGGACCTACCACCTTGACCACGGGCATTCCTGCCATTTTGGGATTCATGATCAACTCCCCGGTTCGGATATTGATCAGTACAAAATTCTTGACTAAAATATTGTCTGTGTATTTCACAAGGGCATAATCCGAAATCTGGGGGTTCTCTGGATCTTCCAACACCCTAATCAAATCCGGCGTATAGCCAACTTTCTTGCCATCTGGTCCTTTGAGAGCCTTGGCCGAATTGTAAAGGTCCTCATTTGACCAGAGAAGCTTACCTGTAGTGGCATCGATGCCGTGCAATCCCCAGTCCGAACTCCCTACCAACAGGATTTTATTGGGAGTGTACCGGGTCCATTCTACTCCTTTTTCCAGGGTCACTTTCCATTGAGGCTCTTGGGAAAAGGAAGCTGATCCTGCAGATATGATCAAAATCATCGCAAGAATCGTTAATCGGGTGGTATTGAATAGCTTTTTCATGATAAAAAGAATTTTGATCAAAGCTATCCCTCAGGTAAAGGCTAGACTATACGGCAATTGTCGTATATCCATAAAAAAAGCACCCCAATTGAGGTGCTTGTCAAGAATATGGCTTCAAAAATGGTCTAATAACTTTCGTTTTTGGTTGGAAAATCTCTGTTCTTCACATCCGTGATATATTGCTGAAAAGCTTCCATCATGGTTTTTTGCAGATCGGCATATTGCCTCAGAAATCTGGGTTTAAATTCCTGAGTTATCCCGAGCATATCGTGCATGACCAATACCTGACCATCTACATCCGGCCCAGCCCCAATCCCGATCACAGGGATGGAAACCGATTCTGAGACTTTTTTGGCAAGGGAAGCTGGAATTTTCTCCAATACAATGGCGAAGCAGCCGCATTCCTCCAGAACCTTTGCATCGGAAAGTAATTTCTCAGCTTCTGCTTCTTCTTTGGCCCTTACGGTGTAGGTTCCAAATTTATATATAGACTGAGGGGTCAAACCCAAATGACCCATCACTGGAACACCAGCACTCAAGATTCTCATGACCGATTCCTTGATTTCTGATCCACCTTCTACTTTGACTGCATGTGCCCCGGACTCCTTCATAATCCTGATAGCAGACCGGAGAGCTTCCGAACTGTTGCCCTGATAACTTCCAAATGGTATATCCACCACCACGAAAGAACGCTTTACCGCTCTAACCACTGCCGAAGCATGATAGATCATCTGGTCCAAGGTAATCGGCAAGGTTGTCTCATGGCCAGCCATTACATTAGAAGCCGAATCCCCGACCAAAATGATGTCCATCCCGGCTGCATCTACGATTTTAGCCATGCTAAAATCATAGGCTGTCAGCATGGAAATCTTTTCCCCCCGGATTTTCATTTCCTGAAGGGTATGGGTGGTGACTCTTTTGACCGAAGCAGAGGAATGAACAGACATAGGTTATACTAGATGGACAGCGTACTTATTTTCTGAAAAATCAACACGAATATGGTCGTTGAAGGTCGTCGCAAGCTCGTAGCCTGTGTAATCAGGCTTTACCGGAAAATGCCCGTGGCTCCTGTTGACCAATACTGCGATTTCCATTTTTTCAATTTCAAAATCCAAAAACGGCTTCATGGCATAGACCAGGGTCTTTCCGGTGTTGAGCACATCGTCCACAAGAATGATAGTTTTCCCGGACAGTTCAATCTCCTTTGAGAGTTGTACCTCAGACTTCGAAACATTTGATTTATCCAGAAGAATTTCAACTTCTTCCACAGGAATCGGAGAAATAATTTTTAGCTCTTGTGCCAAAAGTTTGGCTAAGGTGGTGCCCATTCCGGAGATTCCGGCAAACACCACCGCTCCGGCATTTACATTTCTCTCATAAATCTCGAAGGCCATTCGGGTGACTTTCTGTCCGATCTGCTTGTGATTGAGTACGTCGCTCATGGGATGATTTTCAAAAAGGAAAATTAGGCCAAAATGCCTTGGGATCAAAGTAACTCAGCGATGAGAATCCTCTTCTGAAAGAATATTTACATAGCTTTTGTATCGATAGGGATGAATGTATCCCTCTTCCATTTTCTGGATTACCACACACCCGGGTTCATTGGTATGGGTACAGTTGTTGTATTTGCACTGTCCGAGAAATTGTCTCATTTCAGGAAAATAATGCGATAATTCTGCATCCTCCACATCCAAAATCCCAAATTCTTTGATTCCCGGAGTATCGATCAAATCCCCTCCCTCAGGCAAAAAAAACATCTCTGCAAAGGTCGTAGTATGCACACCTTTGGCGCTATATCCTGAGATTTCCTGGGTGTCTTGCTTCGCCTCGGGCACCAACGCATTCAATAAGGTAGATTTGCCCACGCCTGAATGCCCCGCAATCAAGCTGGATTTGTCCTGAATCCAAGGAAGAAATTTTTCCATCAGCATCTCATCCTTCAAAGCGGAAACCTCCAAGACAGGGTATCCCAAGGGCTCATAAATTTCATGAATATCCTGAAGCCACTCTTTTTCTTCCTCGCTCTCAAGTTGATCCATTTTATTGACCACCAGCAAGGCAGGTATCCGAAAACTTTCCGTACTGACCAAAAACCTGTCGATAAACCCCAGAGAAGTCCTGGGTTTTTTCATGGTAATCACCAGAATAGCCTGATCCAGATTACTGGCAATGATGTGGGAAAAATGCTGCTTACGGGTAGACTTTCGGATCACATAATTCTCTCTGGGCAAAATATCCAAAATCACAGCAGTCTCTTGTCCGGATTCCTTTTCAAATTCCACCCAATCGCCGACTGAAATCGGATTGGTCAGTTTGAGATCCTCTTGCTTGAATTTCCCCTTTAGCCGGGCAGAAACAAACCGCTCCCCCGCCTTGACTACATACCAGCTCCCGGTTGATTTTACGATTCTTCCTTGCATGAAATTCAGATTTGGGAATGGATAAAAGAAACAATCCTATCGGCTGCACCCAGGTTTAAGTTTACCCATTTTTTGGCAGAATCTGCGGAGGTCTTATAAAAATCACTGTCTTCCAAACTTTCAAAAACCCGAACCAAATCTTCTGTAGAAGAAACCTCAAAGCCACATCCTTCGAGTTGGCTTTGGCCTGCTTCCGGAAATTTTCCGGCATTTTTTACTTTGGCGAATATGACCGGGATTCCAAATCCTATAGGTTCCAGAATATTGTGAAGGCCTTTGCCAGATCCTCCACCCACATAGGCTATTTTCCCAAATTGATAGAGGGATGAAAGCATCCCGATGTTGTCTATGAACAAAATGGCATTATCGCCCTTCGAACTCCACAGGGAATACTTTTGAGAGGGAGAGGTCAATTGGGCAGCCCACCGATCCATAGGCTCTGGACTTAGATCATGCGGGGCAATAATCCAACGGTATTCCGGCTTGGAATTGATCAGAGGAATCAAAAGATCCATATCTTCCTGCCAGGCAGAACCGATGACCACTGCGGGTTTTTCTCCAATCCAGGATTGGATATCCTCCATGGGCTTAGGATCTGCAGCGGTGGCCGCCACCCGATCGAAACGGGTATCCCCAACTTTGGAGGCTTTTGAAATCCCAATGGTCTCCAGCAAGGCAAGGCTTTGGATATTTTGGGTAAAAATCCAATCCAGCTGAAAAAGAAGATTTTTGAAAAAATCACCGTACAAGGAGAAATAAATCTGACTGGGCCGAAATACCGCAGAAATCAGGTAGACAGGAATTTTTCTCCGCTTCAGAGCCTGAATGTGGTGATACCAAAGATCATATTTGACAAAGAAGGCAAACTCCGGATTCAATAAATTGACGAACTTATCCGCCCAAGATTTGCGGTCCAAGGGAAGGTAGGTAATGAGGTCCACATGAGGTTGAGGCTTTTTGGAAGTCGGTTCATATCCGGAAGGAGAAAAAAAACTTACCGCAACCAGGTAGTCCGGAAAAACTTCCTTCCATTTGGCGATCACAGGTTTGGCTTGTTCATACTCTCCAAGCGAAGCCACGTGAAACCAGACCAATTTTCCCGGTTTTTCATTTCTGAATCTCTTCAGGGAAGGAAAGAGGTTCATTCTTCCCGACAGAAAATGGTTTATCCGTTTTGAGAATAGCGCATTAAAACTCAGAAGAGCAGGTAAAACCCCAAAAAAGAGGCGGTAAAGCATTTTCATCTTTCAAAATTAGCCAATCTCAAACATATCCGCATTTATTTTCAATTTTGCGCATCAATTTAGAAGAGGAAATAATTTTTCCAGAAAAATCAATTTCTTCTTATGCAATTGCTCTGAAAATTAACTAGATTCAAAATCTAGCTTTTTCAAAAAGTTGATTTAGTCCAGCATTTACCCAATTATGATTAGAGTTTTATTTGTTTGTTTAGGCAACATTTGCCGTTCACCTTTGGCTGAAGGGATTTTCAACCACAAGATTCAATCCTTGGGTTTGGAAGGTAAATTCAAGTCCGACAGTGCGGGAACCTCTGATTTTCATATCGGTGAACTGCCCGATGAGAGGACCCTGAGATGCGCAGCGAAATTCAACATCAAAATCAATCACCGGGGAAGACAAATTAACCGAACCGACTTTCGGGATTTTGATTATATCCTAGCCATGGATGAGCAAAACCTTAAAAATCTCAATGCGCTGAAAAACCGATTCAACTATCCGGAAAAGGACATTTTTTTGATGAGAGATTTCGTGCCGGAGTGGCAAGGAATGCCTGTTCCAGATCCCTATTACGGAGGAGAGGACGGGTTTGAAGAGATTTATCGAATTCTGGATGTGGCCATTGAGGGATTTTTGGAAAAAATCAAAGTCACCCACCAGCTCTATGCTTGACCCCCTGGAAATCTACGAGCAGATCGTCACAGAGGCATTGGGTCCATTGACCCGATTCAAATCTGCCAGTCTGGTTGCTGCAGGGAACCATAATCAGGGAGTCCGACTCGAAACTTCAAAAGGCCCGTATTTTCTAAAACTTAACTTCGACCACGAGAAAGACATCCTTCAAAAAGAAGCGCTTGGACTTCAAAAACTGAAAAAGTCAACGTTTCTGAAAGTCCCCGAAACTTTCGGTTTTGGAAGAATTGAGGACTATAATTATCTAGTCTCTGAATATATTCCCAGCTCAAGGCAACATTTGGACTATTGGGAAGATTTGGGAATGGGATTGGCTCATCTCCATCTGAATACCAATGGTTTTTTCGGATTGGATTCAGATAATTACATTGCTTCCTTGGTCCAAAAAAACCATTCCTTTGACAATTGGCTGGATTTTTTCATCGAACAGCGACTGGAGCCCATGTTGGGAAAAGCTTATTTTGACGGACTGATCCCCTTGGATTTTCTCAAAAAATTCCAATCCATTTATCCCAAGCTGGAATCCCTCTTTCCCAAGGAAAAACCCGCTCTTCTGCATGGCGACCTCTGGTCCGGAAATGTGATTTGTGATCAGGAAGGGAAACCCTGCCTGATAGATCCGGCCATTTACTTTGGACACCGGGAAATGGATTTGGCCTTCAGTAGACTCTTTGGCGGCTTTGATTCTAGATTTTACGAGGCTTATGAATCCATTCTTCCCCTTGAATCCGGATTTGAATCACGAATGGGCATCTATAATCTCTATCCCCTTTTAGTCCATCTGAATTTGTTTGGCACAGCTTATCTTCCGGGAATTGAAAAAATTCTTAAGCGCTTTAATTAATGGACTTTGTCATTCGCCCTTATCGGGAATCCGATGCTCCGGAGGTATTGAAAATCATCAACGATTCCATTCTCCACACCTCGCATAATTACGATTATGAACCCAAAAAACTGGAGGAGATTCAAGCTCAATTCTCAGACAAACTTCAAGCTGGTCTGCCGGTTTTAGTCGGAGAAATTGAAGAAAAAGTCTGTGGATATGCCACTTATGGGGTTTTTCGAGCAAAGCCCGGCTATCGGAGAACATTAGAACACTCGATCTATTTGAATGCCAAAGCCCAGGGAAAAGGACTTGGCACTCAAATGATGAAGAGGTTGATTAAAATTGCGGAAAATCAGGGCTACCATGTAATGATTGCCGGGATGGACTCAGAAAATACGGGAAGCTACCGATTTCACGAGCGACTGGGGTTTACCGAAGTCGCAAGGATTCCGGAGGTGGCCTTTAAGTTTAACAAGTGGCTTTGTTTGGTGCTGATGCAATTGATCATTAATCCCGATCAGCAGCCCCGCTAAATTACCCCAAAAGCACTTTCTCCCCGGATTTTACAGCTCGGTAAATGGCATCCAGGATGACCATGTCTTTCCATCCTTCCACTCCATCCACTGGAATTAGAGGCTTTTTCCCATCCAAAATGATTGCCGCCATTTCGTCCATTTGGGTAGTTTGATGGGTAA
>JAJLJS010000288.1:0-1113 GCA_033844545.1 Cyclobacteriaceae bacterium | reverse complement strand
GCCCCGGCCAACGCCACCACCACCATCCTCAACGACGACGTGCCGTCGGCGACGATCACGGTCAGCCCGGCCAACGTGGCCGAGGACGGCGCCGCCAACCTCGTCTACACCGTCACGCTCAACCAGGCGGCGTTCAACCCGGTCTCGGTGAACTACACCATCGGCGGCACCGCCACCAACGGCACCGACTACGCGACCATTGCCTCGCCGCTGGTCATCCCGACCGGCAACACGACCGGCACGATCACCGTCAACCCGACGGCCGACGCCACGATCGAGGCCAACGAGACCGTCGTGCTTACGCTCGCGGCCGGTGCCGGTTACACCGTCGGCGTGCCCAACAGCGCCACCGGCACGATTCTCAACGACGACCTGCCGAACCTGACGATCAACGACGTCACGGCCTCGGAAGGCAACGCCGGCATCACCAACTTCACCTTCACCGTCAGCCTGTCGGCCCCGGCCGGCCCGGGCGGCGTGACGTTCGACATCGCAACCGCCAATGGCAGCGCCACCGCCGGCGTGGACTACGTCGCGCAGAGCCTGACCAGCCAGACCATCCCGGCCGGCAGCAGCACCTACACCTTCACGGTGCAGGTCAACGGCGACACGCTCAACGAACCGACCGAGACCTTCTTCGTCAACGTGACGAACGTGGTCAATGCCGTCGTGGTCGACGGCCAGGGCGTGGGCACGATCGTCAACGACGACCCGCTGCCGTCGCTGGGCATCAACGACGCCAACGTGGTCGAGGGCAATGCCGGCACGGTCAATGCCGTGTTCACGGTCAGCCTCAGCGCCGCCAGCGGCCAGGCCGTGTCGGTGAACTACGCCACGGCCGACGGCACCGCCACCCAGCCGGCGGACTACGCCAGCACCAGCGGCACCCTGACCTTCACCCCGGGCCAGACCACGCAGACCATCAGCGTGCCGGTCAACGGCGAGACCGTGCCCGAGGCCAACGAGACCTTCTTCGTCAACCTCAGCGGCGCGACCAACGCCACCATCAGCGACAACCAGGGCGTCGGCACCATCACCAACGACGACAACCTCATCGTCGCCGTCGCCGACTCCGGCACGGTCGCGAACGGCGCCAATGGCGGCACCGCCGTG
>JAJLJS010000287.1:0-1796 GCA_033844545.1 Cyclobacteriaceae bacterium | reverse complement strand
ATCGGGTAGCGATGAAGAAATAAGAGTCAAGATAGTAGACCTTAGAAACAAGACGTTAGATCCAAGAAGCTAAAAAGTACTGCGCAGGTATTGACCTAGTTTTAAGAAACAAGAATCCCGGGCCAGAAGCTCGGGATTTTTTTAGGGTAAGAGATAGATGGTTTGCATTAAATGAGGGATTTGTTTTCAAGCAAGAATCAGATTTTTTTCCGCGCCTTAAAACTTGAATTTGCAGAACATTAGAATCGGATTATCCCCTGCTGAGACTTTTTCGATAGTTGCTTTAGCCTTCTCGGGAAACTCAGATCGATCCTCGGGAAATTGAGAAGGGTCAATAGCCGCTACAAACCAATCGGAGGTAGTAAAGGTGAATGCCAAAGGGTTTGTAAAGGTGAGGTCATTTTCCAAATTCATGAAATCGATCAAATACGTGGTTTGATTTTTCTTATTTCTAAGGGAAAAATAGGGATTCATGGATTGTAAGAAATAAAGAATCTGATGATCAGAGTTTTCCAAAAACAATTGATTCACAGAATATTCCACCATTTTTTCCTCCAATTGATCAGGATTTAAGGTAGTGTTAGGCCTAAAAGCCTTATCTCCATGATCAATAAACAGGTGTGGAAGAGGCCTTCCCTGATCATCGATGACAAAAATGGTATCATTGAGATAACGCCGATAAATCACGGAGCCGTCAATCCGCTTGGAAAGAGGGGATAAAATCAGTTGGTCAACGGTTCTGTTTTGGTACGGAAAAAAACTTCTGGAAGAACTAAAATCGGAATCGGTAGTCACCAAATTTGACTCAGTACCTCCATTGATGAATACATATCCCTTGTCGTTATTCTTTTCAATTCTAAAGCCTGCAACTCCCGTTTTTTTTGCGTCTACAAAATTTCCTTCGATATCAAATCGCAACAGATTTTCAGGATTGTCATAGAGGTAAACATATTTTCCGTCAATAAACAGGTCAATCGGATTGTTAAACTCACCAGGTCCTCCTCCTTTCCTGCCGATATTTCTTAAGTGCTTTCCTGTGGCATCAAAGACTTTAACAGGCTGTGGACTCAACGGATCGAGGATAAAAAGAAGCTCTTGATCAAAAACCACTTTCTCAATCTTCACAATCAACGAAGAATCATTCGTCTCCAAAGGCACCAAAAAATAATTATCATCGATAAGCGTACTTAGCTTTTTCTCAGAATTTTCTGAAGAAGGAATTTTCCAGGAATCCAAAACTGGTGGGTCGGTATTTCTTTCTAAACTACAGGAAGTAAGAATGGGAAGTATTAAAAATAACGAGGAATAAGGTAGTTTTTTTTTAAAATTAAGTCTCATTAAATTCATGAATAAGAATGAATTACTTTGAAAGTAAACTGAGTAAGAAGTAGCAAAATCTATTTTTCGAATTTAGGATTGTCATTGAAAACTGAAGAATCCCAAGAAAAATTCTTGGCTTAGATTGTGATATTAAGTTGGCAATTTAAGGGGAGGAAATTTCCGCCCCTTATTTTTGTTCTTTAACAGTTTCTAGTAACATCCCCACAACTACAGGGTAATCCGTCTCCATTGACTAGACAAGCTTCATAAGTACCTTGAAATAGCCCACAACTTTGTCTTTTCCAGAGACATTGATCTCCAGGCACCGATTCATCTGCCTTCGCATCTTGATTGAACATCAGGACTGATCCCAAAAACGCCAGTCCAAAGAATACTTTTTTCATAGTTTTAAAAATTTAGATTTGATTAAAAAGTTTTTGGCCCAAAAACAACTTCATCTTGAAGCTGAAACTAAA
>JAJLJS010000286.1:0-3730 GCA_033844545.1 Cyclobacteriaceae bacterium | reverse complement strand
ACTCATTTTTCCTATCCGTCTAAATAAAATTGGAACCTCTGCCTATAGAGGAAGATGAATTCGGAATGTAGTTCCTGTTCCTTCGGTAGATTCTACGATCAGCTCTCCTCCATGTGCTTTGATGATATCGTAACTCAGGCTAAGTCCAAGTCCGGTGCCTGATCCGGCAGGTTTGGTGGTAAAAAAGGGCTGGAATATTTTGTCCTGAATAGTTTTGGGAATTCCAAGTCCATTATCCATTACCGAGATTTCAACCAGTGAATCTTTGAAATGGGTAGATACTTCCACGATGGGCTGATATCCCGGTATGTCCTTTTTAGCTTTTTCAGAAACCGCATAAAAGGCATTGTTGATCAGATTAATCAAGACTCGGCCAATATCTTGAGAGACGACCGGAATTTTAGGTAGGCCGGGATCCTGTTCCAGTTTGAATTCAGCTTGGAAGGTTTTGTCCTTTGCCCGCAAGCCATGAAAGCTTAATCTGAGGCATTCATCCGCTAAAGCATTGAGGTCTGTTTGTTCCTTCTCTGAAGAGTTTTTTCTGCTATGGGCCAGCATTCCTCTGACGATGGAGCCTGCTCTTTTTCCGTGATGATGGATTTTAGTGAGATTTTCCTTGACGTCTGCTGCAATGGCTTGCACTTCCTCATAATCTCCTTTTCCGATTTCTTCATTCATTTCCTCAATCAGTTCCACGGTCAGTTCAGAGAAATTATTCACAAAATTGAGGGGATTCTGAATCTCATGTGCAATGCCGGCGGTGAGCTCACCCAGTGATGCCATTTTCTCGGATTGAATGAGTTGGGCTTGGGTAGATTGGAGTTCGCTCAGAGATTTTTCCAAAGCAAGGGTTCGTTCCTTCACTCGATCTTCCAAGCGTCGATTTTCGGCTTTAAGAGTTTTGGAGCGCCATTTTACAATCCCAGTGATTACAGCGCCAATGAGCAAAGCATAGGCGATATATGCCCACCAAGTGGCATACCATGGGGCCAAGACCACAAAGGAATAAACGGCTTCTTCGCTGATTCTTCCGGTGAAGCTCATCGCCCGGACATGAAAGGTGTAGGTTCCTGGGGAAAGGTTGGTGTATTCCTTAAAGCGGTTGTCATTCCAGTCCACCCAATCCGGATCAAAGCCTTCTAGGTAAGTCTGGTATTTGGTTTTTTTCTCATCTTCAAAATAAGGAGCTGCGAACTCAAATCGATAGGAGTTTTCTTTTCTTTCCACAGGAGCCAAATCCTTCCTTCTTCCATAAAAAGGCAAAGGAATTGTATCCGTTTTGGTTTCTATCCGACGGATTAAGGTGAAAAAAGGCTTTTGATTGGGTTGGTCTTTCTTGGCGTCGTACCGAACAAGGCCTCTGGGTGAACCAAACCATCGGATGCTATCTTCATCTATAAAGTCATATAGACTTAGATATGGGGCGATGGAATTGGGGGCATTATCTTTTACATATTTCCCTTGTTCATTCCTTTTGAGGACTATTTTTTTCCCAGAGGTGGATTCAAACCAGATTATTCCAGATCTATCTTGGTTGAAATCCCAAATTTCTGATTCTACTTCCTCAAAGGCATCCGTGGGTAAAAAGTCCTTTTCCTGTTCCGAAAACATTCGCATGCCTTCTGATGTCTTGATATACAATTCTCCATCAATCTGGGAGTAAGGTGTAGAATTTGATAGTTCAAATTCTTTCGAGCTAATGGACTCTGGCCCTAAGGATTCTATTGGACCCTCCTTTAGGTCAACAGTGTATAATTTTCCCATCGAGCCTGGAATAATGATCGTCCCCTCTTTTCCTTCAAAAAAGTACCCATTCGCAGGACCAATTCCAGGAACTCGCCCTTTCAATTCCCAAGGAAAATCTTTTGAAAGTCCACGCTCATATAGTAAGAGCCCTGTTGAAGTGCTGACTAATAAGACGTTGGGGTTTCTTTTTGGAATGAAGGATGCTATGGGGCGGCTTCCATCTTTCGGAAATTCTAATGGGATGGTTTTACCCGCTCGGTATACTTTCAACTCCCCTCCTGCGGGTACAATTAAGTCTTTCCCGTCACGAATCAAACTGAAAGTCTGGTTGGAAGGAATTCCTTCAATGGATCTGAAGGTTTTGGTTTCCTCATCAAATCCAAGTAGTCCATTGGAAGTGCCTAAAAAGAACTCCTCACCTTGTTTTTGAATTGCGTAGACTGCTGAGTTGATTCCGAATTCTTTTCCATAGGTTTCTATAGGAGAATCTATGGAAATTCTTGCCATTCCATCCTCAGTAGTTGCCCATAGGCCTTGGCCTTGGTCCAGGTATAAACTGGTCACGACATTAGAAGGTAAACCCTGTTCGGTACCAAATCGGTTGAGAATTTCTCCTGTAGGACTCATTAGGACTATTCCTGCACCGGTAAAAGCGAGGAGGTAATTCCCGTGAAAAGGAATTGCATGATACAGACTCCCTGCGCCTTCTTCCTTAAGGATCCGATCTACGCTGGTTGGGAATTTGGTTAGGGTAGTCCCATCGAAAAGATAAAACCCGGTGGAAAAACCTCCCAATAGAAAAATATTGCCACTTTCACTCTCAAATGGAAGCATAATCCTGAAGCGGTCTTTTCCAAGAAATTCTGTTCCAGGTACAAGTTGAAGCTCATCTGCTACCAACTGGTAAAGTCCCCGTTCATATTGATGGACATAAAAGTTGCCATTCTGAACGAAACTATAAATAAAAGAATTCTCTGCAGTCCAAGTCTTCAATGATTTCAAGGTGAAGTCTTCCGAAAGTTCAATTCTGATTAATTGATTCAAGTTTTGAAGAAATAAGAACCCATTTAGGAAATTAATAGCGCGAAATTCTGTACTTGACAGTAATTGGTCGCCTAATAAGTGAAGCAAAGAAATGGGATTGGTTTCACCGTTTGGATTGGTCATTAAGTATCCGAAGTCAATCCCTCCATAAAAAATTCTACCTTCTTCATCCTGGGCAAAGCTGCGTACGCCAGAAGAAATTTTTCTATCAAAAATAGATCTCCAAGATACCCCATCGTATTCATGTATGCCTTGGCCAGTTCCAAAATACATCAGTCCCTCCTTACTTTGAATGGTTGCCCATACTTGAGGAAATCCGCCATACTCCTCAGAAGAATAGCTGGTGACCGGCAGCCTTCCGACCTGTTCTAATCCAGACTGGGCAAAACTGCCAATCGGCTTGGTGAAAAAATAAACTAGTGTGACAAATACTACAGCTGGGAGAATCCTTTTTCTAAAAAGTGTCATACAAGAACGGGTGGTATAAATGTATATAGGCCTTGGTTTGGGTGATAAGAAATATTGCAAAATCTTAAATTACCTATGCAGTGTTTTTGGAGAATTCCATATTGCAATTCCTTTTAAATCAAGATTTTGTTCCTCTTAAATTATTCTGAAAAATCCACTTGACCAATAGCAGTAGCTAAGGATTCATTAAAATAAATTCATCCGGTATACCTTTTTATTTTTCCTAAATTCCCAATTGTTCCGCTAGACCAAATGATAGAATGATGATGAAAAAATTTACGCTCTTTCTTTTTGCCCTTTTATCCCCTCTGATAGGATTCAACCAAACGGTCCCCGGCTATTTTATGCATCCGGATGTTCATAAAAATACAGTTGTATTCGTCGCCGAGGGAGATATTTGGATGGCGCCGCTCTCCGGCGGAATGGCCACCCGACTCACCACCCATCCGGGCGATGAATCCGATCCCAAAAT
>JAJLJS010000285.1:0-12818 GCA_033844545.1 Cyclobacteriaceae bacterium | reverse complement strand
GCCCAATTCCCTTTTTCCAATCCAAAAAGATCAAACAGCTTTTTGGCTGTAAACGGAAGAAAAGGCTCAGACACAATGGCCAAATTGGCCGCGATATTCAGTGCGATATTCAGGATGGTTTGGGTTCGGGCTTCGTCGGTTTTGATTTCCTTCCAAGGTTCGGTATCCGCTAGGTACTTGTTCCCCATTCGGGCCAAATCCATCACCAAGCTCAAAGCCTCCCGGAATCGGTATCGCTCGATGGACGCTTCGATTTTGGCAGGAAACTCCGCCAATTCCTTCAGCACTTCCTGATCAATCCCTCTCAATTCTCCCCTTTCTGGGACGATTCCCTGGAAAAACTTCTGGTTCAGGACCACGGCCCGATTCACAAAGTTGCCGTAGATGGCGACTAGCTCGCTATTGTTTCTTCCTTGAAAATCCTTCCAGGTAAAGTCATTATCCTTAGTCTCAGGCGCATTAGCGGTCAAAACGTAGCGAAGGACATCCTGCTTGCCGGGAAATTCCTCCAAATACTCATGGAGCCACACCGCCCAATTGCGGGAAGTGGAGATCTTGTCCCCTTCCAAATTCAAAAACTCATTCGCCGGAACATTATCCGGAAGGACGAAGTCCCCATGGGTTTTCAAAATCGCAGGGAAAATGATGCAGTGGAACACGATATTATCCTTGCCGATAAAGTGAACCAGCTTGGTGTCCTGATCTTTCCAATAAGGCTCCCAATCGATTCCTTTCTCAGCCGCCCATTCCTTGGTGGAAGAAATATATCCGATCGGCGCATCAAACCACACATACAGGACTTTGCCTTGGGCATCCTGCAGAGGCACTTTGATCCCCCAGTCCAAATCCCGGGTCATGGAACGAGCCTGCAACCCTTCTCCGGCTTCCAGCCAGGAGCGGCATTGGCCCAAGACATTGTTTTTCCAATCTTCTCCATGCTCTTCAAGAATCCATTTCTTGAGGAAACTCTGATACCTCGCCAAGTCCAAAAACCAATGCTTAGTTTCCTTCAGCACCGGAGTATTTCCGCTTAGCTTACTTTTGGGATTGATC
The DNA here is from genome assembly GCA_033844545.1 of Cyclobacteriaceae bacterium. Taxonomy (GTDB): domain Bacteria; phylum Bacteroidota; class Bacteroidia; order Cytophagales; family Cyclobacteriaceae; genus Algoriphagus. The sequence continues at coordinate 11,765 of JAJLJS010000285.1, read as the reverse complement.
AAATCAGTCGGTGATAGAGAAGTTCCGCACTTTTCACACTGGTCTCCATAGGCATTGGGATTCCCACATTTGGGACAGGTTCCCTCGATGTATCTGTCGGCCAAAAACTGCTTGGCTTCATCATCATAATATTGCTCTGTGGTTTGCTCTAGAAACTCTCCTTTTTGGTACAAATCCAGGAAAAACTCCTGAGAAGTCTCGTGGTGGATTTTGGCAGAAGTCCGGGAATAATGATCAAAGCTGATTCCAAAGTCCTGGAAGCTTTTCTTCATCATCGCATGGTAATGGTCCACGACTTGCTGGGGAGTTTTGCCTTCTTTATTGGCTTTAATGGTGATCGCAACGCCGTGTTCATCCGAACCGCAGATATAGGCCACGTCTCTTCCTTGGGAGCGTAGATAGCGCACATAAATATCTGAAGGGACGTAGCATCCCGCCAAGTGACCGATATGCAAGGGTCCATTGGCATAAGGCAAGGCTGAGGTGATGGTGTATCGTTTGAATTGTTTATTGCTCATGGGTGAAATAGATGGAAAACAGAAGACTGAAGACCGGTGTGAACTACGCTAAGCCCTCTAAAATCGAGGCCAAAGATAGGAAAATCAGACGAAGGTGACCTTAGGCATTTTGAAATTCACTTCGGGCTTCTTCGGTCAAAATCCCATTGTAAATAATACTGATTGCCTGGTCGTAAATATCCGAAGTGGGCATTTTGAGTCCTTTTTGAAGGGGTTCTGGAAACTGGCTGGCGAATTTCGGATCCAAAAGGCTTTGGACAGCAGCTGCATACAGCATGACTACCAGACTGATATTGGTTCGGGGATTGACAAGCCCTTCTTCTACGCCTTGCTGGATGAGCTTCGCAAATCGCAGGTAGGCAGATTCATTGATGTAATGAGTCAGCTCTTCCCAGATTTCAGGGGCATGCTCTCTCAAGTCCTGAAAAAGCTCGGGATTGATCGGTGCCAAATAGGTGGCCACCACCGTTAGAGAAGATTTTAATTTGAGTGGAAAAGAGATGTACCGATTATCCAGAATTCCCTCCACCTTGGCAGTCATTTTGGTCTTCAGCACCTCAAAAGACGCCGCCAATAGTTCCAATTTTCCCGGATAATACTTGTAAAGCGTCTTTTTGCTCATCCCCAAATCCGCCGCAATATCATCCATGGTGGTTTGACGATAACCTTTTCCTAAAAAAAGACGGTAAGCCGAATCCAGGATTTTCCCTTCAATACTGATTTTCTTGCTCATAGGTGATTTCTTATGCAAATATAGCCAATAGCTCAACAGTAAACTTTGACTTTAGGGAGGCCACCTTTTAGATTTTTTCCAACAAGTAAACTCTCAAGGTAGTCCGAGGGCGAAAACCTAGTTTTTCATACACCCGAACTGCCGGTGCATTATCCGGGTAGACATGAAGGAAAGGAATCTTTTGCTCTGCCAAAACCCCTTTCATGACCTGATTCAAGACTTGGGAAGAAAGTCCTCTCCCCAAAAAATCCGGATGGGTACAGACCGCACTGATTTCGACATAAGGATCAGGACTCAGCCTCCTTCCGGCCATAGAAATCAATCGGTCCCCATCCATCGCACCTACATAGCCTCCGAAGTTGAGGGTTCGGGCCAAAAAAGGTCCAGGCTTGGTCAGTTCTGTCAGGGCAAGCATTTCCGGAACATGAACATCCGTAAGATTGGACCATTCCTTCTTTATTTCAGGAAGTACGATTTCCTCGGAATAGACCATTTGGAGCAGGGCCCGATCATTCAAAACCCTCCAGCCCTCGGTGCTCGGTAAGTGGTCAGGTGGGAAAAGAATCACCCGCTGTCCTTGGTCACAAGAAGCGTGTAAGGTCTCCAGGTTTTTTGTTGTATACTCAGGCATTCCGGCAAAAAAGCCCATTTCCCGGTCAATAAACCTGCAATGATCCGTCCCAAAGGAGAATGTAGCACTACCTGTGGTCAGCGCAGACCAGATCGGATTGTCTAGAGGATGCGACATAAGGCAATAAAATTGGTGGCAAACTTACCGATTTCGAGTTTTGATCCTATGACTTGGTACAAAGTACCATGTACAAAGCCTGGAAATTCAGAATTAAAATCGAAAAGCTAGCTTAATTTCAAATTTCAAACCTCCAATTTCAAATCCGAGTTCTCAACTTTATTCTTGAAACATTCCTTTTAATTTTACCCTGCCTAATTTTTGAATTATGACCCACGAAGAAGCTGCCCAACGAGTTGCCCAACTGACCCAAGAGATCAATTATCACAACCACCTCTATTATCAGGAAAGCCGGACTGAGATCTCTGATTTTGAATTCGACCAAATGTTGGAGGAATTGATCCGCTTGGAGACTGAGTTTCCGGATTTACTTATGCCAGACAGCCCTAGTCAACGGGTCGGCGGGACGATCACCAAGGAATTCCAGACCGTTGCCCATGAATACCGCATGCTTTCTTTGGGGAATACCTATACGATCGAAGAATTAAAAGCATTTGACGAAAGGGTCATCAAAGGTTTGGGGCATACGGATTACGAGTATATCTGTGAAATGAAATTTGACGGGGTGGCGATTTCTTTGGTCTACGAAAATGGAAGACTAGTTCGGGCAGTGACACGGGGTGATGGAACCAAAGGAGATGATGTCACCCCCAATGTCCGAACCATCCGGAATATTCCCCTGCATGTAAAAGGAGAAAACATCCCTGAAAAATTTGAAGTCAGAGGGGAAATATTTTTGCCCCGAAGGGAATTTGATAAAATCAATTTGGAGCGGGAGAAAAACGGAGAAGCTTTGCTCGCCAATCCCAGAAATGCAGCCTCCGGCACCATCAAAATGCAGGATAGCGGCGTGGTCGCCAAGCGCAGACTGAATTGCTATTTTTATCAGCTTTTGGGAGAAAATATCGGGGTTACCAGACACGACGAAGCCATTCATCTGTTAGAAAAATGGGGATTCAACGTCTCCCAGACTTACCGAAAAGTCGGCAAACTAGAGGAGGTTTTGGAATACATCGAATCCTGGAGAGAAAAGCGATTTACCCTTCCTTTGGATACCGATGGAGTAGTCCTGAAAATCAACGATTACGATCAGCGGGAAGAGTTGGGCTTTACTGCCAAAATCCCACGCTGGGCCATAGCCTATAAGTATCAGGCAGAAAGTGCAGAAACGGAATTGCTTTCCATCACCTATCAGGTGGGAAGAACCGGAGCAATCACTCCGGTGGCCAATTTGGCACCGGTTCATTTGGCCGGAACCACCGTCAAAAGAGCCTCCCTCCACAATGCCAATGAAATTGAGCGGCTGGATATTCATGAAGGGGATTTTGTCTTTGTGGAAAAAGGCGGAGAAATCATTCCAAAAATCACCGCTGTAAATCCTATCAAGAGAAAGCCGGAGGCAAATCCCATTGCCTACATCCAAGCTTGCCCGGAATGCGGCACCGGATTAATCCGAAAAGAAGGTGAGGCCAAGCATTATTGCCCCAATGCGGCAAGCTGTCCTCCACAGGTTTTGGGAAGGATCGAGCATTTCGTCAGCAAAAGAGCCATGGATATCGATTCTCTGGGCACCGAGCGGATCCGGGCGTTGATTGACCAAGGTTTTATTCGCAACTACGCCGACATTTATGATCTGGAAGAGAAGCAATCCGACCTGTTGGGATTGGAAATGAGTCAGGATCAGTATGAAAAAGAATCCGGGGGATTGCTATATATCACGGTGCAAAAGGCCCTTTTCGCCCTGACGGAATCCATTTCTTCCAAGCAAATCCAAGATTTTCTGGAAGAAAAGGCAGAGTTGCCGCTTTTGGAAACCTTAAAAGCATTTCAAGAACAAATCCGGATATGGAGGAAGAAGGTACCTGCCAATGTGGAAATGGTCAATCGCCTGATTTACCAGCTTAAAGACCATCCTGACCTTCCAAAAATGGAAGATTTCGTGCCGGTCGCTTTGGTTCTGGACATTTTTCTCGGAAGAAAGGTAGCCTGGAATCAATTACTGGAATCGACTCAAAAACATGGAACCGTCCACAGGATTCTGTTGGACCTAAACCTTGATCTTTCTCAGGAGCTCACCGAAAGAATCAAGAAACTAAAAGCCAACACTTTCCAAGAAGGGGTAATCTCCAATATGATGGAAGGAATCAAGGCATCAAAGGCACAACCTTTTGAAAAGGTGCTTTTTGCCTTGGGAATCCGAAATATCGGAGAAAATACTGCCCAGCTTTTGGCCAGGCATTTTGGAAGTCTGGACAAGCTCAAAGCAGCCACCTCCGAACAACTCCTGGAAATCAATGGTGTGGGCGAAACGCTGGTCCACAGCATTCAGGAATTTTTCCAGCAAGCTGAAAATCTGGAAATGATTCAACGACTGCAAACCCATGGGCTTCGGTTTGAAATCGAAGCTCGGGAAGATGCGGTTTTGGGCTCGGCCTTGGCAGGAAAAAGAATATTGGCTTCCGGAAAACTTCAAAACTTCAAGCGGGATGAAATTGTGGATTTCGTCCAAGCCCATGGAGGTCAATATCTTTCTTCGGTTTCCAAAAATCTGGATTTCATCATCGAAGGGGAAGATATGGGCCCAAGCAAAAAAGAAAAGGCTCAAAAGCTGGGAATACCTTTGATTTCGGAGGAGGATTTTCTGAAGATGGTGAATTAAATCAAATAGCCTCAGGCGGTTGACAAAAAATAAACTTGCACTTTCTTAGCCAAACGACTGAATAATTTCGTACTCTTGATCTTGAATGAAGAAGCTGGTTTATTCCTTCAGTTTGGCTATTTGCCTTCTCTTGGTTTTTGGGGTATTTCTGTCCTCAGAAGTCCAAACAATTTCATTCAAATCCCAGCTATCCCAATCCCATATTGGTCATGCGGATGTATTTTTTCAGAACGTATTAGAGCTTTCAAATTCCAATTCTTTCGAATTCGAAGGAAAACATTTTGGGGCAGGCATCTTTGCCCAACACTCCTCCCCTTTTGCCCCAATCAATTACTTAAAATCTGCGCTGGATGTATATACATCCAAGCCTCATTTTAATATCCTAAGCACCTTCATTTACTTTTTCTACACCTGGTAGGCCCGAATACTTCTTTCGACAGAATTATTCATTGATTACATAATCTCAACCTACCATGGAAATTTTCCTTTATGGGTCGCTTATTGCTACCCTGTCAATACTACTAATTGGTTTCCCCTTTTTCTATCATGGATGGAAATCAAAACAATCCGAAAAATACTCCACCAAGAATTTCAAAGAATTTGTGGAGTCAGAACAACTTCATCTTGACTTTCAGGAAAGTTGGAGAAACCATTACACCTTAGCGCTGGATACCAAAAAGAATGTTTTGGTCTATGCAAGACTGGGAGAATACCCCACGATTGCGAAAGTTGATTTGGACGAAGTGGACCATCTCAGACTTGATGCACATTACAAGACCATTTTCCATTCCAAAAAAGAGGTCAAGAAACTAGACTATTTGGATTTGGTTTTCTATTTCAAAGATTCGAAACGCTTACCGAAAAGCATTCCCATCTTTGATGAACAGGAGGTACCCTTCAAAGCCGACGAACTGGATATTGCCAATAGCTGGATGAAAAATATTTTCAGCAGGCTAAAGCCAGGCTCAGGCCATGCTGCTCCTTGGACACTCTCAAGCTGATTTATTGAAATTCCTTGAATGAAAAACAAAGGGCCCGGTGGATTCACCGGGCCCGATTTTTTGAAAACCTAGTCAAAATTCCTGTTTCTGGAATTTCTAAAGGAAAACCTTGAAAAATCGATGGGGGCTAAATACTGCAAATCAACCTTAAAAACAGGGTTTAAACTGTCTAAACCCTATTTTTTCTATAAACGGGCCTGAATAACGATTCAAGACCGTATCTTTGCAACCCAATCAATCCTGAAAAAATGAACGCATTCAAAGGCACCGGAGTCGCATTAGTCACCCCATTTCTAGATGATCTTTCCATTGATTTTGACAGTTTGGGAAAAGTGATTGACCATGTCATCTCCGGAGGAGTGGATTATCTGGTAGTCTTGGGTACAACCGGAGAAGCTACCACGCTCAGCAAAGAAGAAAAAAAGGAAGTGCTGAAGGCCTGCCTTAGGTTCAACAATGGCCGGGTTCCGGTTGTCCTTGGAATTGGAGGAAACAATACCCAAGCGGTCCTGAATGAAATTCAGGATACTGATTTTTATGGAGTTGCCGGGATACTATCGGTGAGTCCCTATTACAACAAACCCAGTCAGGAAGGAATTGTCGCCCATTACACCTCCATTGCGGATGCCTCTCCGGTACCGGTCATTTTGTACAACATTCCCGGCCGGACCATGTCCAACATGACAGCCAGCACCACCTTAAAATTGTCCCATCACCCGAATATTGTCGGCATGAAAGAAGCCTCCGGGATTTTGGAACAATGCATTCAAATAGCAGCTGGAATGCCCAAAGACTTTTTACTCCTTTCCGGAGATGATCTGATGACCAAAGCCATCCAAAGTATTGGAGGTTCGGGTGTAATTTCCGTGTTGGCCAATGCAATCCCTGAAACCTTCAAGCAACTCACCCACGGAAATCACGAAGGATCCCTGAAAGCAACCTATTCACTGCTTGCCTTGAATTCTTTGATGTATTTGGAAGGGAATCCCGTCGGGATCAAAAACCTGTTGTACCACATGGAAATTATTTCCAGCGATCAGGTGAGACTTCCCATGCTTAGAGCGAGTTTGGACCTCAGCAACCAGATCAAAACCACCTACCAAAAACATCAAAAATGAATCCCCTTTCTGTCTCCCAACTGACCGAGCAAATCCGCCTCGTCCTTGAGACAGAATTGGAACCGCTGTATTGGGTCGTCGGGGAATTGGCTGATTTTCGGCAGGCTCCTCAGGGGCATGTGTATTTTGAACTCCTTGAGAAGCAGGGGAATCAGGTTTTGGCAAAAATCCGGGCCAACCTTTGGCAGTTCACCTACAGAAGTGTTGCTGCCAAATTTGAATCTGTCACCGGAAGCAGCTTAAAAAACGGCATGAAAGTGCTCGCTCAGGTTGCTGTCAATTACCATCCCGTCTACGGGCTGAGTGTGAATGTCAAAGACATTGACCCCTCCTACTCTTTGGGAGAAAGAGCCAGAATCCGGCAAGAAACCATCGACCGATTGACTCAGGAAGGTCTGCTAAGGTTGAATGGAAGATTTGAACTTCCCAAAGTGATCCAGAAAATCGCGGTAATTTCCAGTCCTACGGCAGCAGGCTATGGGGATTTTGTCAACCAACTTGAAAACAACGGTTACGGATACCGGATCTTTCACCGGCTTTTCCCATCCATGATGCAGGGGAATGAGGCCGTCGGGAGTTTGATTTCAGCCTTAGAAAAAGTAGAACTTGCAGCCGAATCCCTGAAGTTGGACGCTGTGATCCTAATCAGAGGAGGGGGAGCCCAACTGGATTTGGACTGCTTTGATGATTATCGATTGGCAGCCAAAATCGCAAATTGTCCATTGCCAGTCTTTACGGGAATTGGGCATGAGCGCGATGAAACAGTAGCGGACTTGGTAGCTCATACCCGGCTGAAAACCCCCACGGCGGTTGCTGAATTTTTGCTGTCAGGTTTTCGGGAGTTTGAGGAAAATCTCGGGCTCAGTCTCCAACGATTAGAAAGGTCAGTCCGGCTGCAAATCAGGGAGGAAGATCAAAAAATCCATCAATTTTCCCTGAGAGCACGGTTTCTGAGCAGCAACAAAATCAATTCGGAAGCCGAGAAAATCAACATGATTGCAAGCCGACTTGGGATTTCGTCCAAAAACCTGCTCAGACATCAATCCACTGCCTTGGACAGTCTGGTGAAAGAGTTTAAAAAAACAAGCCGGGATTTTTTTCTGAAAGAAACCGAAAAAATCAAGCATCAGGAATTGCTGTTGAAGCAATTGGATCCTTTGCAGATTTTGGCAAAAGGCTATACCCGCACCGAATCCGACGGGAAACCCATCAATCTGGTCCAACTGAAACCGGGGGACACCTTATTGACCATTTCCAAATACCAAAAAATTGTAAGTACCGTTACTGAAATAAAAGAAAATGAGTGAACTGAAGTATACTGAGGCCATGCAAAGGCTGGAGAATATTCTCTCTCAGCTGGAGGAAGGAAACAAAACCGTAGATGAGCTTTCGGATTTGGTCCAAGAGGCAGCCGAATTGATCAAGCTTTGCCGAACCAAGCTGAGAAGCACCGAAGAATCAATTCAGAAGGCATTTGAAGGAATCTAAATTCCTTTTCCTTTCCCAAAACTGAGGCAAAAACTCAGGCTTGGCATGTTTGTTGGGTCTGGAATTTTGGCTTCGTATTTAATTTTAGCGAGACAAACCATGAATACCCTTTTCAGATTTTGCTTTATCCTGATTTTCTGTGTGGCTTTTTCCCAAGCCCATGGACAAAACTTTTACAAGGAGCGAATATCCAGAGACAATATTGTGACCTTCGGCATCGGGCCCTCTTTCGCCTATTTGGACAATGGAGGCCAATACCGGGACTTGAATTTTGCCGTCAAGCCCGCCTTTTCTTTGGCCTTGACCAAAAAACTCAAACCGGGAATTGAGCTTAGAACCACCACCGGAATCCAATGGATCAGCAGCGGTGGAAATCCTCCCACAGCCTTAAGGGATACTTGGTATTTTGACAACGCCTCCTTCACGGCTAAGGGTCAAGCCTATTATTTTGACATGATCCCAAGTTTTTACCTGATCCCATTTTCTAACCACATGGATCGGTCCAAGGTCAATCTGTATGGTGGAGCTGGACTTGGAGTCATGCATGTGGTCACCGAACAAACCAAATCCTTCAGTCCGGAAGAAACCCCCAGCCGAAATTCGATCACCACCGGCTATGTTCCCGTCCGCGCTGGCCTCAGTCTTCGGATCGGTCCTTATTCAGACCTTGCCGGAGAAGGGACCATGCTTTGGACATTTACTGACAACCTTGACGGAAATGTAGGCAACAACAGATATGGGGATCACCTTTTCCAAGCACAACTTGTGTTTAGAAGGTATTTTGTTCCGAAAGGCATGGAATAATCCAAGGAAGGGATAACTCTCCAAAGGCAGTCCAACCGGGCTGCCTTTTTTTGGTCTTGGACTTGACTCAAAAGTAGATTAACTTGAGTATCAAGACTTTTAGCAGATGAGTACAAAACAGGTTTTTATCTCTTATGCCTGGGGAGGGCAAAGTGAAGATGTCGCCAATGAACTGGAGGCTTTACTTTCCAAGCACCAAATTGATCTGGTTCGGGATAAATCCGATTTGGGATTTAAAGGCCTGATTCAGGAGTTTATGCGGGAAATTGGGCAGGGTAAATTCGTTGTCCTGGTTATTTCCGATAAATACCTGAAATCCAAGAACTGCATGTTTGAACTCCTGGAAGTGGAGAAAAAAGGGGAATTCTACGAACGGGTTTTCCCGATTATCCTTCCGGATGCGGCCATTTATGATTCTCTGGGGATGATTGATTATCTCAAATACTGGGATCAAAAAATCAAAGAACTCAATACCAAAGTCAAGGAGCTGGAAAACCTGGCTGACACCCGAAAAATCCAAGACGACATCAATCTCTATACCGATATCCGGGGAGCTATCATTGATTTGGCGGCAAAGTTGGGCAACATGAACACGCTGAGTCTGGAGCTCATGAGGTCCAAGAATTATGAACCCCTTTTGGAGGCCCTAAAAGCAAAAATTTCCCCACCAGTCCCAGATCAACCCAAAAAGAAAGAAGGGAAGGTTCTGTACCATATACCCGGAATGATGCAGGTGGATACCTGGACCAGATGCATGGTAAGGCTGGCCTGGGACGAAATCCTCCTTCAGGAGAACCTGGCTATTCCGGAAGAAGAGAGAATGATCGAATCCATTCGCTTGGGGCAAATCATGCAGGTATCGCTGATGCAAGGCGAAGGGGAAGAAAATTTTGACATTCAGTCTCTGAACAATGAGGAACAGTTTATTGCGGAAGATGACTATACCGAATGGCAGTTTAAGGTAAAGCCCCGAAAACCCGGCAAATTCAGTCTGATTCTGAGAATTTCTCTAATTCAGATCATAGAAGGGAAAGAGCGGAAAAAAGATTTGGTTTTGGAAAGGGAGGTGACTGCTGAGGCGGTTGTGCCCCAAGCTTTGCCCAAGTTTGAGACGGCAGCCTCTGGTCTGGATTTAGGCGAACAAAAACCCATAGTCCCTGTTCCCCCTTCTATCGGATCACCCGCACCTGCTTCCTTCCAAAGGACTTCCTTTCTGAAAAAGTCAATTCCCTATGCAGCTTCCATTTCGGTAATTCTGGTAGCTATCATCCTAATTTTTCAATCCAATAATTCGATGGACAATTCCCCTATTGCCCAGGCTCCAGATGGCTCGATTTGGGAAGAAGCGACCTCTGAAGGAAGTTCCGAGGAATGGGTTTTGGAAGAACCTATCCCTACCGAAAGCAGAACCCCTTCATTTTCCGGGGAAAAAGTTTTGATCGCCATGAGCTTGGATACTTCAGAACTTTCAGGAAGCCCCAACTCATCGGTTTTGGTTTTTTCCATGGAAATGGACGAATTCCTGATTTTAAAGGATGAAATTCCCCAAGGAGTCACCCTATATTCTTTGGAAAAAGAGGATACTGTCGCCCTAAATTTGGGCAGAGTGAAAACTCTTTCCCATCAAGAAGTCAAAGATTCTGTCCTGGTAATCCAGAGAAAGCCCTCAGATTCCAGACCTGTAAATCCAGAATTGCAAAAACTCAAATCCCGGCGGGTGATTTCCAATCAGATCAGGCCTGATTGACTTTTGATTCCTCCAAGACCTGCAAAAACTTCCTTTCGATGGTGATCAGCATATTCTGATAAATCCCGGGAATCCGGATCAGGAAGTAGTCTTTATTTCCTTTTTCCACGCATTCTCCGACCATGTTTTGAAGAGGACCACCCATCACCTTCACTTTTTCACCGGGTTCAATTTCTGATCCGTCAGTCTCCACAGCCACACCGGTTTCTATAATCCTTTGGATGATTTCAAGCTCTTCCTCACGAATCGTGGCGTGCTGTCCTGAAAAATGAACGAATTTCACTGCCCCAGGGACCTGGAGACATTCCCAAAGCTGATTTCGATGAGTCTTCACAAAGACATATCCATTAAAAAGGGCTCGCTGAACTTTCTTTTTTCGGTCTGACCATTGCCTCAATTCTTCTACTATTGGCAAGTAAACTTCCCAACCTCTTTCCCGAAGGCGCTCGGCCACTTTCTTTTCCGAACGGGAGGTGGTGTACATTACATACCATTTCAATTCCTGCATCACATTTACTATTTGGGAGGTCAAAATTACAAAAAGGATGCAAGAATGTCCTCCTTAAAAAATTAAAAACCCCCGAGACATCGTCCCGGAGGTTTTGTCAAAAAAAACCACCAACCTTAATCAATCATGCTTTTAAGCTACGCATCCTCATGACGAGTTTATCTGCTAGCAAGTACATGACTGGTACGATGACTAACGTAATGAGCGTTGCAAAGGTTAACCCAAAAATTACTGTCCAAGCCATCGGGCCCCAGAAGGCCGCATTGTCTCCTCCTACATAAAACTGAGGGTCAAAATCACTCAAAAGCGTGCTGAAATTGATATTCATCCCAATTGCCAAGGGGATCAAACCCAAGACTGTGGTGATGGCAGTAAGCAATACGGGTCTCAATCGGGTCTTTCCGGATTCGATAATGCTGCTCAACAAATCTTCGTAGTCCA
>JAJLJS010000284.1:0-5797 GCA_033844545.1 Cyclobacteriaceae bacterium | reverse complement strand
GCCAAATCACTCATTCTGCTGATGATCTCCTGGGTATAATCGGCCAGATTCCGGATGGCTTCGGACGCGTCCATGTCATTGAACTCCGCCAACATCGGGGCATTGAAGAATTCCGGCAAAAGACAAAAATCAGACTTATATCCCGAGACGGTATCCACAAAAAACTCCACCTGCTGCATCAAATCATCCATATTTGAAAAGCGGCGCATTTTCCACTGCACCAAGCCCAGTCGAACAATGGATTTTTTGTTTCCGATCAATTTCTCATCTTTTTCATAGTAGATATTGATCCATTCCAACAGGGTGGCATAAGCTCTGGAGTCCGTGTCCTCCGGAAGATATTTGGTGATTACTTTACGGACGTGAAATTCATTGGCCAACTGAAAAGACAAAACCGGATCAAAAATCTCCCGGTTTTTCACCAAGTCAATGTATTTTCTGGGGGTCATTTCATCGGCATATTTAGAATAGCCCGGAATCCTTCCCCCAGCAATGATCGACCGAAGATTTAGGTTTTCGCAAAGCTCCTTTCTGGCGTCGTAAAGGCGTCGTCCCAGACGCATACCCCGATATTCTGCATGGACAAAAATATCCGTACCGTATAAGGTATCTCCTTCGGGATCGTGGGTATTGAATTTGCCATATCCGGTGATTTCATCATAGGTATGATTATCCCCGAATCTGGCATAATCCACGATGATGGACAAAGCGGCAGCAATGACTTTGCCATTGTCTTCAATACAGATTTGGCCTTCAGGAAATACTTTCAGCTGGTTTTTGAGCTCTTCCTTGGACCAGGCACCACCCTGATTTCTATAGATAGAAACCATGATTTCCCGGATATCTTCATAATCAGATAGCTTGATATTCCTTAACCTGAGCCGGTGCTCTAATTCTTCTTTGTGCTTACTCATACCTCAAAATTAGAAAATTCAATCAATTGTTTTAAAACTAGGACACCATTGCCATTCAATCCAAATAATATTTTGAACAAAAGTTTTATTTCAAATAAAACAAATAATCCCTCCCTTGATCCTACATTTTTGAATATATTCTTGGGTTGAATCAGCAAGTTCAACTTATTCTCGAGATCAACACATGAAGGAACAAAACGATTTCTGGGCTTGGTTTGAAAATATTTTAAACCAAAATCTATTTACACTCGGGGAGTCCAAATTAACCATTGGGCTCATTTTAACCTTGGCTATTTCATTCACCTTGCTGTTTATCGTATCCGAATGGATCCGGAAACTGCTCGTGAAAAAGATCCTGATGAAGCGACAGGTGGAAATTGGCACTCGGGAATCCATTGGGACCATTGTCAAATACATCATAATTCTTGGCGGGATATTTTCCATCCTGCAGACCAACGGCATTGACTTAAGTGCCTTTGGGGTCCTTGCCGGGGCAATTGGTGTCGGGATTGGTTTTGGCTTGCAAAACATCACCAACAACTTCATTTCAGGATTAATCATCCTACTGGAACAGCCCATCAAAATCGGAGATCGAATCGAGGTCGGGGATGTGACCGGCGACGTGATCAAAATTTCCGGCAGATCGACCACCATCCTCACCAATGATAATATCAGCATTATCGTTCCCAACAGCCAATTTATAGACAGTCAGGTCATCAATTGGTCGCATAATGAACATCGGGTGAGATTCAATTTTCCGGTTGGAGTATCTTACAAAGAAGACCCTCAAAAAGTGAAAAGAATCCTGCTGGAAGTATCAGAAGGCAATCCGGGTGTTCTGAAATTCCCTGAGCCGGATGTACTTTTCGAAGGCTATGGAGACAATAGCATCAATTTCAATCTTCGGGTCTGGTCGACGGAATTTGTCAACAAGCCCAAGGTGCTGAAGAGCCAGCTTTATTATGAGATTTTCAGAAGATTCGGTGAAGAAAAAGTCGAAATACCTTTCCCTCAGCGGGATTTACACCTAAAATCGGGATTTGAAAAATTGAAAAATTAGGTAAATTTCGCGTAGTTTTAGATGTGCTGGTGAAGGATACTGGTTTGAGAATGAAAAGATTACTCCTCATACTTTTTATTGTTTGTGGTGTGGAGCTCCATGCCCAGAGTTTTTATCGCTATAGATTTGAGGAGCCTTGGTCTATTTCTGCAGGGATCGGCCCAACACAGTATTTTGGAGAACTCTATTCGTTTTGGAAATACAACGAGGGGATTCAGCCTGACTTCAATGCCAATTTTTCCTTCAATTATATCTTCGGTACCCATCTCAAGGCCAGGGGAGAATTCACCTATTACCAAATGTCCGGGCAAGATCCCCCATCTGATCCAAGAGCCTACCGGACCCCGAGGGACCTCCATTTCAGAGCCAGAAATATGGAAATCGCCGGGATCGTGGAATACTACTGGCATCCTGTCAAGCTGAATAATATCACCCGGCATCTGTGGAACCCCTACATCTTCTTTGGGGTGGGCATGTCCACCAACAATCCCCAAGCCCGCTTGGATAAAAATGACGATAACTCCTGGGTGGACCTGAGACCCTATCAGTTGGAAAACAATCCCTATGAAAAATACATCATTGTATTTCCGATGGGATTGGGCTTTAAATACAAGCTGAATGTCTACATGGATTTTAAGTTTGAAGGCAATTACAGATATACGCTGACGGACTACATGGATGATATTTCCGCATACAATGTCAGCGAGTTTTACCTGGATCTGGTGGAAGATTATGTGAATGGCACCAATCCTGACCGTCTGCGATTGGCGATCCGAAATCCGAATTTTTACCTGGATAACGGAGAGCCTGATGTTCAAAAAATCTTGAATAACCAAGGAAGAATCCGAAGAGGATCCGGACTTACGCATCGTTATGATGGCTATTTGACCTTCAGCGTGGGGGTGGAAATCTACCTTTCCAGAGATATTTTTGACAACTGGATCTTCAGGGACCGCATTTACGAGAAAAGATTCCGATTCTGGTAAACCAAAAAGCCATCGAAAAATATCGATGGCTTTTTGGTTTTGCTTTCAGCAAATCACTCCGCGTGAATGCTCAGGACACCAAAATCCGATTTGAAAATCAAGGTTTCGGTAGTTCCGATCAGGTAGGCCGAACTCGTAAGCTTTGGTCTTGCTACCAAGCATACCAAGTTTATTCCTTTCCCTTCACAAAATTCCAAAATTCCATGATCGGCCTCTTTATGATTGTAGATATGCCTGTGAATCACGAATTGCTCATATCCTTTGGCAAAATTGGCCATTTTCTCGTCAGACACCGTGGAAATGGTAAATTGCTCAGGAGTATTGACAAAAAGCAAATGGATGGATGATTTAAACGCTTTGGCCAGGGGCAGGATTTTTTCAAATGCCTGCTTTCCTGCCTGATCAAAAACTGTGGCGAAAGCAATCTTCCGGAAGGCATTTCCATCCAGTTCTTTTTTCACAGCCAAAACAGGACATTGGGCTTTCCTCAGCACCTTCTGAAGATTGGAGCCGATGAATTTTCCTTCCTCATAACCTTTCCCATAGGCCCCGATGACAATCAAATCCGCCTTATTCTGATCTGCCACTCGAACTATCTGTTCAAAAGGAACCCCAATTTTGACCACCGACTCAATGGGAGCTTTGGCAGGCGCTACGGACCGGATGTAATTGGGAAGTATTCTGATGGCTTCTTCTCGTTCCTCAAGGAGTTGGGGATGTTTTTGCTTTGCATCCTCAGGCAACAAATCCCAGTCGATCTCAGAAGGGATCACCGATACGCACAAAATCTTGGCCCCTGTCTTGGCACTGATCCGCTGAGCGGTCTTCAAGGCTTCCAATGAGTAGGAAGAAAAATCAAAAGGAACGACAATAATCTTCATGGCATTTCGGGTTTTGGTTCACCCCAAATTGCTCAATTTCCCCAAAAATTCAGGTGTGCAAAATCATCTGAAAAAATGACAAATATTAGGTTTTCAGACGGTTACCAATCCAACACCATCTTGACATCACAGCGTCCATAGGGGTTACACCCCACCTCTACTCGCTTAAATCCCAATTTTTGGTACAGCCTTAAGGCTGATTCCAGCTTGGTACTGGAATACAGTTCCATGCTGGAAAAACCTCTTTCTTTCGCTTTTTCGATAATGGACTTCCCCAAAAAAATACCGACGCCCTTTCCTTGGGCCGATGGTTTTACTCCCATTTTGATCATTTCACAGGAGTTTTCTCCATGAGGCAAAAGACCGACTGTTCCCACAATTTCACCCTCGACTTGCGCGAAAATGATCTCACCTCCCTGCGCTAGTATGGAGTCTTCAGGATTTTCCAGCTGTGCCAAATCGAAGGGCTCCAGAGTAAAATATTGGCTCACCCATTCTTTGTTGATCGATTCAAAATGAGACTTCAATTCCGGGCGGTATGGAACTAACTCGACACTGGACATGGTGGGGGGAATTTTTTTCGGGAAAAATACTGAGAATGCCTTAGCTTAGGAATATAAACTCGATCGAAATGAAAAAAATCTACTATCCTGCACTTCTGGTTTTTTGTTTTTTCAGCATTTCCATAGCTCAAGCCCAAACTCCCGAAGAAAAACTCAAGCAATTGGGCCTGGAACTTCCGGAAGTCAGCCAGCCTATGGCGAATTACGTCAAGTGGAAACAAGTTGGAAACTTGCTTTTTCTGGCAGGAAACGGACCGGATATGTTTGGAAAAGTGGGCGTAGACCTGACTCCTGAGCAAGGATATGAAGCGGCCAGACTAACGGGACTGGAAATTATTGCGGTGCTTAAGGCGGCAACGGGAGATCTTAGCCGGATCAAGCAATTCGTCAAAGTGCTCGGCATGGTAAATTCCGCTCCGGATTTTACCGGACATCCCAAAGTCATCAATGGCTTTTCTGACTTGATGGTAGAAGTCTTCGGTGAAAAAGGAAAACATGCCCGGTCAGCAGTCGGAGTTGCAGCTCTACCGAATAACATCGCTGTAGAGATCGAGGTGATTGTGGAGCTGGAGGAGCAGAAGTAGGCAGTGTGACAGTCATCAGTCTCAGTAGGCAGTTTTCAGCTTTTCAGGCTGAGCACCAGTCTGACCTGTAGGCAGGGAGCATCCTTTTTTCAAAGAAATCCCCGGGTTTCTGCGATTTTTTCTGCACTAATCTGCTGGAAATTTAATCCGTGAGAATCTGTGGGAGATTAATGGATTTAGGCAGTGATTTGACAATTGATCATTTTTTGGGAAGATTAAAAATTACTCAACTCATGGCCAAACGATATTTCCAAACTTCCCGAATCTGACTTGCTTCAACTTCGAAAGGAGGATAGATGGGATTAGCCGAACAAAGCAGCAGTTTCTGCTCGGCCTTGATTTTATTGTAAGCAATTTTAAAAGTCACCCCGTCTTGCTCGGTGACGATGACATAGCGTTCTCCATCTTTGATTGCAGTCCAGTCCTCTACATACTCACAGACTATCCAAGCTCCATCCGGAATAGGCAGCATGGAATCTCCGTCCACTTGAAAAACCCGGTGCTTTTTATCCATAGGAAGGAAAGGCAAGGAAAACCTGGGCAATTCAGAAATAAACTCTGGATCAGAAAATCCGGCTAAATAACTGGCTTTTGCTCGTTGTGATACCACTTCAATGAGCTCCCTTCCCTGTTCATCCACGGTAGTCGCCAAGATCCGAAGCTTTCGACCCCTCAAAAATTGATCTGTCTCTAAGAGTTCACGAAGCTTATATTCAGTATAGCTTCCTAAGTTTTCCTTAATCAGAATATCCAAAGAGATACTGAAATATTCAGCTATCCTTACCAAAGTATCCAGCGGAGGAGTAATA
>JAJLJS010000283.1:0-9381 GCA_033844545.1 Cyclobacteriaceae bacterium | reverse complement strand
TAACAACTATGGAAAAATTAACAAATGACCAGATGGAAAATCTGGTGGGATCAGGGTATTGTGAGGATGCTGAACTGCTGCTTTTTGGAGGAGGTTTTCAAGGATCAGATGAGCTTTGGCTTTTACTTTATGATACTTGGGTAGCAAATTGTCCTCAAGCCTAATTGAGTTGCTAGCCTGCATTCTTATGTAGCCTAGCTTTTTAATCTAAAATCTTAACGATGAACTTTATATTTGTCTTACTCCTAGTAACCTCCTTGTTTTATAATAGTAATTTAGAAGGAAGGTGGAAGTTGATTGATTTTACTGGTTTTACGACTATGGTCGGTAGCGATGCATTTAATAAATTGTCGGAGGAAAAGAAGTTAGATGCTATTCAAGGTATGGAATTCGTTTTGAATAATACCTTTTATTCATTTCAGAAGGACTCTATTTTTTTCACGAATGCAGGTCCTGACTTCTCTGTCTCGGAAAAGAAAGGAAAATTTCTCTTAAAATCAGATACTCTGATTGTTTTTGAATCTGGAAAAGTAAACCCTCTAAAGTTCTTTGTATCTTCTGTAAATGATTCGAATCTGAAATTAAGGTTTGTAAGGAAAGGTGGAGAACTTGGCCCGACCGAAATGACTTTTGAAAGAGTGGATTAAGGTCTTAAATGACACTATCCCGAAAAGTGTGTAAATAGATTTTGGGGTTAGTTAGAGTTTTAGACGGTTTTCAAACATAATCATAAATTGGTTTAGGATCATGCCCCAGTCCCGGATGGGCATGGTCCATTTTTTTGTGGCTTCCATGACTGCCAAGAATACCGATTTGAGGACTGCTTCATCGGTTGGGTAGGAAAGCTTGTTTTTGGTGTATTTTCTGATTTTTCCATTTAGGTTTTCGATGATGTTGGTTGTGTATATAATTTTTCTGATTTCCAGCGGGAAGTCCAGAAAGGCAGTCAGTTCTTCCCAGTTGTCTCTCCAGCTTTTGATCGCATAGCCGTATTTCTGTCCCCATTTGGCTTCCAGCTGATCCAGGGCGAGCTGTGCCACATCCCGGTTGGCAGCGGTGTAGATTTCTTTCATGTCGGCAGTAAACGCTTTCCGGTCTTTCCAGACCACGAAACGGCAGGCATTGCGGATCTGATGAACGATACAGATCTGTTTGGTGGACAGCGGGAATACACTCCGGATAGCCTCAGTGAAGCCTTTGAGGTTGTCGGTAGCGGTGACCAGAATGTCCTCGACTCCTCTGGCTTTCAGGTCAGTCAATACGCTCAGCCAGAAGGAGGCAGATTCGTTTTTGCCCAGCCAGAGCCCCAAGACTTCTTTCTTTCCGTCGGTTCGCAGGCCGACGGCTAGATAGATGGTCTTGTCGATGACTTTGGAGTTTTCCCTGACTTTGAACACAATTCCGTCCATCCAAACGATGCAGTAAACCGATTCCAGTGGTCTATTTTGCCAGATGGTCACATCCTGAGCTACCCGTTCAGTAATCCTTGAGATGGCTGAGGTGGAGATCTCAAAGTTGTAAAGATCTTTGATCTGCTCTTCGATGTCGCTGACGCTCATCCCTTTGGCGTACAGGGAGATGATGATGGTTTCCACTCCGTCGGCAATGTTCTTCCGCTTGGGAACAAGCATCGGCTCAAAAGAGCTTTTACGGTCTCTGGGCACTTGGATTTCAGTTTCACCGTACTGGTTTCGAAGTTTCTTCCTGCTGTGGCCATTGCGGGTATTATCCCCTGTAGATTCCCCATGTTTTTCGTAGCCCAGATGATTATCCATCTCTCCTTCGAGAATGGCTTCTACGCCCCGTTTTTGGAGTTGGCCAAGAAAAGCATAGAGCTCTTCTCCATTTTTGAACTGCTTGAGGAATTCCTCGCTGAATGCATCTTCTTTTTTCATAGCTTTAAGTGTGTGAAGGTACCCCGAAAAAGTTATTTCCGTAATTTATCTAGGCCTTGAAAAGGGCCGAAAAATTCCAGAATAACTTTTCCTACCACTTACACACTTATCGGGACGCTACCTCTTAAATGTTTTCTTTAGCAAGTAATGAAGGTACTTCTTATCATATACTTTATTTTTTATGTTCTTTTCTATTTCTTAATTGATTATGTTGTTTTGAATGATTTGGTTCTTTATGAATTTTATTCTGATAAGTTTTCCGAATCCCGAGTTTATGAGTTGCTTGATTTTCGTAAAGAATGGCTATGGATAACTTATCCTATCAAATTACTGATTCAATTAATTACCATTCAAATTCCGGCCATGCTTCTATATCTAGGCTTGTATTTAGGAAAATATGAGATTAGCTATAAAAAAGTCTTTGAAATAGTTCTTATTTCTGAGTTTATTTTCTTCATTCCCTTGCTCATCAAAATTATATGGTTTTCCTATCATCCGGTATCGATGGAGGTAGTTCGTTTGTTTGCCCCACTGTCCTTATTTAGTTTATTTGATGCCGAGTCACTTCAAGAGTGGTTGTTTTATCCATTTAAGGTATTGAATGTTTTTGAAGTCGTTTATTGGATACTCCTTGCATTCCTCTTAGCTAAGTATTTGAAGAGCTCCTTAGACTCTATGCTTAAAATAGTATTGGGATACAATGTAAGCTTTCTTTTTTGCTGGGTAGTATTTGTCATGTTTATTTCCTTGGGAAACAGTTAGGGCTATGCAGATAAGATTTCTTTTTCCTTTTCTACTGATTGGCTTGCTGATGATAGGTGCTTGGATTGGCTACTCCCGATATACCACCAAGCAGGAATTGGAATTAGCCTATACTATTATTCCCTCCATTCAAGTGGTTTCATTGAATGGGGAATTCGTCGATCTAAAATTGCAAGCTCTTGATAATCTTTCGGTGCTAATCTACTTCAATTCTACCTGCTCAATCTGTCAGTCTGAGGCTGAGTTAATAGAAAGTACTTTTAGAGCGGACACACTGACCCGATTTTTATGGGTTTCCTCTGAGCCTATGGAGGAAGTAAGAAATTTTGCAGTAGAATCCAGACTGGATAGCTTAAGTAGCCATCATTTTTTTCTGATACGCTTTACGGTCTAGCCAATGCCTTTCGATTGACCGGAGTGCCCGCTACGTTTGTCTATGACGGAGAGGGGCATTTGGTGGATTATACCTTGGGGGCGGTATCGATGTCAGACTTGACCCTTTCCATCCAAAAAGCCCATGATCGCGCCCGCTAAAATTCCTGTGATCTTGCAGCAGGCGAGTTCTGACTGTGGAGTGGCCTGTTTGGCTTCGGTGATTCGGTATTTTGGAGGCGAGCGTTCGATAGAGTACCTGCGTCACTTGAGCGGCACAGCCATTCAGGGCACGACGGTATTGGGTTTGGTTGAAGCAGCCCGGCAGCTGGGTATGGAAGGTGATGCTTTTCGAGTAAAGCAAATGAGTTATTTGGATGAGCTGGAGTTTCCTGTCATTCTTCATGTGGTGATCGATCAGAAGTTAAGCCACTTTGTGGTATGCTATGGCAAAAAAGGAGAACAGTATCAGCTGATGGATCCGGCTTTGGGAGCTCGCTGGCTCACGGAGGAGGAGCTTTTGGAGATCTGGCAAAGCAGGACGCTGGTTTTGATCCGTCCTGGTTCCGAATTTGAGACTTCGGAAAGTAGCCGTCAGAAAAAGAGGGAATGGATCCTCGATCTGATCCGTCCTGACTTACCGATTTTGTTGATTTCGGGTTTTCTGGGTTTGGTCACCACGATCCTGGGGCTGGCGGTGGCTGTATTTTCCCAAAAGCTGATCGATGAATTTCTTCCTAATCAAGCCTGGCAAAAGCTGAGTCTGGGTCTGGTACTGCTTTTCGTCCTCTTGATCGGTAGATCGGTGCTCAGCTACCTACGTGCTGCCATTTTGGTACAACAGAGCAAAGAGCTGAACCTACGCCTGATCAGCGGATTTTTTGAGCAGTTGCTGGGATTACCCAAGGTGTTTTTTGATTCCAGAAAAGTCGGGGATATCACCTCCCGGATGAATGATTCCCGCCGAATTCAGCGGGCGGTATCGGTCTTGACTACCGAACTGATGGTGGACTCCTTTGTGGTCATCGTGTGCACGGTTTCGATTTTCCTGTACTCTTGGGAGATTGGATGTTGGGTTGCTGTTTTTCTCCCCGTTTATTTTCTTCTGGTTTACCGATACCACAGTCCGATCCAAAAGGGTCAGAAAGCAGTAATGATAAGCTATTCGGGATCGGAATCGGGTTTTATAGATACTCTCACCGGGATTGGAGCTGTCAAAGGAGAATCCAAAGAGGGGTTGTTTTTGAAAGTCAATCAAAGATCTTACCATCGATTTCAGGATGACGCTTTTGCCTTAGGACAAGTCAGCAATCGCTTAGGCTTGGTGTCCCAACTGGCGGGTGTGGTATTTTTGGTTTCTGTTTTGGGCATTTGCTGCTATCTAGTGGCACAAAATCAACTAGAGTTGGGAGTCTTGGTGGCGATCAGCGGGATGCTGGGAATGCTGGTTCCGGCAGTGAACAAACTGGCACTTGCCAATCTTCAAATACAAGAGGCAAAGATAGCAGGGGATAGACTTTATGAATTTGTACAGCTAAAAAAGGAGCAGGTAGAAGAGGGGGCAGAGATTCCTGAGACGGTAACCCGGATTCAAGTGGAGAATTTGAGATTCCGATTTCCCGGTAGGAAACTACTCTTTGACGGGCTGAGTTTTGAACTGAAGAAAGGCAAGTTGAGCGTGCTTTTGGGCGAGTCCGGAGGTGGAAAGAGTACGCTGTTGCAGGTTTTGATGGGCTTTTATCCCCCAGAATCAGGATCTGTCCTGATCAATGGGGATAGGTCACTGCAAGATATTTCAAAAAATGGCTGGCGAGAACGAGTAGGATACGTGCCTCAGGAGATCAAGATTTTCAACGGGAGTCTGGGGTATAACCTCAGCTTGGATCCCAATCCGACTGGTTTTGAACAGGTGGTACGACGATGTCAGGAGTTGGGCTTGCATGAGTTTTTTGAGCGAATGCCACAGGGCTATTTTACTCAATTGGGAGAAGAAGGAGTGAATCTATCGGGAGGCCAAAAGCAGCTGGTAGGCATTGCCAGGGCTTTGATCAAACGTCCTAAGGTACTTCTGCTGGACGAATTCACCGGAGCCATGGATCGGATGACCGAGCAGAAAATGCTTGACTTGATCCTGAAGGTAAAGAAAGAGATTCCTGTTTTGGTAGTCACTCACCGCATCCGACCTGCCCTGCTTGCAGATGAAGTGATGATTTTGGATCAGGGTAAACTGGTGGAGGTGGGTACGCCTGACCTATTGGCGCAGGGAGATAACCTGCTTTCGGGAAGTCTGAGGGATTTAGTGAGTGGCTGAGTCAGCAAGAGCCGGCTGTTCAGTAGGAAGTCCGCAGTGTTCAGTTGGCAGTGAGAAGCTTGTAGTCCTTTCAATAATCTGTGCAAATCTGTGTAATCTGTAAGCTAGTTTAAATCCTGAAAGCTGTGATTAGTTTGCCATTGCCCTTCAATCCTAAATAAATACAAGGGGAAGTAGTGCTATATTTAAGAAGTTCAAGGACCTATTTTTTCTATTCCAAACAAAACCCCACCCTTTAGGCTTTTTATACCAAATATCATCGATGAAATCCCTGTTCTCAATCCTGATTTGCGCAATGCTTTTGAGCGGCTGTGCGTTCCAATCCATCCACCGATCCAAAAACATTTCCTATATCAGTTCTGAGAATGGCCTTCCTGAAAAGCAGCTGAATGTCTTTGCTCCCAAAAAGGCGAAGGACCTTCCTGTGCTGATTTTTATTCATGGGGGAAGTTGGAATAAGGGGCGAAAGGAAATTTATGATTTTATGGGAACCCGATTCGCCAGGAGAGAAGTGGTTACGGTGATTATCGATTATCCTTTGGCTCCGGAATATAAAATCCCAGCCATGGAAAGGGCTTCCGTGATGGCCGTCAAATGGGTGTATGAGAACATCAAGAACTATGGAGGTGATCCGAATAAGATTTATATCTCCGGACATTCGGCAGGTGGGCACCTCGCTGCCTTGGCAACTATCAAAAAAGAACCTTATGAGGAATTGGGTTTTTCGAATCCTTTGAAAGGGGCTATTCTCAATGATCCGGCGGGTTTGGATTGGTATTGGTTTCTCACTGAGCGAAAGGAAAAATACAACGCCGAAGACAATTACGATGCGTTTACCGATAATCCAGCTGTTTGGAAGGATTATTCTCCGATCTATTATCTGACCGGGAATGAAATTCCTTTGTTGATTTTGGAAGGTGAAAAAACCTATCCAGGAATCAGGCTAACAGTAGATAGATTTAGAAAAGCAGCGGATGAAAAGGGAACTAACTTAGACTACTCATTCTATGAAAATAAAAAGCATATTCCCATGATTACCCAATACTTCTGGACTTGGAGCAAGGGGTATAAGGATGTCTTGGGTTTTATGGGGGTCAGAGAATCTGAAAAATAATTCCTCTTCCGAGCGAGCTGCTTACTGCCCACTTGTTACTGCTTTATTACCCTTCCATCTTCCATTTCAATTATTCGATCGGTGCCCTCTGCAAATTCCTGATCGTGTGTGACTATCAGCATGGTCTGCTTGAATTCCTGAGCTAACTCTTTGAATTTATTGAATACGATATCGGAATTTTTTTTGTCGAGATTTCCCGTGGGCTCGTCACCCATGATCAAAAGCGGATCATTGATCAAAGCTCTGGCGATGGCGACTCTTTGCTTTTGACCTCCGGAAAGCTGATTGGCTTTTTTTAGCGCATGGTCTTGCATGTCAAAGATCCTTAGCTTTTCCATAGCTCTATGCTCCAATTGTTCCCGGGAATATTCTCCCAATTTCAATCCCGGAATCATCACATTTTCCAAAACCGAAAATTCATTGAGCAGGTAGTGAAACTGAAAAACGAAGCCGATTTTCTTGTTTCTGAGATGAGAGAGGTAGTTGTGAGGTTTTCCGGTGATAAGTTCCTCATCCATGAAAAGCTCGCCCTTATAATCTGTATCCATGGTGGACAGGATATACAAAAGGGTTGATTTTCCGCAGCCTGATTTTCCTACTACGGAAACAAATTCCCCTCTATCCACCTTGAAACTTACTTTTTTTAAGACCTGAGTTTCGGTAGGGTTGTAAAAAAACTTGTCAATATTTTTTGCTTCCAGTACGGGCATAAAGCATTTATTTTCCTCGAATGATTTCTACAGGATCGATTCCGGAAGCTTTTCTTGCAGGAAAAAATCCCGCAAAGTAAGTGGTAATCAAACTGAAAGTACCTCCGATGATATAGTACTTTGGATTGTAATCCACCGGGAAGGTTTTGATCGTAGGAAGGGCTTCGGTTTCAAACGGAACCTGATCTATCCCCAGGCCAGCCAGAAACCCAAAAATCAATCCCAGCGTTCCCCCAACCAGTCCAATGGCCAAGGCAATGGAGATAAAAATTCGATTGACATCCTGGCTATTGAATCCCGTGGCTTTTAGGATGGCTATGGTGTCGAGCTTTTCATAGATCATCATGTTCAGGATATTGTAAATACCAAATCCCGAAACCACCAACAGGGTAATCCCGACAGCGTAACTGATCAAGGTTCGGATTTGGGTTCCGGTTTCAAATTGGGCATTGACCGTTTGAATGTCATCGGCATCGATTTGAAATATCCCGCTCAATTCTCTGGCCATCGGAGGTGCTAGGGTAAAGTCATGAAGCTTGACCTGAATGTCAGTGATGTAGGAGGGAGGTTCTCCCAGCATTTTTTGGACTGTAGACAGGGAAGCGTAGCTATTCACATTGTCAAAATCTCCCAGGCCGCTTTGGTAGTACCCCACCACTTTCAGCTGAATCCGGTTGCCCTGAGCCGTAGTCGCTTGAATCACATCCCCTATATCCGCCATCATTCGGTCGGCGGCGCCTTTCCCGAGGATAATGGTGTTGATTTGGTTCAGGTCTTCATAGTTACCGGAGGTGACATAATCCGTAAATGCGAATAGGTGCGCTTCTTTTTCCACTTCTATGCCATTGATAATTCCGGTCAAATCAATGGTCCCGACGTTGAAAAAAACCTGAGCGGAGATCTTAGGACTTACTCCCAACACTCTTGGGTCTGATTCTAATTTGTCAATGATCGAGGTGCTATTGTGGATCGCAAGTCGACTGGTACTGGGCTTGATGGAGCGGATGATGTTCAGGGAGTTTTGGAACTCTGAACTCTGGTCAATGGGTTGCTTTGGGTTGGGTTTGATTTCGTTATAAAAACGGATATGCGGAGTCCGGTTCAAGACCAATCCGTCCAGCATGCTGTTGAGGCCATTCATAAATCCCAACAAAGCCACAAACATGGTGATGCTGAACATTACCCCAACCGCCGCGATCAAGGTCTGTTTCCTTCGGGCGAGCATCAGGGCTTTTGCGATTTCCAAAATCAGTGACCACTTCATTGTCCGGGCTTGATTAGTTGGGTGGATTCGCTGACCCCTTCCAGAATTTCAGCAAACTGGAAGTTTCGGATTCCTACTTTGACCGGAAGGGTATCCTCCTCTGCGGTAATCACCCGGGAGTCATTCCAAAGGTAATTTCTGGGAATTACCAAGGTATTTTCCCTGACTTGGGTGAGAATATTGGCTTCCAGTGTAAGATTAGGAAAAAGTCTGGGTGGGGCTTTGGTAAAGACAGCTTCCACTTTGAAGGTTTTGGTTTTGGCATCCATGATGGGAAAGATTTTGTGGACTTTCCCTTCAAAGACTTCTTCTTTGTAGCTGTCCATTGTGATCATGATTTTTTGGCCTTCTTTCACTTTGGAGATGTCATACTCATCCACCTGCAACTCCATCAAAAAATCTCCTGCCTTGCCGATGATAGCGAGGGGAGTTTGGGGATTGACCATTTCTCCTTCCTCTTTTAAAATGGAAAAAACCACACCGTCAACCTTGCTTCTCAGGATATATTCACTTTCCATGACTTCTGAAATTCTCAGGTTTTTTCCGGCACTTTTGGCATTGAACTCAATTTCTCTTTTCAGGTCTTGGTATCGGAGGAGTTGGGACTCATATGCCGTTTTGGAGTTTTGGTAATTCAGCTCCCGTTGCTCTAGCTCCACTGCAGTTCCTATCCCTTGTTTCCAGAGGTTTTTGGTTCTTTCGAATAAAAGCGAATCATTTTGGAGTTTGCTCTTGGCCAATTGAATGGATAATTCCAGGTCTCTTAGCTTGGATTGATTGGCTTGTTGATCTGCAAAAGATTGGGCTAGTTGGGCGTTTTCTCTTCTCAGCTTTTCGGCCTCATTGAAGACCTGTAAAATCGGAGTTCCAATACTCACGGTATCTCCTTCCTCAATCAGGATTTGTTGGACCGGACCGTTGGCCAAAAGATAGGCCTCGTATTGTTCCTGGGC
>JAJLJS010000282.1:0-8850 GCA_033844545.1 Cyclobacteriaceae bacterium | reverse complement strand
GGTGATCGGTGTGATGCGAATGATTGATGGAGGCGAGGCGGATGATAAAATCATTGCAGTGGCTGCCGGGGATCAATCTGTCAATTACATCAATGATATCGATGAGCTTCCTCCTCACTTGATGAAAGAAGTGCACCGATTTTTTGAAGACTACAAAAAGCTCGAAAATAAGGAAGTTAAAGTGGAGGATTTTCTGGGCAAAGAAGATGCCATGAGAATCATTCGGGAAAGTGTTGAGCTTTACGACCGTAACTTCAGAACCTCTTAATCATTCAAAAGCCTGAGCCATCAGGCTTTTTTGTTTTTGACCATTTGTTTGGGTGCTTTCTTTTTCAGGTAATTAACCAGCTCTCCATAAGCTTCGTGCTCGTGATTGGAGACCGAAATGGACTGATGATCTTGAAATGCTACGGTTACCTGCTTAAATTCCCGCTTGTTGGCCGTAATTGTCTCCTCTTCCCAAAGCATAATTTCTGAAACAGGATAGGCTTTGGTCATTCCCCTTAGTGGCAGACGGATTAAAATATGGTCTTTTCCTGCGGTGATGAACCTCCATCCGGCCATCATCTTGACCAATAACATCAATAAGACTAAAGTCACGATGGTACAAGCCACTAAATAAAACCACAATGGGAAGGTTCCTTTGTACGAAAAATCCCTGAGTAAGAGAACCAGTCCGGCAATTAAAACCAAGAGAACCAGGCTGAGTGAAACATAAGTGGATATTTTGGGCTTAATGACGACCATGAGCGTGTTCTAATTCTTTGAGTTTTGCGGTAGCAAAAGTCCTTAAATCCTCGAAGAATGCGAAAAATATCAATTCAAATTCCTGTTCTTTTTCCAGCAAAATTTCGGGAGCTTCATTCATTTTGGACTCAAAACTAGCTCTTCGGGATAGGCCGTTGAGGGTCCGTTGGATTCCTTCCAGCTCCCGGTAATGAAGCAACCAGTTTTGACTTTTCATCCAAAAAAACATCTCTTGGAATCGTTCAGGCAGGATTTTCAAATGATTTTCCACCGAAGTATAGGTTTGACTTACAAAAGTTTCCATAGGTATCGAGGAAAACTTCTCCCAGTTTTTGGCTAGAAAATAGTCGAAAAAAATATCCGTAATCACACTGGAATAATGTCTGAATCTCGGGCGCAAATAAGTTTGGCCTGCCCTTACCAAAGGGTGGGAATCAGTATAGGAATCGATTTCCCGGTGCAAAAGTATGCCAATCAGAATATTTCCTTCATACTTAAAAATCTCTTTTCCTTTGATGAAGTCCGCGGCAAAATTTCCAATCAGTACTTCTTCCTGACCAAAGGACAAATAGGCATGTGCTAGAAAATTCATGGGGTATAAAGAAAAGGAAAACCCTCTGACTTTTGTTTAGTTTGCACCCTAAAATACCACTTGATGTCGAAATACCTCGAAGAATTGAAGCAAGGTCTGAAATTGTTGAAAATGGAATGGCAGGAAGACTTGGCTCAATACCGGAAAAAGTTTTTGCATACCTCATTGGCAGAAAAGAAAAAAGAAGGAATCACCTGGCATCCGGTCCAGTTAAAAAGCTCCAGGATCGGAATGGGGGAAAGACTTTTGGTGGAGATTGAGCGTCTGGATTCCAATCAGACCTCTTCCTTTTCCTCCGGAAAATCAGTGTCGTTTTTTTCTACTCAAGAAGGCGATCAGGGGAATGATTTTCGGGTAAATGCGGTAATCAATCAAGTCCGGAAGGATTCCATGGTGGTGACGCTTCAAGAAGATGAAATTCCGGAATGGATGCACAGTTCCAAGCTTGGCGTGGATTTGCTTTTTGATGAAGCGAGCTATCGGGAAATGGATTTTGCCCTTCGGAAAGTCATTTCTCCGGATAATCCTCGTCTGCAGGAGCTTCGGGATATTGCCTTGGGTGATAAGGCTCCTAAGTTTAAGCCGGTGAATTTTGCAGAAGATCCGGGCTTGAATTTTTCCCAAAATCTAGCTTGTCAAAAAATTCTAGAAGCGGAGGATTTTGCCATTGTTCATGGTCCTCCCGGCACGGGAAAAACGACCACACTGATTGCTGCCATTGCTCATGCGGCGAATCAAGGACTGAAAATCCTCGTGACGGCCCCGAGCAATGCAGCGGTGGATCTATTGGTAGAAAAATTGATCGATCAGGGTATTTCTACCCTCCGAGTAGGTCATCCTGCCCGAGTGGAGGAAAAGATTCTCAATCAGACCTTGGATGCCAAGATTGCTTTTCATGCGAGCTACAGAGATCTCAAAAAGCTTCGAAAGGAAACCGAGGAGTATTTACGCCTTGCGAGGCAATACAAGCGGAATTTTGGGCCAGAGGAAAGAGCTCAGCGTAAACTCCTGTATCAGGAGGTTTCCCGGATCCGAGAAGCAGCAGGGCATCTGGAAGATTACATCCGAACGGATATTTTCCAAAAAACTCAGGTTTTTGCCAGTACTTTGGTTGGCGCTTCTTCTTTTCATTTAAAGGGGTTGATATTTGACGTGGTATTTATCGATGAGGCTGCCCAGGGCTTGGAAGCCGCTACCTGGATTCCTATTCTCAAAGCCAAAAAGGTGATTTTTGCCGGAGACCATTGCCAACTTCCTCCGACCATCAAATCCTACGAGGCTTCAAAAGCAGGTCTCGCAGTTACTCTTTTTGAAAAAATCATTCAAAAAAAACCATCTACTGCCCAAATGCTACAAGTGCAATACCGGATGCCGGAAGCGATCATGGGCTTTTCCAATGAATGGTTTTATGAGGGGAAATTGCAAGCCGCGAAAAATACTCAGGTCCATTATCTGGCTGAAAATGAACCCGTCTTGGAATGGGTCGATACCGCAGGATCAGGATATACCGACCAAGTGGAGGCAGAGAGTCTCAGCACTTATAATCCGGAGGAGGCAAGATTTGCCTGTCAGTTCCTAAACGATACGATGAAAAAAATCGGATTTGCCAGGTTTAAAGATAATAATTGGACTATCGGACTGATTGCTCCTTACTCAGCTCAGGTGCGGATGCTGAAAAATCTGATTTCTGATACCTACGAATTCCCAAATCTCAAGGCCTTCTCGGAATGGATCACCATCGATACCGTGGACGGATTTCAGGGTCAGGAAAGAGATTTAATGCTCATTTCCCTAACCCGCTCCAATGAAAAAGGCGAAATCGGATTTCTTGCAGATGAGCGAAGAATGAATGTCGCCTTGACCCGGGCCAAGCGAAAACTGATTCTCATAGGTGATTCTAGCACTTTGGCGCAGCATCCGTTTTTCGATTCATTGTTAAGGTATTTTGAAGAAAAGGGAGCTTATCGAAGTGTTTGGGAATATTTATGATTTTGGATTTTCTTGGGGGTGGTCAACCTCCTCTTTTCCAAAATCCTCTTCATGGGTCAGTTTGACCCATTTTCCCATTTTCTTTTGAATCACCTTGAAGTGATGCATTTCTTCTGGAGTAATCAAAGAAATCGCCTCTCCGGTACTTCCAGCCCTTCCAGTACGGCCAATCCGATGAATATAATCCTTGGGCGACCGGGGCAATTCATAATTGATGACCAGGGGAAGGTGCAAGATATCAATCCCACGAGCCGCTAAATCGGTCGCAACCAAAATCCTGGTTTTTCCGGTTTTAAATCGGGCCAAGGCTTCTGTGCGAGCACCTTGGCTCTTGTCTCCATGAAAAGCAATGGCCTCAATTCCATTTTTCACCAGTTTCCCGACCAGGTTATCCGCCGCTCGGATGGAGGACGTGAAAATCAAAATTTGCTTCCAGTCTCCGGATTGAATGAGCTTTCTAAGAAACGGACCTTTGGTCTCCGGGCTAACTCGGTAAGCTTTTTGGATGATTTCATCTGGGGAAAAGTTTTCTGCTTCTACCTGTACATTTTCCGGATTCTGGAGAAGTTTATGGACGAGTACTTTTACTTCATCATCCATGGTGGCGGAGAAAAGCAGGTTTTGACGGTTTTTGGGAAGTTGTGCCAAAATCTGCTCCACTTCCTCTCTGAAGCCCATATTCAGGACTTTGTCGGCTTCATCCAAAACAAGCGTATGCACTTGACTCAAGCTCAAAGCATTTCTGCCCAAGAGATCCAGCAATCTGCCGGGGGTTGCGATTAAGATTTCTGTCCGATTTAATTTAATCATTTGTGGATTGATAGACACTCCACCGAAGACCGCCAGGGTCTTGATTTTTCTGGGCAAAAAGCGGCTGAAATTTTCGGCTACCTCAGCAATTTGCACCGCCAACTCCCGGGTCGGAACAAGAATGAGAACCGGAATATTTCTTCCTTCTGCTTCTTTTTTAGAAAGGAGCTTATTCAAAATCGGGAGGACAAAGGCTGCGGTTTTTCCGGATCCTGTGGGTGCGAGTCCAAGTAGGTCCTTTCCTTTCAAGAGGGAAGGAATACTTTGGGATTGGATTGGGTAAGGATTCTTGTAGTTTGCCCGGGAAATTGCGGAAAGGATTTCGGGAGATAGGCCCAGCTCAGAAAAACTCATGGTCAGTATTTTTGCCAAAGTTAGGGATGTTATTGAATAGGGTAGGTATTTTCAGATTGGCCAAGATTACACCAGCGGGGCATTAGAATCTTGTATTTCTTTTGAAATCCAAGCAAATTGGGAATTCGACCGGGAAAGGGCTTTCACCTTTCCCTAAAACCCAATCTAATCTCCTGATTATGCTGCAAAGAAGTTTATGGATTTGTGCTGTGGTATGCTGCTTTGTTTTTTCCTGTCAAGATCCCCAACCCCTTCCTGAGACTTCCGATAGTCCTCCCCGCTCTCCAGTAGAGGAGATGAAGACTTTTCAACTTGAAGAGGGCTTTGAAGTGCAGCTGGTCGCAGCTGAACCCATGGTGGAAGCTCCGGTACACATCCAATTTGATGCGGATGGTCGTCTGTGGGTCCTGGAAATGAGGGGATATATGAATGACATGGAGGGGTCGGAGGAAAAGCTTCCTGTTGGTTCGGTTGCGATTTTGGAAGACAGCGATGGAGATGGGGAAATGGACCGGAAAATCATTTACCTGGACTCCCTGATTATGCCTCGATCCTTAGGACTTTATAAAAAGGGGGCTCTTATCGCGGAAAATAATGCCCTTTGGTGGACAGAAGATACCGACGGAGACTGGCAAGCAGATCTCAAGGTATTGGTGGATTCTACTTATTCAGCCAATGGACTTCCGGAGCATGCAGACAATGGCTTTGTGAGAAATGTGGACAATTGGTATTACAGTGCAAAATCGAAGCTGCGATACCGGAATGTCAATGGAGAGTGGGTTAGGGATTTGACCGAATTTCGAGGCCAATGGGGAATTACCCAAGATGATAAGGGTCGCTTGATTTACAATTACAACTGGTCCCAGCTTCATGGAGATTTGGTTCCACCCAATTACCTTTCCCGTAATCCCAATCACAAACCGACTACGGGAATTGATCATGGGTTGACCAATGATCGCCGGGTTTATCCGATTCGAAGTAATCCTGCCGTCAATCGGGGATATATTCCCGGGACTTTGGATTCAGCCAGCAGGTTATTGGAGTTTACTTCGGCGTGCTCTCCGACGATTTACCGAAGTCATCTTTTTCCCAAGGAATATTATGGAAATGTCTTTGTCATGGAAAATGCCGGGAATTTGGTCAAAAGAAATGTGGTCAAGGAGAATGGATTGCTGCTGGAAGCTTTTGATCCCAATCCGGGGAAGGAATTTTTTGCCTCTACGGATGAACGGTTTCGTCCGGTACATGGGACGGTAGGTCCGGATGGGGGCTTATACATCGTGGACATGTATCAGGGGATTGTTCAGCACACAGCCTACATGACTCCCTATTTGAAAGAGAAAACCCTGGAACGGGGCTTGGAAAGTCCGGGACATATGGGAAGGATTTGGAGAATCGTGCCGAAAGGATTTGTTGGGAAGGCTAAGCCCAAGCTTTCCCAGGCAAGTACTCAGGAGCTGGTTGACTATTTGTCCCATGAGGAGGGTTGGTATCGGGATATGGCCCAAAGGCTATTGGTAGAAGAAAATGATCAAAAGTCCGTAGATGTTTTGGAAAAGCTAGTTCGCAGCAAGGCTTCCGAATTGGGAAAGTTCCACGCCCTTTGGACTTTGGATGGTTTGGAGCAGAAAAATCCAGACGTATTGCTGGAAGTTTTGAAAAGCGAAAGTGAATGGCTCAAAGAGACGGCCTTGAGACAGTTGGAATCGTTTGCTTTGATTGATCCAAGAATTCAGAAGGAAGTCGAATCCATCCTGCTCAGCCAAAAAAATCAAGTTTCCAAAAATTATGGGCTTCAGATGGCCTTAAGCGCTTATGTATTGCCTTCTAGCTCAAGATTTGAGATTCTTTCTACTCTTCTGGACAAATTTGGAGGAGAAGCTTTGATCCGGGATGCGGTGATGAGCAGTCTGGAGAAAGAAGAATTTGCTTTTCTCAAGAACCTGCTTTCCAATCCTGGCTGGGTTGCTGAGAATCCGAACCGGGAAATTTTTCTGGAAATGATTTCCGCTGCCATCGTCAATCGCGCAGATGCTTCTGAAATGAAAGAGCTTTTAGCATTGATTGATCAGCCGGAATTTGGCTGGAAAGAAGTCGCTGTGTTAAATGGATTTTCCATTCAGGCAGGGAATAGTTCAGACCTTGGAATTTATAAGTTGAGCGCTGAACCGGCTTTGTTTCGGCGGACAGATCTACCATTAGATGAAGTCAAGCTGAGGTTGATGAAAAGAATGTTTTCTTGGCCGGGCTTTTCGCCTGAAAAAATGAAGGCAGCTTCTGGACAATTGGATGAGACTGGGTTGAAACTGTTTGCCGAAGGCAGACAAAAATATCTAGTCTCCTGTGCCGGTTGCCATGGAAACAACGGAAAAGGCGCTGCTCGGATGGGACCGCCGTTGGCAGGTTCAGAATGGGTTTTGGGAGATGAGGTGAGGCTTTCCCTGATTTTACTTCATGGGATTGAAGGACCGATTGAAGTCATGGGTAAAAAATACGATGCTCCCGAGATTCTTCCCGTCATGCCTTCACATTCTACTATGGATGACCGGAGTATTGCAGCAATTTTGACCTATATTAGAAATGAATGGGGAAATCAAGCTCCTGCTGTGACAGGCAGGACCGTCGGTGGAACCCGAGTTTTGAATCAGGGTAGAGTCTATCCCTGGTCCGCCCAAGAGCTGAACGAGCACATGGAGAAACTCGCTCAAGCCTCTAAACCTTAACCCAAAATTTCCAGCCATGAAGCCAGCATTTCAACCTGAAATTCTCTCAGTATCGAGACGAGATTTTCTCAAAAAGTCCGGTATAGCAGCTATGGCCATGAGTTTTCCTTTTTTGGCTTTGCCGGATTACCTCAGAAATGTTTCCATGGGTGTGGTCGTCCATTCCTATGGAATGCGTTACAACTCTAAGGTTGAAAGCTCAAAATTTCCTGGATTTCAAAATGCCTTGGACTTGATGAAGCATTGCCATTCGATTGGAGCTGGGGGAATTCAAACCACTGTGGGAGGATGGGCGGATGATTTCCCGCGAAAAGTGAGGGAGGAAAGGGAGCGTTTGGGGATGTATTTGGAAGGTAGTATCAGTCTTCCAAAATCGCCGGAAGATGCCCCAAGATTTGAAAAAGAAATAATTCTGGCCAAAGAAGCCGGTGCTGAGGTGATTCGGACCGTTTGCCTGAATGGAAGGCGGTACGAAAACTTCAAGTCTTCGGAAGATTGGGAATCTTTCAAAGCCCATTCCATTCAAAGCCTTCAACGAGCTGAACCGATTGTCCGGAAGCACCAAGTAAAACTGGCGGTAGAAAATCATAAAGATTGGACCGCTGATGAATTGGCAATGCTGATTCGGAATCTTGGTAGTGAGTGGGTCGGTGTGACTTTGGATTTTGGAAATAATGTCTCCCTGCTGGAAGATCCGATGGAAGTGATCCGGACCTTGGCGCCAATGGCTTTTTCTACCCATGTAAAAGATATGGGAGTGCAGCCTTATTCTAAGGGTTTCCTACTCTCTGAAGTGGAATTGGGAAAAGGGGTGGTGGATTTGAAAGAAGCCGTTTCCATTTGCCAAAAACATAATCCAGCCATCAAATTTAGCCTCGAGATGATTACCCGAGATCCATTGGAAATCCCCTGTATGGAAGATTCTTATTGGACGACATTTGGAGACTATTCCGGTAAAAACCTTGCCCGGACTTTTCGCATGGTTAGAGATCATGGCTATAAAGGGAAACTCCCCGGAGTCACTGATTTGTCTCCCGAAGAACGTCTTGCTTTGGAGGAATATCATGTCCTGCAATGCCTGGATTACTCTCAAAAAGAACTGTTACCTTAATTTTATATTTCTCAACCCAAAACCTCAAATTTCATGTCTGCATTAGATTTCTCTCAACTTCCCGGAATATCGATTTTTTCACTTCAAGGTAAATCAGCAATCATCACCGGAGGCACCAAAGGCTTAGGATTGGCGATGGCTGCCGGATTGGCTTCGGCAGGTGCAAATGTGATGTTGGTGAGTAGAAATGCTCAGGATGGAGAAGAGGCAGCTGGGGAAATTGCCGAGAAGTATGGGGTTAAGGCCATCACTTTTTCGGCAGATGTAGCAAACCTGGAAGCGATGAATACAATGGCCAAAAAGGCAAAGGATGCATTCGGTAGCATTGATGTTTTGATTAATTCTGCGGGGATTAATATTCGTGGAGCTATTGACGAGTTGAGTCCGGAGGATTTTTCCAAAGTGATGGATATAAATGTTACGGGTACTTGGAATGCCTGTCGTGCAGTGACTCCTTACATGAAAGACCAGAAAAAAGGTTCGATCATTAACTTGGCCAGTACGTTAGGTTTGGTTGGATTAGC
>JAJLJS010000281.1:0-2911 GCA_033844545.1 Cyclobacteriaceae bacterium | reverse complement strand
ACTGTGATTATCCTAATGGGGGATAACGGGTATTTCCTTGGAGAACGGCAATTGGCTGGAAAATGGCTGATGTATGATAATTCCCTTCGAGTGCCGTTGATTGTTTTTGATCCCAGGGAAAAAGGTGGGAAAAGAATTCCATCCTTCGCTTTGAATATTGATGTGCCGGCCACGATTTTAGATCTCGCTGAAATCGAGGTTCCAGATTCTTGGCAGGGAATGAGTTTGTTTTCGAACGAGCTAGAACAAAGGAAGGAATTTTTGACGGAGCACCTTTGGCAAACACCCATCATAGCTCCCAGTGAGGCCATCCGTTCCGATCATTGGAAATACTTTCACTACCTCAATGATCCCAATCGGGAAGAATTGTACGACCTCCAAGCGGATCCTTTGGAAAAAAACAACCTGGCCGGTAACCCACAATTCAGCCAGAAATTACAGGAATTGAGAATTAGACTGAAAGAATTGGCGATCCGGTATCAAAAAGAAAAAGTACCTGAACATTAACCACAGCCAAGTCTATTTGGCTACATAAACAAAGCCCTCGACCGGAAGGGGTTCTCCTTTGATGAAAATCGGAACCAACACTCGGGCATAATGCTCTGTGCCTTCGAATTCGTCCAATTCGGCCCAAAGATCCCCTAGTTGTGAGGAAGAAAACACTTTTCCAACCACGAGATTCAAAGGGTTGTCCAATTTCAACCCGGGATATCCTCCAGCAGATTTCCATTCGGAATTGATCAGAGTGCCGAAAATATTTCCTTCCTGCCAAGTGCCCGAAATCCGTTTAAGAAATCTCTCGTTCGGTTCTCCGGGTGCCAGAGAGCCATACACAAACAATCGTTCGATTTCAGCTGGATTTTTCATGCTAAACCACTTATTCTCTTACCTGAAATTTTAGATTAAATCCCCCAAACAAATGGGCTACCCAATTAAACAAATAGGCTTCTGCCAATCCCAAAAGGAATCCTAAAATTGAAAAGAGGATAGGCATGCCTATAATCGCTCCAAATGCAAGAATGGTTCCTAAATCCAGTCCGAGAGTTTGGGGGGAATTAACTAGTCCAAAAGTCGCCAGGGTATCCAGGATAAATCCTCCAACTGAATAGATGACTCCAAGAAGAAAGCCGATCAAAAGGCCCATGACTCCCTGAAATCTGGCAAAAGTCAAGATTCCAAGAGTATTGATCCGGTAGGTTTTCATAATGAAAAATGGTTTGAGAGTACACCTGTAGTGTACTGATTCCAATGAAAAAGGATTAGGTATTCCTAAAAAAAATCCAGGACATCAGCCTGGATTCATGAAATAGACCACTA
This sequence comes from Cyclobacteriaceae bacterium, assembly GCA_033844545.1. Lineage (GTDB taxonomy): Bacteria > Bacteroidota > Bacteroidia > Cytophagales > Cyclobacteriaceae > Algoriphagus. The sequence continues at coordinate 1,594 of JAJLJS010000281.1, read as the reverse complement.
TCCCGATTTTAGCGGTAGGAGTCATTGAGCCCAACTCCACCCAAGATCATAGGAATGATCTTTTCCAATCTGGAGGTTTTGGTGGCTTCCCTTTTTGCTTCTTGGATATACTCTGCAAATTCTTTCTGCTTATAAGGCGTGAATTTCTCAAATGCCTTTTTGAGCTGAGGATCTGATTTTAATTTTTCTTCCAATGGCTCAGGAAGGCTGAAGGAATCGGATTTTTCAGGTTTCCAGACCAGACCATTCTTTTCATTTTCAAGGGCTTCCTGTACAAATTTCAAAAAACTCTCCTCCTTCAGATCCTTTAGCCCCTGCATTCTCCATTGGCGCATAGCCTTGGTTTTTCCTTCTTGGGCATTGATCAAAATCCCCTCAGGATCGGTCAAAAATACTCCGTTGTAAAACCAAACTGCGAAGTGATTTTTCATGCCTGCAAAGCCCAAAACATTTTTTCCATCCAAAGTAAAAACGGGCATTCCCCATTTGACTTCCTCCTTCAGCTCAGTAGTCGATACCAGCTGTCTCAGGCGGTTTTCCAATTCGGACCATTGGGTGTTTTTAGGCATGACATTCAATTTTGGGTTGAGCTAAAATTACCCAGTCCTGTGGGAAATTCAAAAAAATACCGAAACCTTAGGTTACCCATTTTTCATCCGTCTTTATAGGGTCTTTAAAGCTATTTGCCTCCTTAGATACTGGAAGATTTACCTTTATTTTTTCCTTTTCAAAAATCCTAAGTGCTGTTAATCAACTTATTAGGAAAATATGTGGCAGATTTCTTTTTAAAACCCTATAAAAAAGATAGGGTAAATAGGAAAAAGAATACATTTGCTGAAATTTCTAAGGTGATGAAGAAGTTTAGCATAGGTTTTCTCTTTCTGTTTTTCTGGGCTGGCTTTATGGCTTCAGCCCAAAAAACTGTGGAAAAACAAAACCTCCTTTGGACCCGGTACCTGCTTAAAGTCAAGGTTTCGGACAAGTATCAAATCCGGCAGGAAGTTGAGGAAAGAACCTATTGGTTTCCCTGGAGACAGCACCAGTTCGTGATGCGAACGCTCCTGGAGCGCAGGCTTGGAAAGGGTTGGAATGTGGGCGGAGGATTCACCTATTTTCTTCATTCCCTTCCCAATAGTCCGGATGCTGAGGTGGTTCAAAAAAAGCTCGAATTACGACCTCAATTGGAAGTGATTTACCAACAGAATCTGTCTCCCAAATTCAGTCTCCAGCATCGGTATTGGTTTGAGTGGAGATTTTACCAGAAAGAGCCCCAGGGATTTGAGCATATCTCCAATCGCTTCCGCTATCGAATGGAATTCAGCTATGTCCCCCATCCCAAGCTTACGCTGAAAGTCTTTGATGAAATCCACCTTCATTTGGCTCATAAAACCAATCCCATTGTCTTTGATCAAAATCGGGTAGGAGGTAGCGTCATTTTTATGCCTGAACCCAATTTTGGATTGGAATTGGGCTACCTCAACTGGTTTCAGCAAAAGCCTTCGGGAAATGACTTTTTCAGCCGAAACATTACCCGAATCACCCTTCATCATACCCTCAACTTTGCCAAAAAATAGTTTCAAATGTCTGAATTACT
>JAJLJS010000280.1:0-11331 GCA_033844545.1 Cyclobacteriaceae bacterium | reverse complement strand
AGTTTCGGGGTGTAGCGTAGCCCGGTATCGCGCCACATTTGGGATGTGGAGGTCGTAGGTTCGAATCCTGCCACCCCGACTTAGTTAACCGGCACCATGCGGACGTGGCGAAATTGGTAGACGCACTGTCTTCAGGCGGCAGCGCCTTCGGGTGTGAAAGTTCGAATCTTTTCGTCCGCACATTATAAAATCCATCAGATTTCTGATGGATTTTTCCATTTAAAGGGCATTCCGATTTAGTCAAGCTGTTTATGCAAGGATAATTACACCCAGATTTTCAGGGTTAACAGGACTACTTTTTAGAATCCTTCGAACCTTTTTGGAACTTGCGGACCATTATTTTCCAAAAATTTTCATTAGCCTCTGCGATAGGGACATCATCTCCCAATAGGTATGCGAAAGGACTTAATCCTTCACTTCTACCCAAGGTGATTTTGATCACTCCAACCAAAGGAATAAACAAAACCATCCCTGAAATCCCCCAAAGCCATCCGCCTAAAAGTATGGCTAAAATTACCGCCAATGCATTCACCTTGACTTTCGACCCCACCACCAAAGGAGTGATGATGTTATTTTCCAAGAGCTGAATCGCCCACAAGGTAATCCCGGTGATCAAAGGATAGAAAAGACTGTCGGTAGTCAGAAAAACATATACCAGCACAAAAAATGAGGAAATAATCACCCCAACATATGGGATCAAATTCATCAAGGCTAAAAACACCGCGAATAAAAGGAAATACTTGACCCCGATACTAAAAAAAAACAAGCCAGAAAGCACCGCCACTACAATGGTAACCCGAATCATTCCCACCAAATAAGATTGAATCACCTGCCCTGATTTTTCCACCCAAGAAATCATTTCGTCTTTTCCTTCCTTGGCATATCTAAAGAGAAACTCAATAAAGAAATCCTTGTAATAGATCAATAAAAAAGAATAAAATGGAATAATGGCCGCCAAAGTCAAACTTTTCCCTGTTTCAAAAAGAGTCGATTGAACATCCTGAGTGGAAAACATGCTCCAAAAATTTGACTTATTGATGGTATCCAGCCAGGAATCCCCTAGAATAAAGTTTAACTCATCGGAATATTTATGAAGCTTAACCTCTAAGTTATCTCCGATTTCAGGAATCTCCCGGATCAATCCAATCATTTGATTGATCAGCAGATAAAAAACAGAGGTCACTAAAATGACAACCAGCAAAATTGAAAGAAAAGCAGCCAAACCCCGGGGGATTCTTTTGGCCTCCAACCAGTGGGAAAGGGGGTTAAGTGCAAATGCAAAAAATATCCCCCAAACCAATGGGACAAGAATAAATGCTCCTTCCTTCAGAACGATGGCTCCGAAAACAATCACAATCAAGAAATAGGCAGACTTTTGAAGGTTGCTCATCCAAATGATTTTTGTTCTCAGTAAGATACTATTTTCTATTTACCTAAATCCAATAATTGAACTTGCTCTAAACCATTTTAAGCAGCTTAATTTCTAAATTAGCAGGACTGAAAAATTACTTTCAAGCTCAGTGATTAACCTATCAAGCCTTTCATCTTAATCATACCCTATGAAAAAATTTCTCCTTTTCCTTTTGTTTACTTTCCCGGTCTTTGCCTTTTCCCAGGCAAAAGTGGATACCATTTCCGTGTATAGCAACCTGATGCAAAAGAATCTGAAAGTGGCCGTTACCACTCCCACTGGATATTCTAATACCAATAAAAATTTTCCCGTCGTCTATCTTCTTCATGGAGGATCCGGCTCCTTCAGTGACTGGCACCAAAAAGTCACTGAACCTGGATTGGTGAATCGTCTGGCAGATCTATACCAACTGATCATCGTCACCCCTGGAGTAGGGCCGGCAAGTTATTATTACGACAGCCCAATTTTGGATTCAGTCCAATACGAGTCCTATTTCATACAGGAGCTAATTCCCTACATAGATTCAAACTATAAAACCATTGCCCGCAGAGAGTCTCGGGCTATCACCGGCCTTTCCATGGGAGGACATGGCTCGATTATGCTCTCAGCCAAGCATCCGGAACTCTTCAGTACTGCCGGCAGCATGAGCGGAGTGATGAATATCGATACCCGCATGTGGAAAGTTCCGGAAGATTTCAGGAAGCTTAGGCTTGAAGGTCAAAAGCAAATGCTCGGTGAAAATCTGAATTACGATGGTCCTTCATTTAATCCTTACACCGCAGTGGGACTGGTAGACCAGATGAAAATTAACGGCATTGCCTTGATTATTGATTGTGGAGTGGAGGACTTCTTAATCGATACCAATCGGCAAATGCATCAATTGCTGCTGGAAAATGGCACCCCACACGAATACACCGAACGACCTGGAGCTCATACTTGGCAATATTGGACCGAAGCATTGCCCGTCCACATGCTGTTTCTTGACAAGCACCTAAAAAGACAATAATCACACCCCCGTTTCCCGTCTATCCCATATAGACTTCCAATTTCCAACTGATTTTTGCTTTTTGCAGAGAGATACCCCAGCCTATGTCCAAATTTGACCCTATCAGACCTTTCTATGACGCTGAAGCCAATGCTGCCTTAAGGCAAATCATTGACGAACCCATGCTCGAGGCCATGATGAATTTTGCATTCCCAAATGACACGGGAGGCCATTGGAAAGATCTCATGCGTCATACCCATTCCTTACGCGATTTTCAGATAAACTTTATTTATCCGGCTCTCAAAAAAGTTTTGGAGAAAAGTTCAGATGGATTGAGCATTGGCGGATTTGAGGTTTTGGAGCCCAATACCGCCTATTTGTTTATATCCAATCATCGGGATATTATTCTGGACACCTCCTTGCTGAATGCCGCCCTTTTTGAAAATGGATTGGTGATGACCACTTCGGCTATTGGGGATAACCTGATCAAGCAACCTTTTCTGCATATTCTATCCCGACTTAACCGGAATTTTGCCATCCGGAGAGGTCTATCAGGACGCGCTCTCTTGGAAAGCTCGATTTTGGTATCTGAGTTTATCCAAAAATCACTCCTTCAGGAAAACAGATCCGTATGGACAGCCCAAAAAGAAGGCAGAACCAAAGACGGAAATGACACCACCCACAAGGGGGTTCTTAAAATGCTCACCTTGGCTGAAACAAGTAACAACTCCTTTGATTACTTTGAAAAAATCAAGCTGGTCCCAGTTTCAATTTCTTATGAATATGACCCTACCGACGTCTTGAAAATGCCGGAACTATTGGCAAAAGCTAGGGATGAAAAGTATATCAAAAGCGAAAATGAAGATTTCCTTAACCTCCTGAGAGGTATCATGGGGACAAAAAAACGGATCCATATCCAAGTCAACGGACTCTTAAATCAAGAAATTCGAGAAATCAACCTTTCTGAAAAAAATCTGGGCGACAAGCTTTCGGCTCTGGCAGATCTTATTGATTTAAAAATCTGGTCCGGATATAGACTTTGGCCGAGCAATTATATCGCCCATGATCTGCTCCATGGAAACTCCGCCCACGCTGAATTTTACACAGAGGAAGAACAGAATGCCTTTGTAAAGCGGCTGACTGAAAAGGTAGATTCCAAAAATGAATTCTTGGTCCAAAACTTCCTGGCCATGTATGCCAATCCGGTAGTCAATCAAAAAAAAGCACTCAGTACATTCTGAGTGCTTAGCTTTATTTGAAGGGGATCAATACTTTGAAGCAGGTTCCCTTTCCTGGGGCTGACTTAATTTCCACTTTTCCCTTCAGCCCTTGCACTAGGTGAAGGACCAAATTCAACCCAAACCCGAAACCTGTTTCCCCAAAAGTTCCAATAGTGGACTTTCCTTCCATGGCCATGATTTCCTGAATTTTCTCCGAAGTCATTCCTGTTCCTGAATCCAGGACTTCAAAATTCAAGACTTTTTCCAATCCCAAAATTTCCAAATCCATTTTCACCTTTACTTCTCCTTGACTTGGGGTAAATTTCAGGGAATTCGAAACCAAGTTTCCAAGAATTTGCAAAATCTTATTTTTTGGAAATGGAACTTCTGCATTGGGAGCTTCCACCTCTACCCCAAACTTGATGTCCTTGACCAAAGCCTGGGGTCCAAACATCGAGGTAAGTTTTCCTTTTAAAGTGTTTAAGGTAAATTCTGCATCATTTGGTTTCCTTGGATTTCGGGCCTTATCTGACCCATAGTCCTGAGAAAGGATTTCATCCGCAAGCTCGAGTAGAGATTTGCCGCTTTTTTGAATCAGAGTAATAAATTCCAAAACTTCATCCAGCCGGTTTTGGTCCCCTTGCATCTGGATGATTTCGGCCAAACCTATAATTCCTCCCAAGGGTCCCCGGATATCATGGGCGACTTTATTTTTGATCTGCTGGGTTTCGTGGACTCGCTTATGAAGGCTGTCCACGGCTTTATAAATCCTGAATCGATTGACCACCTCATCGGCAATGATCCCCAGCATTTCTTTTTTCTCCGGACTAAGCTCTTTCAAGTTGGGATCCAATACACAAAGGGTACCCAAACTGATCGATTCATTGACCTTCAAGGGTATCCCATAGTAAAATCTAAGGTTAGGATCACCCTGCACGTAGGCTTTGTCTTTAAATCTCTCGTCTTGGGCCAAATCCTGAACTTCAAAATCCTCCCTAGAAGGATCCGCCACCACATATTGACAGACGGAATCTTCTCGTGGCATTTGGGTAATGTCCATTCCAAATGAGGAAACACTCCATTGGGTAAAATGGTCGATCAAATTCACTAAAGAAACCTGAGTTCCTGCAATTTTGGCCGCCAATTTGGTCAGATCTGAGAGGTTTTTATCCAGATCCAAAAAGTCGAAATCCAATTCACTAAGGGCAATCAATCGGTCCATTTCATTCTTTGGAATGGGCCTACCAAGGATACTTTTTGGGTAATTCATAGTGCAAAATAAACACTATCTTCGAGTGGCTTCCTAATAAATTTTTGGAGAAAATTCATACAATTAATTAGCGTATTCGAACAGCAAAAAAAGGTACTCAACTGCATCACCATCAACCATCCATGAAAATAAAAATCAATAGTATCAGTGCGATTTTCTTTCTATTCTTGGGATTCCCAACCTTTTCACAAACCCAAGAATCCAAACCTTTTGGAATTATCCGGACACCTTATGGGGAGATAATCCTTGAGTTGGATGACAGGACCCCCAAGCACAAGGAAAGTTTTATACAGCTTGCCGAATCAGGGTATTGGGACAGCCTCAGCTTTAATCGGGTGATTCCGGATTTTGTAGCCCAAGGAGGCTGCCCTGATACTCCGGAAGGGTTCACCGATCCTGAATACCTTCTCGAACCTGAATTTCACCCAGAGCTAACGCATAGGTATGGAGCCTTGGGTGCCGGTAGAGATGATAACCCCGGAAAATTATCTGCGAGATGCCAATTTTACATCGTTCAGAATAAAAACGGACTTCATCGGCTGGATGGGAACTATACCGTATTTGGAAAAGTGCTGAAAGGAATGGATGTAGTCGATCAAATCGTCCAAGCTCCAAAAGATGAACAAGACCAGCCTCTTAGCCCAATTACCTTGGATATTGATATCATTTATCTTTCAAATCAGGAATTAAATCGGCTAATTGAATCGTAAACCAAAATCAAACAATACACCCAAATGAGTGAAAAAATAAAAATTCTGGTCGTAGGATGTGGCAATATGGGTGCCTCACACGCAGCTTCTTACCATCAAATGCCTGAATTTGAAATCTGCGGACTAGTGGCACGAGGCGAAAGCAAATCCAAACTCAATCAAAAACTCGGAGCTGACTATCCCCTTTTTGAGGACTTCGAGGAGGCGTTAAAAAGTTCAAAGCCAGATGCCGTCTGTATCTCCACCTATCCTGACACTCACGAAGACTTTGCCATTCAGGCGCTTGAGGCTGGTTGTCATGTTTTTATTGAAAAACCCCTTGCAGATTCGGTGGAAGGATGTGAAAAAATCATTGCCAAAGCTACCGAAAAGAACAAAAAAGTGGTCGTGGGCTATATTCTTAGGCATCATCCCTCCTGGATTCGATTCATTGAAGAAGCTCAAAAGTTGGGAAAACCTCTGGTCATGCGAATGAATTTGAACCAGCAAAGCCACGGCTTCATGTGGGATGTCCACCGGAACCTGATGAAATCGCTCAGTCCCATCGTCGATTGCGGGGTGCACTACATCGATGTCATGTGCCAAATGACCCGATCCAAGCCAGTGTGGGTATCGGCAATTGGTGCGAGATTGACCGAGGATATTGCCCAGGACAATTATAACTATGGCCAGCTCCAAATCCGATTTGAAGATGGTTCTGTAGGCTGGTACGAGGCGGGCTGGGGACCGATGGTCAGCGAGACTGCCTTTTTTGTAAAGGACGTATTTGGTCCGAAGGGAGCAGTTTCCATCGTGGCCAAGGAAGCCGGAAAGTCCGGAAAATCCGATGACGTGGATTCCCATACCAAAACCGAATCCATTCGGGTACACCATGCTGACCTGGATGATAAAAACAACTTCACCAAGCCTGATGAATGGATCGACATGGCAGACGAGCCCAATCACCAAGAGCTATGCAATAGAGAACAAGCATATTTCTTGAAAGCCATACAGGAAAATCTGGATTTGACGGATCATTTGACTGATGCCCTCAACAGTTTAAAAATTGCATTTGCTTGTGATGAGTCTGTGAAATCGGGCAAAATTATTCATCTCCCATAGCAAAGGGAGCTAGGGATTTTCCAATTCAAATGGCCTAAAAATCCATTGTCTGTACTTTCAGCACTTCAGCGCATCCTAATCAAGATCTCCGGTTCTTTGAGATATCAGCTTGTTACTCAATACCTCCAAATCAGGATTACTTGGAAACAAACCGAATGAAAGCGGGAAATTTCGGTCTTGGACATGGGAATCGGGCTAGCCATGGATTACTTGGACAAAATCTTTAGTATATTCCTAAGACTTCCCATTTTGCAAACTAGTATTGGGACAAGGATAGGATGGCCAACCAGCAAAAAAAGGGTATAATTTTCCGCCTAAAATCTGGGCCATTTTCCAAATTGGCGTTATGAATACCATTTTCTTTACGATTCAAAAACCAACAACTCTATGAATTGGCTTAGAAATCTATTTTTTCGGTATCCAAAACTGACAGGACTGCTTACGTTTATTTTTATCCTTGCGTATGGACTATTTGCTTCTTTCAAAGAATTCCAGCTTGAGCAACTTCAAGAAAACGGAGAAGTGGAGCAAGTCGCTGAACTGATTGAAGACAAAATCAACGGAATAATTTCCACCGCCAACTCCTCCGTGAATATTCTTGCCTATCTGGTCAAGACGGATCGGATTGAAGAAAATTTTACCGAGGTAGGTCGAAGCATCATCGATAACATTGACATTATTGATCAAATCCAGTTTTTGGATCAAGGCAAAATTGTAGCCACCTTCCCCTTAGAAGGCAACGAATTCATTTTGGGATATGATATCTTTGCTGATCCTTACCGAAGGGACGAAGCCTTGATTGCCAAAGAAGGAAAGGAACTTTACTTTGCAGGACCTTTGGACCTAAGGCAAGGCGGGAAGGGAATTATCGGAAGGCTTCCCCTTTTTATCGGGGATAATTTTGAGGGATTTTCTGCAGTCATCATTGATTGGACAAAATTTCAAAAAGAGGTTTTCTCGGAATTTGGAGACACCTCCAGATTCGTGGTGGATTTCTTCAAGCTAGATCTCAAAGACAAACCACCGGTTTCTCTCCTTTCCAGTGATTTTTCCCACGCCAAAGGTCCGTCCAAGGTCATTTTCATCCCGAAAGGAAATTGGGAAATCAAAGTTCAACTAATTCAATCCAACGCATTTCTTTCGATCCTTCCCAACCTGTTGTTCCGGATTTTGACCGCTCTGATTTTGGGATTCTTGATCTATAAATTTGCCCTGCAACCTTATAAGTTGGAACAACAAGTCAACAAAATCACCCGAGAGCTCCAGCAAAGTAACCAAAGGTTTGAATTGGCCACCCAAGCCTCTTCTGAAATGATCTGGGATTGGGATCTAATCAACAACCACACCTATAGAAGTGATAATTTCAAGACAATTTTTGGCTATGAACATAAGCCCTCCTTCAACAATGATACCTTTTGGAGATCTTTAATTCATCCGGAAGACCTCCCACGGGTGAGTCAAAACCTCCAAAATGCACTGGAAGGGAATATTGAAAAATGGACCCAGGAATTCCGGATGAAGAGATCCGATGGGGAATTTATTTTTGTAATTGACAAAGGGATCATTATCCGCGATTCGGAAGGAAAAGCCATCCGGATGATTGGCTCAACGGAAGATATTTCGGAAAGAAAAAAATTTGAAGCAAACCTGGAAAATCAAAAACAGCGCCTTTCAAATGTGATTGAAGGAACCCAAGCCGGGACCTGGGAATGGAATATTCAAACCGGAGAAACAATTTATAATGAAACTTGGGCTCAGCTCCTCGGCTACACCCTGGCGGAATTGCAGCCGATAAGCATTCAAACAATGCGAAATCTTTCCCACTCTGAAGATCTGGATAAAGCTAACCTCATCTTAAACCGGTATTTCAACGGGGAAATAAATGCTTTCGAAGTCGAAATCAGGATGATGCACAAAAGCGGAAATTGGGTATGGATCCTAAGCCGAGGAAAAGTTTTTTCCTGGATTGGAAAAAATAAGCCTTGGATGATGTTTGGAACTCATGTGGATATTACGGATAAAAAATTACGGGAGAAAGAAATAATAGCCACGAACCTCAAATTGCAGGCAGCCAATGAAGAGCTAAAATCTTTTGCCTCAGTGGCTTCCCATGACATGAAGGAGCCCTTGAGAATGATCAGTTCTTTCCTTCAATTGTTGGAAAAAAAGTACCAAAGCCAATTGGATAAAAAAGGCAATCAATACATCCATTTTGCTGTAGATGGTGCAAAGCGCCTCAGTCAATTGGTGGATGACATGATGGAATATGCCCAGATCGGCTTTGACGAATCACAATTGACTCGAGTGGACCTGAATGAATTGGTAGACGAAGTCCTCCGGCTAAATAAAGATTTGATCTTCGAAAAAAATGCTTCCATTGAGGTCCAACAACTCCCGGTTATCCTAGGAATAAAAATTCCGATCAAGAGTGTATTTATCAACCTCATTTCCAACTCTTTGAAATATTCCAAATCCGGGGTACCCCTCAAACTTTCGATATATTCCAAAAATTTGGGAAACCAAAGCCAAATCACAGTGGAAGACAATGGAATAGGCATCGAAGAAGCGTATTTTCAGAAGATCTTTACCTTATTTGGAAGGCTTCACGGAAAAAATGAATATTCCGGGACAGGCATCGGTTTGGCTATCTGTAAAAAAGTGATCACCCAACACGGCGGGGAAATATGGCTTGAATCCGAAGTTGGAAAAGGAAGTAAATTTCATTTTACCTTAACAAATTATGCCAGTTCATCCAATAAGAATTTTTCTCATTGAAGATAACGAAGGGGATTTCATTCTGATCAAAGAAGGCCTGGAAGAGGCCAAAATCCCCCATGTCCTGACCTGGAGCAAAGACGGGGCAGATGGCATCGATTTACTTCAGCAAACAGCCATTGAAAATCCGAAAGGACTTCCTGACCTGATCATTTTAGACATCAATTTGCCCAAAAAAAATGGCCATGAGGTTCTGGATATCCTCAAGAAAGATTCTCTTCTGAGGATAATCCCCATCATAGTCCTCACCACATCCACTTCCGAATTGGATATTTTCAAAGCCTATGACTTGCATGCCAATTGCTATATTGGAAAACCGATTGAAATCGGAGACTTTCTACAAGTCATTCGAAGGATTGAAGAATTTTGGATCTCTATGGTAAAACTCCCCAAAAACCCATCATATGAAAAAGGATGACAAACCTTATTCGATTCTGGTCATTGAGGATAATCTGGGAGACTATGTGATCCTGGAGGAATATCTTTCAGAATACTTGATCAACCTGCAAGCCACTCAGGTCGAAAGCTTCAAGGAGGCCACAGAATTACTGGAACGAGAAAATAATTTTGACCTGGTATTTTTAGATTTGTCTCTACCCGACAAATCCGGAGAAGATTTGGTACTGGAAATTACCAAACGAGTCGAAGGAATTCCCGTGGTGGTATTGACCGGATTTGCCGACTTGGAGTTTGGAAGTAGATCTTTGGCTCTTGGGGCATCCGATTATTTGGTCAAGGACAACTTATCGCCGGAAGTAGTCTATAAAAGCATCCTTTATAACATCCAGCGAATCAATTTTATTTCGGAACTGAAAGAATCCAAGAAAAAATACACCGATCTTTTTCAGCTTAGCCCATATCCAATCCTGGTTTATGATTTGGAAACTTTCGAGATTCTGGACGTAAACGAATCTGCATTGGAAAAATATGGGTATACCCGAGAAGAATTTTTGGACATGAAAATTCTGGAGATATACGCCCAAGAGCATTTGGATTCTTTGCCCGAAAAGAGTTTTGATTTTCAGGATTCAGAAAAAATAGAACTTCAAAAAAGAGCCCGGCATATCCGAAAAAAAGGGGATTTAATCGATGTAGAAATCAATCCTGCCAAAGTGTATATCCGCAATCGGGATGCCGTCATGATTGTAGTGAAAGACATTACCGAAAACCTCAAATACATCCGAAAAATCGAGGAACAAAACCAAACCTTCAGAGAAATCGCCTGGATACAATCCCATGTAGTCCGCGCACCCTTGGCAAGAATGATGGGCTTAATGAATCTATTGGAATCCGTTGAGATCAATTCCGAAGATCAGGAACTCTTGAATTTCATCCGGCAATCGGCGGAAGAACTTGATCAGATCATTCGGGAAATTTCCCAAAAATCAGAAAACATCTAAACTCCGAACGATGGACGAAAATATTATCGTAATCGATGACGACGATATAGCCTTAGTCATTCTCAAAAGAATGATTGCCTCCCTGGATACAAACCTTTCCGTGCTTCCATTCCAAAAAGGGAAAGAAACACTCCGGTATCTCCAATCCAAAAAATACACGAACCCACCCTACATTTTGCTTGATTTTCATTTGAAAGATGTAGTAGGATGGGAACTTTTGGAGGAACTAGAAACCATCCCTGAGCTCAATTCAAGAATATTTTTGATTTCTTCCTCAGTAAATTCAGAGTTGCCCACTACCTCCCGGAGATATAAAAGTGTGGCAGGTTTTATTGAAAAACCCATAACTTTTGGCATACTAAAGTCAATCCTGGAAAGAATCAGGAAGAATTAGACAGCATCCCAGCATGATTCAACTATGAAACTAAAAACAATTCTCATCACCGGAGGAGCCAGCGG
>JAJLJS010000279.1:0-6679 GCA_033844545.1 Cyclobacteriaceae bacterium | reverse complement strand
CAATGGGATTGCCGGTGGATTGGGCTTTTGCCTGATTGCTGCCGGGGAATTTGAAAGAGGGTATGAGCTCCTCTGCGAGTCCATTCAGACCAATCCTTACTACCCCTGGTGGTTCAATGCCGGCCTGAGTTTTTATCATTTTTACAAAAAGGACTATACCGATGCCCTGTATTGGGCGGAGAAGATTCAGGGGCAAAGTCCTCTTTGGGAATTGATTCTGAAGGCAGCCTCATACACTCAGCTTGGACAGACTTCCTCTGCGCAATCCACCTATTTTCAACTCAAAAATATCCTTCCCGAATCCGTCAGTTTGGAACAGGTCCTGGGTTCTTTTTTGCTTTCGGAGTCCTTAGTGGAGGACTTGGAAAAGGCCTTGAAGAAAGCGGCTTCGGTCAATGCCTTGGCGTAAAATGCCTTGGATTTTTAGAAATGAAGGGAAAAGATACCAATCGATTAATTTAGGAAATTGGTTAGCCGAAAATCTGCTTTCTTACTTTATAAAAAGTGTGGATTGAAATCGGTCAGGAGATTTTGTTAAAAAAGACATCGATCTTCAGGCTACAAGCCTCAACAGTCAATTTACTATGATTTTGGTCTGACTGCTTCAGGGATTAATCGACTTTTTCCTGGAGAATTGTCCGGTGTTCTTATTCCATTAGTACTTAGGGTCAAAAAATCCACCATTCTGCTTTCACCCCTAAGTAATATCCCCATCGCTCTGGGCCTACAAACTGGAGGTAGGGGCTGTAGAGTTGCTCACTGGCGTAGGTATTGTATCGAGCCAGACTGAAGACAAACCGAAGGTGAGGCCTCGCCCAAACGCTCCGCTCCCCTGAAGTGGACAAGGTGGGTGCCAGAGAAAATTTGCCCATGGCATAGACAGGCTGTTCACCGTCTTTTCTCTGGGAGTAGTGCAACTCTGAAAGCAGGTGAAAGTTGTCAGAAATATACCAAGTTCCTCTGCCCCCGAGAGTAAAATCCTCTTTTCTGTTGAAAACTTCCTTCCCAAAAAAGGTTTCCGCACGGTGGTCTGATGCTGCCGCACCTTTGCTTTGATTGTAGATTATATAGCCATTGAAGGAAAACCGTTGAGAAATATTCAGTAAAAAATGTTCCACCAAAGACCAGCTGTAAGCATTGCGAAAGCTTTGGTCAACCAAATCCGGAGCCCCAAAAGTGAGCCAAGTCCGGGAGACACCTCCATCCCCTCCGTTGGCGATTCCGCGGCCATATCTAAGGGTGAAATCATTGAATGAGCCGCTGAGGAGCTTAGGGAGTTTTCGGTTGATTCGTACTCCCAAGACGTAACCGTTGTCCCCGGGATACGCCAGATCGGGAAGAGTATCAGTGTTATCAGGATTTCCCATGCGATGATACTCAGCGAGAAAGGTGAGTTTTGTATTTTCGGAGAGGGATTTGTCCTGTTCCAAAACCAAAACCGAACGCTGTCTCAAGGCAAGCTCAGGGGTTCCGGATTTGATGTTGAGATAAAAATATGGTGGGACTGTGGAGGAAGTATCAGTGGAGGCTACAAATAAAGCCGCAAACCGAGTTCCCTTTCTTTCTATTCCGAAGCCCTGACCCGAATGATCGTTGAAGTAGAAATGATCGGCGACATGAACATCAGGTCCACGATAAAACCTGCTTCCTACCCACAGGTTGATGAGATCTTTTTTGCCTACCCCTGTCACTTCCACATAAAGTTCCGGGATGGCGAGAGTTAGTCCCCCTGCGCTGCTGGTAGTGCTGTTTCCAAAAAGGGAAAGGCTATTAGACCATACTGCGAATCGGGTGTTAACTGTCACATTCATGCTATCCCCCTTTACCAGAGGAGAAAAATCAATTCCTGTGGCCAATTCAAGATAATCTTGTTCTTCTAATCTTCCTCCTATACTGCCCATGTTGTTTAGATTCAATCGGCGACCGATGGAACCTTCATTGACAAAGGACCAATCAGCACCAATCCGTCCGTATGTTCCGATATAGAAATTTTTGTAGGTGGCTCGTTGATAGGCAATCTGAGCATGGGATAAGGCAGACAAACCCAGAAAAAACAGGGGAAATAGAAAAGCAAAAAAAAGTCGGTTCATAGAGGGTTGGACAGAGATGGAAAATAGCAGATATCCATCTAATTCTCAATAGGCAAATGCTCCGTCTAAAATGTTGGGGAGGACTTGTCAACCATCGGACCTTTCCGTATGGTTGTTGATCCGGTATTTACAGCAAAGGTTTCCTTTCTTTTTTCCACCAGTTGAGGTTGGATATTTCGGCTTAGGCCTCCCGTCAGAATTTAGTAAGGTCTGTTAGAAAAAGTATCCATCGAAAACAGGAGACCATTTGCTTACGATGAGCAGGTAGGAGAGGGAAAAGGAACTGAATAAGTATTCCCCGAATTGGGCCTGTCCACTGCGGTTCAATGGGCCATCCTGAAGCAGGAATATCGCCTCTACCTCCTTAAAGTATTTTTCAGAAGATGTATTGGAAAAAGGTCATTTATTCTCTGAAGTAGAAATGGAAAAAGGTCGGTTATCAAATTTATTTAGATTAATTATAAATTCTATTGTTTAGAATTAGTCTAATTAATAGTTTTGTGGCCATACTGATTCCTTAACATATGAACTGCAAACCTATACTGCTCACTTTTGCTTTTGCCCTCATTTCCTTCTTGACCTTTGCCCAGCAGGCAACACTTAAAGGAAGGGTAATCACCTCAGACAATCAGCCCTTGGAATTTGTCAACGTTGGCATCCAAGGGATTTCCAAAGGATCTACCACCGATCGCTATGGCCGCTATGAAATCAAAAATATCGAACCCGGGACCTACCGTGTGTTTGCTTCGTTTGTCGGATTGGAAAAGCAGGAACAAGAAATCACCCTTGTGGCAGGGGAGACCTTAGCACTTGATTTTACCATTCGGGAGAGTTCCACCGAACTAACTGAGGTCGTGGTTTCTGATTTCTCCTCCAATCGGTTTTACTCGGATTCAAGTTTTACCGTTGGCAAACTTCCCTTGAAAGACCTGGAAAATCCCCAGGTGTATAATTCCATCTCCGGAAGACTGTTGAGAGAGCAGGTGGCAAACACCATGAACGATGCCTTGAAAAATGCCACTGGGGTCACCAGATTATGGGAGTCCACCGGCAGGGGAGGTGATGGTTCGGAATATTATTCGATGAGAGGATTCTCCGTCCAGCCCACGCTGGTCAATGGGATGCCGAATGTAAATAATGGTGCCTTCGATCCGGCAAATATTGAAACGATCGATGTCATTAAGGGACCTTCCGGTACCCTATTCGGAAGTGCCGTGATCTCCTATGGGGGCTTAATCAACATCACGACCAAAAAGCCTTTTGACCTTTTCAAAGGCGAGGTGGGATTGATTACCGGCAGCTTTGGAATGAATCGGCTGGTTGCGGATGTGAATGTCCCGATCAGTGAGACGACTGCGTTCCGGGTAAACACCGCCTTCCAATCCCAAAATACTTTTCAGGATGCAGGCAACAGAAGTTCTTTCTTTATAGCCCCTTCCTTTAAATTTCAGGCTTCGGAGCGTTTGACTTTCCTGATCAACACGGAATTTTTGGAATCGAATTCAGTCAATGCTCCCATGCTTTTCCTGAATCGAAATGCAACCTTGAAATTTGACCGGATCGATCCATTCTTGGCAAATTACGAGCGTTCCTTTACCGGAAATGAATTGAGTATACGCAATCCGAGCTATGGACTTCAAGCGCAGGCATTTTATAAAATTTCACCTCAGTGGACTTCCCAAACAGTAATTTCCAGAAGTTCTACCAAGACTGACGGTTACTACCATTATTTATTCGATGCCGGGGATGGAGATTCTTTTACCCGCTTCATTTCAGACCGAAATGGGCAAACCATTACCACGGATTTGCAGCAAAACTTCATCGGTGATTTTCAGCTGGGCAATTTCAGAAACCGGATGGTTGTAGGCTTGGACTACTATGACCAAAGTATTTTCAACGGAAGTACCGGCTGGGTCGCCAATGGTGCTGTGAAACTTTCCGACGGCTCGGATACCGGGGTATTGACCCAGGCTGGAGTGGATGCGTTGCTAAGAAATTCCTTCGAGGGAAATTCCACCGGCAAGAGTACGGTTTTCAGCGCCTATGTCTCAGATGTAATCAACCTACGACCTGACCTTTCGGTCATGGCCAGTCTTCGGGCAGATCGGTTTGAGGGAAAGACGGATTACTGGATCGAGGAAGAGGTAGAAAGTCAGACTGCATTTTCTCCCAAGTTGGGCGTAGTGTACCAGCCTATTCAAGACAAAATCTCCATTTTTGGAAATTACATGAATGGGTTTGTGAATGTGGCCCCTCGAAACGTAGCCAATGCGGACGGAAGCAATCCCCGCTTGCAGGCTTTTGAACCAGAGCAGGCCAACCAATTGGAATTCGGAGTGAAGGCTAATTTGTTAAAAAACAGATTGGCGGCAACGGCAAGCTACTACGACATCCGAGTCAAAAACCGTCTGATCAATGATCCGGACAATCCCAACAATACCCTGCAGGCAGGAGAAGTAGAAAGTAAGGGATTTGAATTTTCCTTGGTGGCTTCACCCATAGAAGGGCTGAGCCTGATTGCCGGATATTCCAACAATACCGCTGAAGTGACGAAGGACAACCCGGTAAATGGATATCTGGGCTTGAGACCGGAAGAGGCTGGACCTGAGGAATTGTTGAATTTTTGGCTCAGTTATTCTTTCCCTACTGGCTCTTTGAAGGGCTTTGGCTTTGGATTTGGAGGAAATACTGCCTCAGAACACTTCACCCTCAATCGCGCCAATGGAAGTTTTGCCCTACCTGCCTATCAAGTCTTCAATGCGGCCATTTCCTATACCAGCAGTCAATACTTGCTGGCCTTTAAAGTGAACAATGTGGGGAATGAGCGGTATTTCTCCGGTTGGTCTACCGTAAATCCCCAAACACCCCGAAACGTAGCACTCAGCTTTAATTACCGATTCTGATGGGCTTAAAGCATTGGATAGGAAAAATTCACCTCTGGCTCGGACTCTCCTCCGGGCTGGTGGTGTTTATCGTGGCCCTCACGGGATGCATTTATGCATTTCAGGCGGAAATTCAGGATTTAGTTCAGCCTTACCGATTTGTGGATCAGGTAGGAGAGACCATTTTGCCACCCTCAGAGGTTTGGAAAATCGCAGATGAGGCTTTGCCCGGCAAACACCTGCATGGCATCCTTTATCCTCAGGTAGAAAACCGGGCAGCTCAGGCGATTTATTACAGCTTTGAGGAGCATTACTATTATTTCGTGTACGTGGACCAGTTTACCGGAAAGGTCCTTCGGGTAAAGGATGAATTTGCCGACTTTTTCAGAATTGTGCTGGATGGTCACTTTTACCTTTGGCTCCCTCCAGAGATCGGACAGCCAGTGGTGGCGTCTTTCACTTTGGTATTTTTGGTGATGGTGATTTCTGGGTTGATTCTTTGGTGGCCCAAAAAGAAAAAAGGTTCGGCAAAGAGTTTTAAAATCCGATGGGATGCCCGTTGGAGAAGAAAGAACTACGATCTCCATCAGGTATTGGGATTCTATGTGATGATTTTTGCATTGGTTTTTGCCTTAACAGGACTGGTGTGGGGATTCACCTGGTTTAGGGACGGGTATTATTCTCTGACCACTGGCGGAAAGCAGTTTGTGGAGTATTCGGCTCCGCTTTCGGATTCAACGGCGACTTATGGTGGAGAGGTGCCAGGAATTGATGTGGTGTGGAGGAAAATGCGGGCAGAGTATCCTACGGCGGAGTGGATTGAAGTACATCCTCCCGATTACGAACATGGTTCCTATGCAGCCAATGCCAATCCGGATGCAGGCACCTTTTGGAAAATGGATTACCGGTACTTTGATCAATATACTTTGGAAGAGCTTCCGGTGGAGCATGTTTGGAACAGGTTTCATGAGGCGAGCCTCGGGGACAAGCTCCAGCGAATGAACTATGACATCCACGTCGGGGCAATTGGGGGGTTGGCAGGTAAATTTTTGGCTTTTTGCCTAAGTGCAATTATCGCCTCTCTACCGATCACCGGATTTTTGATTTGGTGGGGAAGGAGAAATAAGAAAGGGGTCCCATCTAAAGTCCAAAACCGAAAAAAATATCTGGGAAGAGTTCCGGCGTAGTTTTGAAGAACCAAAGCATAAAAAGAGGCCTGAGAGGGCCTTTTTTTGTTTCTTTGATAAATTGGAGGGAAACATTTCAATTGCTCAGGATGAGCAACTGAAACTGATTATAAAAAAGCCAACCATTCCTGAGGGGCTTAAGCTCCCTCTCTTGGGTTTCCCGATATCAATCGCCTCGCTCTTTCATCGGGACAGGGCTTCTCGCCCAGAAATGTATAAATGAAAAAAGCCTCAAATCTGATGATTTGAGGCTTTGGAAGCTCCCCCTGTCAACGATAGTTGCAACCGAATCAACTTATTTCGGTCGTTGGAAGATATTCAAAGACAAAATTAGAAAGGTTAAAAACAGGTTAACCTTCCTTTACATGAGAGGATAGCTTAACTTTTATTTCGTTTGTTTCGTTTATTTCGATTATACTTGAAAAGTATTTGAATCAATCCCATGGAAACCCTACAGCTTAGTAAAAAACCCAGCAAATCGGAGCAGCGAATTGCTGGAAAATCCCATGAAACACTTTCT
>JAJLJS010000278.1:0-7384 GCA_033844545.1 Cyclobacteriaceae bacterium | reverse complement strand
TGGGGAGTGAAGAAGGTATTCCCTGAGCTGGACCTTCATAATATCCTCTTTTCGGATAATTATCGGGAGGAGTTTGCCCATATCTTCCAAAAAGGAAGCATCTATGCTGACCCGACAGTCTATATCAATATCACCTCGGTGCACAGGCCGCAAGACGCTCCGGAGGGATGCATGAATTGGTTTACCATGATCAATGTGCCGAATAATCAGGGCCAAGATTGGGATCAGCTAATCCAAAAGGCGAGAAAAGCTATTATTGCCAAAATCAACCGAATTTTGAAAACGGATTTGGAGTCCTTGATTGTGGTGGAGGAAATTTTAGAGCCCAGAACCATTGAGTCCAAAACTTCTTCGGCCCAAGGTGCACTTTATGGCAACAGCTCCAATACCAAGTTTGCCGCTTTCCTCCGCCATGCAAACTACTCGTCCAAAATCAAAAACCTGTATTTCTGCGGAGGATCAGTGCACCCCGGGGGAGGAATACCGCTTTCCTTGCTTTCGGCGAAAATTATGAGTGAAATGGTGCCGCCTGTGTCTGCTTACTGAGACTGAATACCGACAAGGGCTTCCTGGACCAAGTCCTGCTCAAATCCTTTGGACATCAGGTACTGGATGACTTTATACTTCTTTTTGAAAGGATCTTTTTCAAGGGTCTTTTCCCATTTCTTTTCAGTTTGGGTAAGCAAGGTGTCATAATACTCCTCCGGGTCGATTTCCGTCAGTCCCTTCCGAATATTTTCCGGGCTGATTTTCCGGAGTTTTAGCTCTTGAATTATCCGGTTTTTGCCCCATTTTTTGAGTCGGAATTTTCCCCGGGCAAAAGCCCTCGCAAACCTTTCTTCGTGTAGAAATCCGTCCTGGCTGAGCTCTTCCACCAATTTCTCCACCTGTTCCCCTTGAATGCCCTTTTCAAAAAGTTTCTTTCGGACTTCCCAGGTACATCGCTCCTGGTAGGCGCAAAAAGTTTCCAGTTTCCCCTTGGCTTCCTGAAGGGTCCAGGACTTTTTTGGGCTTTGATCCGGGTTATTTTTTCCCCAAGTGGACATTTTTGGTAATTTTAAGGCAAAATACCCTCTGCTTAAGTTTTTTCAAACCATAAATCAAAAGCTCTCATGAGAAAAAAAATTGTTGCCGGAAACTGGAAAATGAACATGACATTCGAGGAAGGCCAGAAATTGACTTCCGAAATTGTGAACATGTTCAAGGATGAGGCGATCAAAGACGTGATGTTGGTACTCAATCCTCCATTTCCACATATCCATCCTGTAAAGAAATTAATCGGAGATACCCCTGGAATTGCCTTAGGTTCTCAAAACTGTTCAGATAAAGAATCCGGCGCCTATACCGGGGAAGTTTCTGCCAAGATTTTAGCCTCCTTTGGAGTTCAATATGTGATTTTAGGGCACTCGGAGAGAAGAGAGTATTTCAAAGAATCCAATGATCTTTTGTCCGTAAAGGTAAAACAAGCCTTAGCCAATGGGCTGATCCCTATTTTCTGTTGTGGGGAATCTCTGGAAATCAGGACTGCCGGTACGCACGAGCCGAATGTGAAATTCCAGCTTACCCAGAGCTTATTTGACCTTTCTCCGGAAGATTTCTCCAAAGTCGTCATCGCTTACGAACCGATTTGGGCCATCGGCACCGGAAAAACGGCAACTGCTGATCAGGCTCAGGAAATGCACTTGGCTTTGAGACGTCACATTGCTGGCAAGTATGGAAAAGAAATTGCAGAAAATACTTCCATACTCTATGGAGGAAGTGCAAATCCGGGCAATGCCAAAGAACTTTTCTCCAAGCCGGATGTGGACGGAGGATTGATCGGTGGGGCTTCTCTGAAATCCAGAGATTTCATCGATATCGCCAAGTCTTTCTAGTTCCGGAAAAAAATATAAATACGTATGCTTAGGTCTGTGTTCGCACAGACCTATTCTTTATCCCACCTGACCAGGACCATGGATTATTTAGAATTTAAGATCAAATGCAAGGAGGAGTTTCGGGAAATTCTGATCGCAGAATTGGCAGAAATCGGGTTTGATTCCTTTCTGGAAACTCCGGAAGGCATTGATGCCTATGCGCAAGAGGAAGAATTTGACCGGGAAGCTTTTCAGGAAATAATCGAGAGCTATCAAGTACCTGCGGAAATTTCTCTGAGTGAAGGAAAAATGCCCAAAGTCAACTGGAACCAAGAGTGGGAAAAAAATTACGATCCGATCGCTGTGGATGATTTAGTCTATGTCCGGGCTTCTTTTCATGAATCTCAGCCGGGATTTCAGCATGAAATTGTGATCAATCCCAAGATGTCTTTTGGAACTGGGCATCATGCGACAACTTTTCAAATGCTCAAACACCAGGGACAATTGGATCATAAGGGGAAAAGAGTATTGGACGTGGGTTCGGGTACAGGAATTTTAGCCATCATGGCTCACCTTTTGGGTGCCAAAGCCGTGGAAGCCTTTGATATTGACGATTGGTGTGTGGAAAATGGCAATGAGAATTTTGATCTCAATGGACTCCGTACCCGGATGGGCTTGGGCACCATTCGTGAAGTGAATCCTCAGGGACCTTTTGACATCGTGTTGGCAAACATCAACAAAAATGTCCTCTTGGATGAAATGGAAATTTATGCAGGCCTACTTTCATCTCAGGGGTATTTGTTGCTGAGCGGGTTTTATACCCAAGATATTCAGGACTTGGTAGAAACAGCCAATCCTTTGGGATTGAATCTGAAGCACTCATCTTCCAAAGACAATTGGGCAGCTTTGATCCTTCAAAAGAATTGAGATGAAAGAGCTGATCATTTATTCCATCCTTTTGGTAGCTATTCTGGGGCATTGCCTGATGGCGGTCAAAATGTATCGGGAGGTCAATGCTGATCCGGACTTGAAATTCCATGAGAAAAATGCCTGGAAGCTTCGGGCCATGATCTTTCCCGGGCTTTTTCTGTTTTATTACCGGCAGGAAAAAAAACGCCGAAATTTCGGGAATTAGAAACTTTTTCAGGTCATTGCCCGCTTAAAGACTAACGCCCAACTCAAACGACCTGGGAATATCTTTCCTCTTTACTTTTGTAATTTTACCCTATGGAGTACGTCTGGAAACTGAAACCCAAAACTTCTCAAGAAGCCATCGAAAAACTCGGCAAAGAGATCAATGTCAATCAGACCTTGGCCAATATGCTGATCAACAGAGGAGTAGAAAGCTTTGATCAGGCAAAAGACTACTTTCGGCCCAGCCTGAGTCAGCTCCACGATCCTTTCCTGATGAAGGATATGGACAAAGCCGTAGAAAGAATAGAAAAGGCCGTTCTCAATCAGGAAAGAATTCTGGTGTATGGGGATTACGATGTGGATGGGACCACCGCTGTGGCCTTGATGTACAGTTTTTTGAAGGGCTTTTATCCCCATGTGGATTTTTACATTCCGGATCGGTACAAAGAAGGTTACGGTGTCTCAGAACGAGGAGTCCGATTCGCGGCAGAGCAAGGGTTTTCCCTGATTATTTCACTGGATTGTGGGATCAAAGCCATTGATAAGGTGAGGCTAGCGAAGGAGCTGGGAGTGGATTTTATCATCTGTGACCACCATACACCAGGAGAGGAATTGCCGGCAGCGGTGGCAGTATTGGATGCCAAGAGATCCGATTGCAATTATCCTTACAAAGAACTCAGCGGCTGCGGGGTTGGCTTCAAACTGATCCAAGCCTACGCCAAATCCCATAGTATCGAAGAGTCAGTTTTGTATCCCTATTTGGACTTGTTGGCGGTAAGTATTGCAGCGGATATCGTTCCAATTACCGGGGAAAACCGAATTTTGGCCTATTACGGGTTGGATCGGATCAACAATACGCCAAGACCTGGATTGAAAGCATTGATCCTTCAGGCCAAAGTCGAAAAGGAAATCCAGATCTCGGACATAGTTTTCAAAATCGGCCCAAGAATCAATGCCTCAGGGCGGCTGGAACATGCTCAGGCATCGGTGGAATTGTTGATTTCTACCAATTTGGAGGAGGCCATCCTTCGGGCAAAATCCGTGGATGAAGTCAATGCCACCCGAAGAAACTTTGACGAAAATATTACCAAAGAGGCTTTTGAAATGCTCGCCATGCGGGAGGAAGAAGCAGAATGGAATACTACCGTATTGTTCAAAGAGGATTGGCACAAAGGGGTGATCGGGATCGTGGCCAGCAGATGCATCGAAAAATACTACCGACCTACCATTATCCTCACAGAATCCAATAACAAAGCGACGGGAAGCGCAAGATCTGTGGTGGATTTTGACATTTATGAGGCGATTGCCGAGTGTTCCGAATTATTGGATCAGTTTGGAGGCCATAAGTATGCCGCCGGCCTGACCATGTCTGTGGAGAATGTCCCGGCTTTTCAGGCCAAGTTTGAATCTGTAGTCCGAAGCAGGATCGAAGAAATTCACCGAAAGCCGGTCATCGAAGTGGACGATGTGTTGCTATTGGACCAGATTAATTACAGGTTTTACAATATTCTCAAGCAGATGGCGCCTTTTGGTCCGGGAAATACCGAGCCGGTTTTTCGGATCAATAATGTCTATGCGGACGAAGTGACTGTGCTCAAAGACAAGCATTTGCGGTTTAAAATCGTGCAGGATGGTCAAGTAACCACACCCGTATGTTTGGGGTTTGGCATGGCTGACCGGATGAAAGATCCGGATTTGACTACAGTCAATTTGCTTCGGGGAAAGATGAGATTTGATATCTTGGCGGAGCTTCGGGAAAACTTTTTCCGGGATAAAAGTAGCTTGCAACTCTACGTGAAAGACATCAAATTTGACTGATATGCTGCTCAGAGCCGAACACCTCGTCAAAATTTACAAAGGTCGCCGTGTGGTGAATGACATTTCCGTGGAAGTGAATCAAGGCGAAATCGTGGGGCTTTTAGGCCCAAATGGAGCGGGAAAGACTACTTCGTTCTACATGATCGTTGGGTTGATCCAGCCTAATGAAGGAAAGATTTTTCTGGAAAAGGAGAACATTACCAGCTTGCCGATGTACAAGCGAGCCAAATTGGGTATAGGTTATTTGGCGCAGGAGGCTTCTGTTTTCAGAAAGCTGTCGGTGGAAGAAAATATTCTAGCGGTACTGGAAATGACCCAAATGCCGAAAGCCCAGCAAAAAGAAAAGGTGGAGATGCTCTTGGAGGAGTTTAGTCTCACCCACGTGCGCAAAAATCTCGGAATGGTACTTTCCGGAGGGGAAAGACGGAGAACGGAGATCGCCAGAGCATTGGCGGTGGATCCGAAATTCGTCCTGCTGGACGAGCCTTTTGCAGGGGTGGATCCCATTGCCGTGGAAGAGATTCAGACTATTGTCGCCAAGCTCAAGACCAAAAATATCGGCATTTTGATCACCGATCATAATGTCAACGAAACTCTTTCCATTACAGATCGCGCCTATTTGATGTTTGAAGGGCGATTGCTGAAAGCCGGTACTGCAGAGGAACTTGCAGCGGATGAGCAGGTCAGAAAGGTATATTTGGGCAGTCAGTTTGAGTTGAAACGAAAAGTTTTCAATTGATGGAAGTGCTCAATAGCTTCATGACCTGGATTTTCAAAAGCCGTTTGGGGCAAATTGAAAATTTCAAAAAAAATCCAATTCCTGTTCAGGAAAACACTTTTTGGTATTTGATAGAAGAAGGGAGATCTACAGATTTTGGAAGGGAATACGGGTTTTCGAAGATCAAATCTTATGAAGATTTTGCCAAACAGGTCCCGCTGTTTGATTACGAATCATTTAAACCCTACATCGAAAAAACGATGAAAGGGCAGCAGCAGATCATCTGGAGTACCGATATCGAATGGTTTGCCAAGTCCTCCGGGACCACCTCCAGCAGGAGCAAGTATATTCCTGTTTCGGAGGAAAGTCTGGAAGAATGCCATTACAAAGGCGGAAAAGACATGGTGTCTTTATATGTGAGTACTTTTCCGGATACCAAGCTTTTCACGGGAAAGAGCCTTTCCATTGGAGGTACGTTGGAGAAAAACCCGCTCAATCCATCCGGATCAGCCAAAGCTGGAGATGTCTCTGCAGTCATCATGCAAAACTTGCCGATCTGGGCGCAGTTTGCCCGCACTCCCAGCTTGGAGACAGCTTTGATGGGAGAATGGGAGTCCAAAATCGAGAAAATGGCCCGAGAGACGATGAATGAAAATGTCACCTCCATCGCCGGGGTGCCGACTTGGACTTTGGTTTTGCTTCAGCGAATCTTGGAGCTTAAAAAAGCCAAGAATATTCTGGAAGTCTGGCCGAATTTGGAAGTTTTCTTCCATGGAGCAGTGGCTTTTGGACCTTATCGCAACCTTTTCAAGGAGCTGATTCCTTCGGTCAAAATGCGGTATATGGAGACTTACAATGCCTCCGAAGGATTTTTTGGAATCCAGGACCAGCCGGATTCCGATGAATTGCTCCTGTTGTTGGATTATGGAATTTTCTATGAATTCATTCCCATGGAGGAATGGGATAAGGAATCCCCACAGGTAATTTCCCTGAAAGATGTAGAAGTCGGGAAAAATTACGCCTTGATCATTTCTACCAACGGAGGCCTGTGGCGCTATAAAATAGGTGATACCATCAAGTTTACCGCAATCCTTCCTTACCGATTTAGAATTTCCGGACGAACCAAACATTTTATCAATGCCTTTGGGGAAGAGGTGATCGTAGAAAATGCCGAATCTGCGATCCAGTATGCCTGTGAGCAAACGGGAGCTACGATTACCAATTTCACGGCTGCGCCGGTTTTTTTTGAAGGGAATGGTTCTAAAGGAGCCCATGAATGGGTGGTCGAGTTCAAAAAGGAACCGGACTCTTTGGAGGCTTTTGGAGATATTTTGGACCAGAGGCTTCGGGAGGTCAATTCCGACTACGATGCCAAAAGGTATAAGGATTTGGCCTTGAAACGATTGATTTTGCATGCCGCTCCTAAGGGATTGTTTGAGTCCTGGCTGGGGAAAAAGGGAAAGTTGGGCGGCCAATACAAAGTTCCTAGATTGGCCAATACCCGGGAATATATCGATGAGATATTGTGGATGATGAAATGACATACCCCTGTCTGAATTTTTTTGAAGGGATTAGACTCCAGGAGTTATTTGGGAATTTTGCAGCGATACCCGCTAAAAGCCACTCGCAAAAAGTTATTGGGGATTTTTTGAGAAGAACTTTACCTTGAGCGTGACTTCTTCGTTGTTGAATTATGCCTCGATTTCATCTGATTTCCCTGTATGTTTTTTGTTGTGTTGCCGTTTTTTTGGCAGCATTGGCTTATTGGTCCAAAACTCCCCCAATCCCCGAAGAGGAAGTTCTATTCCGGGAGCAGCCGATCGTCCATTATCCTTCTACCTCACGGGATTCCATCCGCTTA
>JAJLJS010000277.1:0-10588 GCA_033844545.1 Cyclobacteriaceae bacterium | reverse complement strand
TAAAATTTTCTTCCACAAACCAAGGGAATTTTTTTGAATATGTTTTTTAATTGCGTTGGTTCTCGTACATTTGCAGTCCCAAAAACACTTGGTTAATAGGTTGTTAAGCTTATTTCGTAATTTCTAAATTAAAATCACTGTGACAAAAGCAGAAGTAATCACCAAGATTTCCGACAAAACCGGAATCCAAAAGGATGATGTGACACAAGCCATCGAGGCGTTCTTCAAGGTAGTGAAGGATTCTATGGCTGAAGGAGATAACATCTATGTGAGAGGGTTTGGCAGCTTCATCAACAAGAAGAGAGCTAAGAAGATCGCCCGTAACATTTCCAAAAATACTGCCATCGTTATTGATGAGCACTACATCCCGGCCTTCAAGCCTTCCAAAGTATTTGTAGAAAAAATCAAGAACAGCAAGAAAATCAAGGAACTTGCTCCTCAGGACTAAGACTGAGCGTTATTTGACATGAAAAAATCACAGCTCATTCTCATTGCAGTAGGAATATTGGCTGTTGTAGGGCTTTATGCATTGCCAAAAGTGGTGGTGGATAATGATTCCACAGGAGCTAAAATGGAAGAATCAGAAACTTCCAAAGATTCCACCTCTTCTCTGACAGAGATGCATGGGAATGAGCTTTCTTCTGAAAACAGAATCCAAGCCGACCAGCTCAAGTTCAATTACCTCAATGCGCCCTCGGCGGAAGAGAAAGTAGGATATGCCCAGGTTTTGGCAGGAATATATCAGGAGGAAGGATTATTTGACAGTGCAGCGTATTATTGGAGTGGAGCTGCTGAGTTGATGCCAAACAATATGTTTTTGGCAGAAGAGGCAGGAAAAGCCAATTACGAGGCATTTACCTTTGCTTTGGATAAGACCAAAGTAGAGTCCTTGGCGGAAAAAACAAGGATTTATCTGACGAAAGTATTGGAGAAAGATCCAAAACGCCTGGATTTGAAAACCAAAATTGCGATGACCTATGTGTCCTCGTCTAATCCGATGCAGGGGATCACCATGCTGAGGGAAGTTTTGGAACAGGATCCGCAAAATGAGGACGGACTATTCAACATGGGCGTGCTATCCATGCAGTCTGGTCAGTATAAAAGAGCTGTGGAAAGATTTGAAGAATTGGTTAAATACCATCCGGATAATCTTCAGGGACAGTTTTACCTTGCGGTAAGTTATTTTGAGGCCAAGGAAAAAAACAAAGCGAAAGCTCAGTTTGAGGCAGTGAAAAACATGACTCAGGATCCGATGATCTTGGGAAGTGTTCAGGGCTATCTCGACCAGCTATAAATTATTGTTACACACTAAATTCTAAACACTATGCCTTGCGGTAAGAAAAGAAAAAGACATAAGATCGCTACTCATAAGCGTAAGAAAAGACTAAGAAAAAACAGACATAAGAAGAAGTAATACACTTTTTCTTTTCCCGTTTTTACACCTTCGTTCATTTACATATTAATTAAGACGAGATTTTGAGTACGGAATTGTTAATCGATTCTGCTCAAAACGGAAGTCGGATTGCCTTACTGAATGACAAACAACTGATCGAACTCCATTCCGAAGGGATGGAGAATCAGTTTAAGGTAGGAGACATTTATCTGGGTACGGTCCGAAAAATCGTCAATGGACTCAATGCTGCGTTCATTGACGTGGGTTATGAGAAAGACGCCTTTCTTCATTACCAGGACCTAGGCCCGAATGTCAATAGCTTGTTGAAATTCTCCAAAATGGTGAGAAACAACAACTATACGAACTACCTGCTTAAAGGCTTTGAAAGCGAACCTGAAATAGATAAAGTCGGTAAAATCGACAAAATCCTATCCAAGACCAACCAGGTGTTGGTTCAGGTCGTCAAAGAGCCAATTTCAACCAAAGGACCTCGACTTTCCTGCGAGCTCTCTCTGCCCGGAAGATATCTTGTTTTGGTTCCTTTCTCAGATACAGTCAATGTATCCAAGAAAATCCGAAGCAGTGATGAAAGAAAAAGGCTGCTCAGACTTATCAATTCAATCAAGCCTGCGAATTTCGGAGTAATCATCCGAACAGTCGCTGAAGGACAGTCCGTGACGGAACTTGACAAAGACCTTCGCAATCTTCTCACCAACTGGGAAGAAGGCATGAAAAAATTGCTGAAAGCCAAAAGCCGGGACAAAATAATCGGAGAGATGAGTATGGCCAGCTCCCTAGTGAGAGACCTGCTCAATGAATCATTCGACGCAATCACCGTAGAAGAAGAATCTACCTACGATCAGATCAGATCCTACATCAGGACAATAGCCCCTGAAAAAGAAAAGATTGTCAAGCTTTACAACGGTAAAGCCAAGCTATTTGAAAGTTTTGGAATAGAAAAGCAGATCAAAAGCTTGTTTGGACAGACGGTCAGCCTCCCGCAAGGTGGCTACGTCATCATCGAACATACCGAAGCACTGCACGTCATTGACGTGAACAGTGGCAACAAGTCCAACCAAGAAAGCGACCAGGAATCTACAGCACTGAAAACAAACCTGGTAGCTGCTAAAGAAATTGCCAGACAACTCCGCCTCCGGGATATGGGAGGAATCATCGTGGTCGATTTTATCGACATGAAAAGAGCCGAAAACAAAAAGGCTATCTACGAAGCGATGCAGCAGGAGATGAAGTCTGACAGGTCCAAACATACTGTTTTGCCGCTGAGCAAATTTGGGCTCATGCAGATCACCCGACAGCGGGTCAGACCGGAGGTCAACATAGTGACAAAAGAAACCTGCCCCGCTTGTAATGGTACCGGCAAAATCCAAGCCTCCATTTTGGTGGCTGATAAGCTGGAAAAAGACCTGGAGCATATCGCTACTATTCAAAACGTGGATAAAATCCACATCGGGCTGCATCCCTATCTGCACGCATATTTCACTCATGGCCTGATTAGCCCTCGAGTGAAATGGTTTTTCAAGTACTTCAAATGGATACGACTGATCAAAGATTCTTCCCTACCCGTGACGGAATACAGATTTCTAGATGAATCTGGAGAGGAAATCGAACTAAAAGTAAAAAGCGAGGCCGAATAGGCCCCGCTTTTTTTATGGGTTGATTTTGGAAAAATCAAACTTTACAAAGCCTACTTTGTCTTCACTTCCCAAATATCCAATGTTATAATAAAATCCATCAGGGGTTTGGAATCCACTACTGGGAAATGGTAAAATAACCTCAGCTTCTTTTTCATAGGAATCATTGAACACCAACAATTTTGCTAGCGGTGAAATTCCTTCCTTCTGCAATTCCTCAACATCCGGTCTGACCACGGATAACCTATAATATTTACCCGCTGTTGGGTCGAAATGAATCCACCGATACACACTTGATTTAGTGTTAGGCAGATAGGCAATCCACTCTCCCCGAGGTTCGGCGGTACCTACAAGGAATTCCATTTTCTCTTTCGGACGGGCTGAAAACCATTTCTGGGAATTACCGGTAATAACCAAAATTGAATCAGTAGCTGGAAAAGAAACAAGAAATTCATTTTTTTCTGGAATGTGAGTAAAGTTGTAGGAAGAGAAAGTTTGATCGTCTACAAGTCCTTTATAATAAGAAGGGTACAAAAACTCCACATACTCGTGCCTATCGGATCCAGGCGTATATTTTAAAATCCATTGGGAATAGTCCAGAAAGCTGTCCTTCAACACAAAAGGAACATCCGCGATCAAAAACTTGCCTCTATCCTTTGCAATTCGATTAAATGGGAATGTTGAATAATTTACGGATAATCTTTTAGCGGCTCCTTCCGGTAATGGAGTTCTATCGAGTACTTTTCCCTGAAAATTGCATTTGATCCAATTATTTTCAGACAAAAAGTATATCAGTGAATCTGAAATAAAGCTTCCCGAAATAAAGGAGCCTATCCCATCAGGCCCTTCTTCTTCAAATAGAGATTTCTTTTTGATTTCTCCCTCGGGATACGAATAAAACAATAAATAATGTCTGTTGAAGGTGAGTAAATATTGACCGGTATCAGTTTCAATGTAGGTGAAATCAGAACCAAGGCCTTTGGTCATTGGATCTTTTTCCAAAACTAATGTGTCAACACTGATTTGCTTGAGGTCAAATTCCTGAACAGGGCTTGATTTTTTCTGACATCCCACAAGCCCAAGTAAAAAAGCAAAATAAATGCACGTTCTCATGGATTTAGGTAATTAAAAAATTAAAAAGACTTTATGTTAAAAACAACCCCCAACCATCATCATACCTATCTGTTGGGTCAAAAGTCTGGATCCATTCCACAAACAATAGCTTAAACTCATCGATTTCTTTCCGTAAGAGCTGAAGGTGTTCCTCGGCATGAGTTTCTTCCATGGCTAATTGATAGGTCATGGTTCTTAAGCTTCTAGCGTGGATTTTCATCAGGGTGGCATTTTCCATTTTTAGAATATAATCATCCACCCCTTCGGCACCTGAAAATTTTGCCCCGAGGATCATGGCATCTCCCATCATCATGTTGCCGTAGAGCTCTTTTCGAGCCTCATCCAGGCTTCCCACTATCGCGTGGGTGAGAGATACGATTTCAAAGGCTTTTTTCATCAAAGGGTGAGAGAAAGTCCGATCCCCTTTGGATTCAGGATCAAACTCTCCCTCACTATCCCAGTCGTGTTCTTCGTCAAAATCGTCCCACATCGAAAAATCAGTTTAAAAAGGGTTTTGGATTTGAATTTAAAATGGAAGTTTATCCTCCTCACTTTCGGAATAAAAGCTGTCCACATCCGGTAATCCGGCACCATTTCCAGCTCCCCCGGAGGCAGCACGGTCTACCTTGAATACTTTCACTTCTGTATACCAGCGACCATTATATTCCCGGCTTTCCACATCGATGCCTAAGGTGACCTGCTCACCGACTCTTAAGGCAAACTGATCAATTTTGTCCCCCCACACGGATACACAGACTTTTTTGGGGTACTGGCCTCCTGTTTCGATGATATATTCCTGTTTTCTCCACGCATTACCGCTTTTGGAGTTTCCGCTGACTTCCTGCAATTGGTTAATTACTTTTCCGCTTAAATCCATCTTATACTTTTTTATGACAAGCCACGAATGTACCAATTTGAAGGGACTTTTGCCCGGAAAATCCAGGGACAATAAGTGGAAGAATCCCGGGATTAACATTTTTTGGCACAATGCTTGGCCTCTTTTTATACCGACTGTTCCAGAGATCAAAATTTGTTTTTGGATGGATCACGGAATTTTCTATTGATTTTCAAATGACTGTTGGATTATTGATCACAATACCCTTAGATTAAAGCCTCATTTCTATTAATATCCGAAACGATCACCCTTTAAAAAACTTTTAAACCCTATACTATGGCATAAACTTCTACGTTGTTCAAAAACCAACTTAATATGAGTAAGCGTTTAGGTCCTCAGGACAGCGAGTTGATAGCTCAATATCGAAATGGAAGTGAAGCTGCATTTGATCTTTTAGTCGATCGGTATCACAGTAAAATTTATACTACCATATTTCTGATTGTTAAGGATCAGAAAACCGCCGAAGATTTGCTTCAGGAGGTGTTTATCAAGGTTGTCAAAACTCTCAACTCTGACCGGTATAATGAGGAGGGGAAGTTTCAGCCATGGATCATCCGGATTGCGCATAATTTGGCAGTAGACCATTTTAGGAAAGCGAAGCGTTATCCCACCATTTTGATGGAGGATGGGTCAAATGTTTTCAATTCCCTACAGTTTGCTGAATCCTCTTTTGAGGATAAGCAAGTGAAGGAGGATACCATAGAATTGGTCAAAAGACTGATTGAAGAATTGCCAGAGGCTCAAAAAGAAGTGCTGATCATGAGGCACTATCTGGATATGAGCTTTCAGGAAATTGCCGATCAGACTGGTGTAAGCATCAATACTGCTCTGGGAAGAATGCGGTACGCTTTGATTCACTTAAGGAAGAAAATGAAACAATTAAATATTGCCTATGACAAAACCATTTACCCCAAATGACCTGGTACGATATATCTATCAGGAAATGCCGGAGGTAGAACAAGAACTCTTGATGCAGGCCTTGCACAGTGATGAAACTCTGATGCAAGAATATGTGGAAATGCTGAGCACGATAGAGCAACTTGATCAAGTTCTAATCACTCCTTCGGAAAAAGTAGTAACCGCCATCAAATCAATGGCACATTCTACGGGACTTCAAAAAGTCTAATCCAATATGGTACCCCGGATTTTCCGGGGTTTTTTTATAAGCTCTCTATAAAAACCTTAGCCTCGGCAAGGAGCTCAGCATAGGTCTCGTCCGTAAATCCATGTCCCTGATGAGGTACCCGGATCAGTCGATGGGGAACAGCCCCATTCACTTCCAGCCAAAACGCCAGCAATTGACTTTGGGTGATAGGTACTACATTATCCAACTCCCCGTGAAATAATAAGGTAGGCGGAGGCTTGGGCCCGGTATAATTGATCGGGCTGGAAGTAAAATATTTTTGTGGGACCTGGTCTGGGTTTCCCCCCAGGATGGCGGTAAGTGCCAAGGCATTGAGATTGTTGAATTTATATAAATCTACCAGATCGGTGGGTGGGAAAAAGGCCATGACCGTCTTGATCTTCATACTTAAGTCGTGATTTTTATAAGAATGAAGAAGCGCTAAATGTCCTCCGGCACTGGCTCCGCTGACTACAATTTGATTGGAGATACTCCATTCTCCCAAATGATCTCTAATATGCCTGAAAGCAGAAATCATATCTTGCTCTTGAGCCGGGAATTGATTCCTTCCGGTAGCAAAATCAAACAATCGGTAATTGAGCGAAATAAAAGCATAATCTGGAAAAAGCTGCTCCAGTAAAGGCTTGAATCTCAGAAACTCCCCTTTATCTCCATCAATCCAAGCTCCACCGTGGATGTAAATCAAAAGTGGGGTGGTTTCCGAATTTCTTCCAGCGGGAAGGTAGATATCCATCGCTTGCCTGGGGTCATCGCCGTATTTTTCATCCAAATATTGCCTTGCCTCCAAAAAACCCGGCTCGGGATCTGGCTGGCAGGAAAAAACAAACCAGCCGAAAATTAAAAAAAGGTGGAAAAATCCTAATCTATTCTTCATCCTAAAACCATTTGATCAGAGAAGCTACGATTTTCTTGGCGATTTTCCCATAAGGAGGGCGAAGCAGGCTGACATTGTTGAGCCCAATTCGTTGCTTCAAAATCCCTTTCTCATGACTGAATGCCAAGAAGCCTGCATGCCCATGAGACTTTCCCAGTCCGCTGTTTCCAATACCGCCAAAGGGTAAGTTTTGATGAAGGAAATGCAATACGCAGTCATTGATCACCGCATTGCCGGAACTGGTTTTTTGCAAAATCTCCCGATGTTCTTTTCCTCGGTCAAAAATATAAAGGGCAAGGGGCTTGGGTTTAGAATTGATAGTAGTGAGACAATCCTCAAGAGTATGGTAAGGGATTATTGGAAGAAGGGGGCCAAATATTTCCTCTTCAAAAATTTCCATTTCCGGATTGATTCCTGTTAAAATGGTTGGTTCGATGAATCTGTCAGCTGCATTGGATTCTCCGCCAAATTCAAGTTTTGCGCCTTTTTCAAGCGCATCATCCAGTAGCCTCTTTATCCTTGAAAAGTTCCTGATGTCTATTATTCGGGCCAGGTCTTTTGATTTTTCTATTCCTTGATGAGTGGGGTCATACATGTCCCGGATGGCAAGTTTCAGCTCGGCAAGCAAAAGATCAAATTTACTTTGATGGACAAGAATGTAATCAGGAGCCACACAGGTCTGTCCACAATTGACAAATTTGCCGAAGGCGATTTTTCTTGCTGCGTCCATAATATCAGCGGACTCGGTGACTATAGTCGGAGACTTTCCTCCTAGCTCCAAGGTCACCGAACTTAGATTTTTGCCGGCGCACTCCATGACTATTTTTCCGACTTTGGTACTTCCGGTGAAAAAGATATGGTCAAAAGGCAGGGCCAAAAGAGCCTGGGCTACTTCTGCCCCTCCATTTAGTACACAGACCTCCTCAGGTTTGAAAAGCTCGTTGATCATATTTTCGATCAGCCTTGAAGTAGATGGAGTCAGCTCAGATGGCTTTAAAATTGTCGTACATCCCGCTGCAAGCGCGGATACCAAGGGGCCGATGGATAAGTTGAAAGGGTAATTCCAGGGAGAAATGATCAGACTCGTTCCCTTGGGTTCTGGAAGAATATAGCTTTTGGTCCCCACCATATTCATTGGGGCTGAAATGGAACGGGTTTTCATCCATTTCTTCAGATTTTTTACAGTATGATTGATTTCTGAAGTTACTGGATATATTTCCGAAAGTGCGGATTCCAAAGCCGGTTTTCTAAAATCTTCCCAAAGGGCATTTTGAATATCTTTTTGGTGAGAGTTGATCCATTTTCCAAGTTTTTCAATCCTCTCTACCCGGTCTTTTACTGTCGAGAGTTTCCATTGTTTGGCCGTAAAAACTTGGGATTCGAATAGGTCTAATGGATCTGGAGTTTGCTGTTGGGATACCTTCATAATTCTTTTCAATGTACAAGCATATTCATTTGTTCATTGGATCGGTTCAAATCTTACTTTTTTTTGATAGAAATCAATTTGTTAAAAAAGTGGCTTTAATGGCTAAAAATGACATTAGTCATCTTTTTGACATAAATTAATTTCATTTCGTAACAAAAAAAATGCATTACAAATGGAATTAATTTCATTTTTTCTTTGATATGAAAAACAAAAAAGTGTATTTTTATGGCAATTATTTGGCAACTAAGAGATTTTGTTCCCAAGAGTTGCTGGAAATTAGGTAAATCTAGGGGTACTCTTCGGGAAAGAGCTCAGTTTTTTCCGAGAGTTTGAAAAGAGAGATTATAGAAAGACAATTACGAACTCGAGAATTTTAAATACCAACAATATGGACCAGATATCCAAATTTCAACAAAGCTCACTTTGTTTTTGGAGGGGCTTTTTAAATCGGATAAAAGTTGGCTCTTCGTCTTCACCGATTTTTTTGCTGTTTATTCTCTTTTTTGGCTTTGGATTTTTTCCAAGAGAAGGGTTTTCACAAGGTGATATCATCGGAACTGTACCTTTGGTTATCAATCCACTTAGCCCTCCGAATTGTCCTCAAAATAACGTAAACATTGCAGCAGTTGAGTTTCGGGACGAAAATGGAGTTCCATTTCCCTCTCCTTTTGATCCCGTAGGGATTGAATTAGGAGATCCAATTCCCGGGGAAGTTTGGGTTAAATTTGGAGGAAGTACTTCTAATGCCTACAATCTTTATGCTCAATTTGATGTATTCATCAATGGAGTAAAAGATGGAAATACAAGGACTCTTTGCTTGTTTGGCGGTCAAAATGTGCCTACCCAAGATGGACTTTTTTATTACATCAGTGATTTCACTTGGAATTTTGGAGATAAAGTCGAAGTGAAAAATATTTACATGATGTGGG
This sequence comes from Cyclobacteriaceae bacterium, assembly GCA_033844545.1. Lineage (GTDB taxonomy): Bacteria > Bacteroidota > Bacteroidia > Cytophagales > Cyclobacteriaceae > Algoriphagus. The sequence goes on along the minus strand of JAJLJS010000277.1, from coordinate 1,162 downwards.
ATACTGGAAATCCTGGAGATGGAGACTGTAGGCCAAAGGTCCAGAATTCTCAATGTTATTATAATCCAACAGGATTGGTAGTCAATACCCCTTTGGTGGCAAACTTTGATTTTGCTACCAATTGTTTAGATAGAACTGTCCAGTTTACTGATCTATCTACTGGAGGCGATCCGAATATTTCTCCCTCCTATTCCTGGAATTTTGGAGATGGGTCTTCACCTTCCACTGCTCAAAACCCTTCTCATACTTATGCTTCTGCCGGCACCTATAATGTTACTTTAACTGTTACGAAGCAGGGAATATCAAAAAATTTGACCAAAGAGGTTATAGTTAATGATCCAATCATTTTGTCCATTAATGCCCCTCCAGCAGCCTGCGCCCCTGGAACTGTTGATTTAACTGCAGCCTCCATCACAAACGGATCCTCTGCTGGATTGGTGCTTTCCTATTGGCTAGATGCCAATGCAACCCAAGTTTTAGCTAACCCTCAAGCGGTTTCAGTTTCTGGGACCTATTACATCAAGGGCTTAAACCAAACCACTGGATGTTTTTTAATTAAACCTGTTACGGTTACTGTTAATCAAGCCCCAGCGGCTCCGTTAGCAGGTCCAGATCAGGTAGAATGTGAAGCCGATCCAATACAGACTTTGACAGCAACTGCTACTGTACCACAGGGATTCAGCGTGGTATGGTACGATGCAGCTGTAGGCGGCAATGTGGTCGCCAATCCGACATTGAACGCAGTGGGAACAGTAACCTACTATGCGGAAGCAGTCAATAACGAAACAGATTGCAAGAGCTTGACCCGTTCAGCGGTTAGCCTGACCATCAATGCAGCCCCAGCGGCTCCGGTTGCAGGTCCGGATCAGGTAGAATGTGAAGCCGATCCGATCCAGACTTTGACAGCGACTGCCACTGTACCACAAGGATTCAGCGTGGTATGGTACGATGCAGCTGTAGGCGGCAATGTGATCGCCAATCCTACATTGAACGCAGTGGGAACAGTAACCTACTATGCGGAAGCGGTAAATAACGAAACAGATTGCAAGAGCTTGACCCGTTCAGCGGTGAGCCTGACCATCAATGCAGCCCCAGCGGCTCCGGTAGCAGGTCCGGATCAGGTAGAATGTGAAGCCGATCCAATCCAGACTTTGACAGCGAC
>JAJLJS010000276.1:0-3973 GCA_033844545.1 Cyclobacteriaceae bacterium | reverse complement strand
CCCAAAAAAGGCCCTAGCGGCACATATTCCCAAGCTTGGATGTCCCGGGCAGACCAATCATTGAACAGCACCATCCCGAAAATGTATTCTTCGGCATCTGCCGTGCTGACCGAATCTCCAAGCTTAGTTTGCTTCCCGGTGATAAAGGCCATTTCCAATTCAAAATCAAGTCTTCGGCTGGGACCAAATCCGGGCTTTTCCATATCGGCATCCTTAAACTGACCCTTGGGTCTGGTAATTGGAGTGCCGGAAACCACAATAGACGAAGCTCTGCCATGATAGCCTACGGGAAGATGTCTCCAGTTTGGCAAAAGGGCATTTTCTGGATCCCGAAACATTTTACCCACATTGGTGGCATGCTCAATGCTGCTGTAAAAGTCCGTGTAATCCCCGATTTTTACCGGAAGAAGCATTTCTGCTTCTTTTCGGTTGACCATGACTTTCCCTCGGGCCGAGTGATTTTTCAATTCCTCATTTCCTTCCAAAAGAATTTGCTGAACCCGCTCCCGAATCTTCCTGGTTTGGGTTTTTCCCAAAGCAATCAGTTCATTCAAAGAATCCTGCAGAAAAATACCTTCAGGAAGAAAAAGGGAGGAAAAGAATCCTTCCTGATCCAAAACACTGAGATCTACAATCTTATCCCCAATGGCGATCCCTATCCTGGGACTTAGCTTTTTGTTCTTGAAGACACCGAAGGGAAGATTATAAATGGTGAAATCGGAATTCTTTGGAATTTCCACCCAAGTATTCATGGTGGGCTGGGCACTTTCGCTCATGATCAAAAATTGTTGTGGGCGTAAAATTACTGCATTCAGGGGAAATCAAAAATCTTATTCCTGTTCATCCACAAAATTGACCTTTCAAATCCCCAAAGAATGGTTGAAAATCAAATATTTTCACGCAATTTTATTTGGAGACCTAAATTGAGCTACTAATCCTTTCCCCTTATGAAATCAATATCCAAAATCCTTTATTTTTTCTTTTTCCTCTTATTGCATCAAGTCTCCTATTCACAGGAAGCCCCCATCCTTGTACAGCTGGATGAAGTTGCCATCATTGATCAAAAAATCATGATGCCTATGAGGGATGGGACCCGACTGGCTACGGATATCTACCGTCCTAAAGGAGATGCCCAGGTACCTATTGTCTTTTCCCGTACCCCTTACAACTTTAACACTTATGGAAACGGGGAAATGAATGAACGAACCCTACAAACCGCACTTTCCTGGGTAAAAAAAGGATATGCTTACGTGGTGCAGAATGAAAGAGGCAGGTTTTTTTCCGAAGGAAACTGGGATATTTTGGGAACTCCTCTTACCGATAGCTACGACGCCTTTGACTGGATGTCCAAGCAGGATTGGAGCAATGGAAAAATTGGATTGCTTGGGTGCTCCTCCACCGCAGAATGGCAAATGGCTGCCGCATCCTTGAACCACCCTGCTTTAGCTGCTTTGGTTCCGCAGGGATACGGAGCCGGAGTTGGTCGAATTGGTGATTTTTACGAACAGGGAAACTGGTATCGCGGCGGAGCCGGTCAGATGTTGTTTACCGCATGGTTGTATGGCACTCAGCACGATCCCATGGCCCCAAAACTTCCCCAGGGAATTGAGCAAAAGGATCTGCTGAGATTACAGCGATTCTATGACATGGCCCCGGAATATCCCCGGGTAGACTGGAAAGAAGGATTGGCTCATTTGCCGGTGCAGGATATTATTCGAAATGTAAATGGACCCAAAGGAATCTATGAAGAAATGATCACCCGGAAGCCGAATGACCCCAGATGGTATCAAGGCGGACTTTTTCATGACGACATGCCTTTCGACAAGCCAAGCATGTGGTTTGTTTCCTGGTACGATGTCTCCTCCTCCCCCAATATCGCTCTTTACAACCATGTAAGGCAAAATGCAATCAGTCAAATGGCTCGGGACAATCAGTATTTGGTGATTGCTCCGGTCCTCCATTGCGCTTATACCCGAGCCACTGAAAATACAGTGATTGGAGAGAGAAGTGTCGGAGATGCCCGATGGAACTATGACGAGGTGATCACCGCCTGGTTTGATTTGTGGCTGAAAGGAGAGAAAAGTGAAACTATTGCCAAGCAAGCCAAAGTCACCTATTACACCATGGGATCCAACCAATGGCAAACCTCTGACGTCTGGCCTCCCAAAAATGCAGTGATGACCCCTTTCTTTTTGGATTCAAAAGGTATGGCAAACACCAGAAACGGAGATGGTAAGTTGGTGCCAAAAGCTCCAAAATTAGAGGCTAAAGACACTTTTCAATATGACCCCATGAATCCGGTGAATTCCTATGGAGGAAATGTCTGCTGCACTGGAAACGCGGTTGTGGGTGGTGCTTTTGACCAAAGCGAAATGGAACTCAGGGAGGATATTTTGGTCTACACCTCTGAGGCTTTGGCAGAAGGAGTGGAAGTGTCCGGATTTATAGAAAGTTACCTTTACCTATCCTCTGATGTCTTGGATACGGATGTGACGATCAAATTGATTGATGTGTATCCCGATGGGAAAGCTTACAATCTGGACGAAACCATCCAGCGGGTTCGTTATCGGGAAGGCTATGACAAGGAAGTTTTTATGGAAAACGGAAAAGTTTATGAGATCAAAATGACTCCGATGAGCACCTCCAATTTCTTTGAAAAGGGACATCAGATCCGGATCGAAATCACCTCCTCCAACTTCCCTAGATTTGATCGAAACATGAATACGGGCGGAAATAATTACGACGAGACAGAAGGCAAAATTGCCACCAACCATATCCATCATGGAGGGAAGTTTGCCAGCAGAATTGTCTTGCCCATGGTGAAGAATTAATTTCTACAGAAAATAATGCAAAGGTCGGGATGATTTCCGGCCTTTACTTTTTCTCCTGTTTTGGAATCACTCAAGGCCTTTTCCCCTTTTTCTGCTATTTTTGCCCCTTCGAAAAAATAATCCTGAGTATGTCTATTGCCAGCAAATATGAACCGGCAGCCGCCGAGGCCAAATGGTACGCCTACTGGATGGAGCACAAGCTTTTCTCCTCCAAAATTGACCACAGCAAGGAACCGTACACCATCGTGATTCCTCCGCCAAACGTCACCGGCGTCCTTCATATGGGCCATATGCTGAACAATACCATCCAGGATGTCCTCATCCGAAGAGCCAGAATGCAGGGCAAGAATGCTTGCTGGGTTCCGGGTACTGACCATGCTTCCATCGCCACTGAAACCAAAGTGGTTCAACTTTTAAAGGAAAAAGGCATCAACAAAAAGGATATTTCCAGAGAGGAATTCCTAACCTATGCCTGGGAATGGAAAGAAAAATACGGGGGAATCATCCTGGAGCAGTTGAAAAAACTCGGAGCATCCTGCGACTGGGATCGTACAGCATTCACCATGGATCCGGGATTGAGCGATGCAGTAATTTCCGTCTTCGTCGATTTATATCAAAAAGGAAAAATCTACCGGGGTATTCGAATGGTCAACTGGGATCCAAAGGGACAAACAGCCCTTTCGGATGACGAAGTGATCATGAAAGAAATCGCTTCGAAGCTTTATTACATCCAATATAGAATCGAGGGGAAAGAAGATCAGTTTCTGACTATCGCCACCACCCGACCAGAAACTATCATGGCTGATGTGGCTATCTGCATCAATCCCAATGATCCGAGATTCTCCCATCTGAAAGGGAAAAAAGCCATCATTCCCCTGATCAATCGAACCATCCCGATCATCGAGGATGAATATGTGGATATGGAATTTGGGACAGGCTGTCTGAAAGTGACTCCAGCCCATGATATCAATGACTACGAATTGGGACTCAAGCACAAGCTGGAAGTCATTGACATTCTCAACGACAACGGCACCCTGAATGAAAAAGCCCAAATCCTCGTCGGAGAAGACAGATTTATCGCCAGAAAGAAAATCGGGAAACTCTTGGATGAAGCCGGGCAGCTGGAAAAAATCGAGGATTAC
>JAJLJS010000275.1:0-1625 GCA_033844545.1 Cyclobacteriaceae bacterium | reverse complement strand
ACGACTTCGATCGGATCGAAGGTCAGCGTGTTGGGCAGGTTGACGGCGGCGACGTTGATGGTCTTCTGCGGGCCGGTGATGTCGCCCTCGATGTAGAGCATGTCGCTGGTGCCGGCGATGAAGTCGATGTCGACGTTCACGTCGCCGGCGCCGGCGAAGTTGCCGTACACGGTCATCATGTCGTCGGTGGCGCCGTCGAGGAAGCTGATGGTGCCGTCGCTGTAGAGCGTGCCGCCGGCGCCCATGTTGATGAAGGCGCTGCTGATGACGTGGATCGTGCCGGAGTTGTCGAAGCTGTTGGTGGTGTCGGCCAGGCCCAGGTCGATGCCGGCGTTGCCCAGCACGATGTCGCCGGAATTGACGATCACGTCGTCGCCGTCGCCCAGGTACATGGTGCCGTTGCCGAACACGATCAGGCCGGCGTTGTTCAGCTGGTCGGCACCCGCGCCAAGGTCGGTGCTGCTGCCACCCAGGTACCACTCGCCGCCGGCACCGTTGTCGACGATGTCATCGCCGTCGCCGGTGTAGATGTGGCCGTTGATGCGACCGGTGTTGTGGACCTCGTCCACCGCGTTGTTGCCCAGCACGGCGATCGAACCGCCGCCCAGGTTGCCAGCGTCGACCAGGCCGCTGTTGTAAAGGCGCGAGGTGCCCGCGTAGGAGGCCATGCGCACGGCGATGGCGAGCGAGTCGTGGGTGGCCGAGATGGTGCCGCTGTTGGTGATGGTCACGTCGCCGAGGGACTGCGCCACCACGCCATAGACGGTACCGGTGGCGTCACCCGCGACCGCGGAGATGTCGCCGGCGTTGTCGATGGCCACGGAGTTGTAGCCGACCACGTAGGCACCGGCCGCGATGCCGTCGAAGCTGTAGGCCGACAGGGTGCCGGTGTTGGACACGACCGCGTCGCCATTGTCGGCAAGCGCGGCCAGTGCGACGGCAACGTTGTTGGTGCTGGTGGCGTAAACGCTGCCGCCGTTCACCACGCTCACGTCATAAAGCGCGAGGGCATAGAGGCCGAATGCGCTGTCGGTGGTGCCGATGGCCTGCACCGAGCCGGTGTTGTCGATGTTGGCCTGCAGGCCGACCGCCAGTGCGCCGATGGAGCCGTCCGCGCCCGTGGCCGTGATGTCGCCGGCGTTGGTGACCGTGGCGGTGCCGTAGTAAGCGCGGGCGAAGGCACCGATGGCCTCGGCGCCCAGGCTTTCGGCCTCCAGCGTGCCGGAGGAATCGACGGTGGCATCCCCGTTGCTGCTGATCGCGTAGGCCGCGCGGGCGCCGCCCAGGTAGGAATAGGCGAAGCCCGAGCCGCTGTTGGCCACCAGCGCGTCGCCGTAGTACGACGCGGCATAGAGGCCGGTCGCCCGGCCAGCGTAGGATTCCGCGATCGCGGTGCCGCCGTTGTCGATGGAAGCGGCGTAGGCGCCGTAGACGGCGATGCCGGTGGCACGGTCGTAGCCGATCGCCAGCACGTTGCCGGTGTTGCCGGCTTCGGCGTACGGGCCCTGCGACAGCACGCCGTAGGCGCCGCCGGCGTCGGCCACGGCGAGGATGTCGCCGCCGTTGGTGACGATGGACGAGCCGTAGATCGAGCGCGAGAACAGGCCCAGGGCGGTGCCCGCGGC
>JAJLJS010000274.1:0-1151 GCA_033844545.1 Cyclobacteriaceae bacterium | reverse complement strand
GCCGATGCTGGCGTCGGTCAGCGCCCCGCATCCGGCGCCGGAAGGCCTGCTGCCGCAGTTCTGGGCCCTGGGGTTCTACGGCGCGTTTTATGCGCTCGGCGCCCTGCTGCACGGACAGCCCGGCTGGCTGGTGCGGGTGCGCCCCTGGCTGGGTGGGCTCGTGCTGGCCAGCGCCGTCGCCTGCCTGGCCTTCCTGCTCGGGCTGGGCGCGCACGTCCGCACGGCCACGCCGGCCAGCACCGCACCGGTGTGGCTGGCTGCGCTGGAAGGTTTGCTCGCGGTCTGGCTCACCGTCGCCTGCCTGCTGCTCGGCCAGCGCTGGCTCGACCGGCCGCGCCCGCTCATGCGCTACCTCGCCCACGGCGCCTACTGGACCTACCTGTGGCACCTGCCGCTGCTGTTCGCCCTTCAGTACTGGCTGATGGACCGCGACTGGGCGTGGCCGCTGAAGTTCGCCTTCGCCAGCGGCGCCACGCTGGCCCTGTGCCTGCTCAGCTACCAGCTGCTGGTGCGGCATACGCCGCTGAGGCGGTTCGTGGGCTAGGGCCGCGCGCGCTGCCTCCACTATGCTGGCGGCCATGTCCGCCAGCCCGCCACCGCTCGAACAGCTCGCCACGCCCGTAGCCTGGCTCGATGCCGACGGCCGGCTGCTGGGCTGCAACCCGGCCTTCGCCAGCTGGCTGGGCATCAGCGCACGCCGGCTGCAGGGCCTGGCGCTGGCCGAGCTCGATGCCGAGGGCGGGCGCTTGTCGGAGTTGCTGCCGAGGCTGCGTGGCCCGGGCGAGGCCCTGCACGTGCGGCGCGGCCGGCTGGCGTTCCCGGGCGGCGCCGAGCGTTTCGCCGAACTGTGGCTGGCGCGCACCGAGGACGGCGGCGTGAGCCTCGAGGCCCATCCGGCCGAGGAGTTTCCCGGCGAAGACCCGGCCACCGCGCTGCCGGCGGCGCTGTCGGCGGCGCTCAAGGGCCTGGCGCATGAGATACGCAATCCGCTGGCGGGCATGAAGGGCGCGGCCCAGCTGCTGGCGCGCCGCGTCGAGGGCGAGGACTCGCGCGAGCTGGTGGCGCTGATCGGCAGCGAGGTCGACCGCCTCGCCGCCCTGGTCGAGCGCCTGATGAACCCGGCGCCGCCGCGCGACTTCGAACCCACCAAC
>JAJLJS010000273.1:0-36324 GCA_033844545.1 Cyclobacteriaceae bacterium | reverse complement strand
CCCAAAAAGCTAAAGCCTTATTTGGACAAAATCATGGCCGGAGAATGGAAGCAATACCAGGGTATTCCACTTTGGGACGGAAAAACCGCCGAAAGAATTGTAACTATTTTAATCGAACAATACGCATGAATCCAACTTCCCGAATAGAAGAATTGATTAAACTTCTGGATTTAAAAGCCCATCCGGAAGGAGGATTTTATTCGGAAGTATACCGCTCTGAGAAGCTAATTCCATCTGCTCAGGGGGAACGAAGTTTGGCGACCTCCATTTATTTCTTACTACGCGCTGGAGAGGTTTCCCGGCTGCATCGAATCCAAAGCGATGAACTGTGGTTTTGGCACGAAGGAAGCCCTTTGTCTGTGCATATTTTGGCTTCAGGAACCCATTCCACCTTAAAACTTGGACCGATTGATGCGCTGGGTTGCCAATCCCAGGCCCTAGTCCCTGCAAATACTATTTTCGGAAGTTCGGTGGACCAGCCGGACAGCTACGCTTTGGTTTCCTGTGTGGTGACTCCGGGTTTTGATTTTCAGGATTTTCAGCTCTTCACGTATTACGATCTGATTGACCAGTTTCCCGGCCATTCCGAAATTATCCAAAAGCTAACTTGAGATCCTCCTAATCTCACAAAAAAAGCCTGCTAAAATCAGCAGGCTCTTTTGTTTTTGGTCATTGTGGTATTAAAAGGCAAATGATGCTCCAAAGTTAACTTTCACACCGGGTGCCAAGCTGGAGAAGATCTGGTCTTGTGCTCCAAAAGAGGTAAAAACAAATTCTCTTTTGTCATTCAGCATATTCTGAACTCCAAAGTTCAATCGGACTCTTTCGTCTGCTCCGAAGGTTTTGTTGACATTCAGGTTCAAGGCATGGAAAGGGACTGAGTAAGTATCCGTTCTGTTCCCAAAGCCCACGTAGTTCAGCGTTGCACCCTGAACGTTGTAGAAGATCCCGGCTTCCCAACCATTGCTGAAGTTGTTGTATGCAAATCCGGTGTTGACCAAGTAAGGAGCCTGACCTGCCATGTCTCGGGTCCTTCCGATTTCCTGACCTTCTCTGGCAGTCAACTGTCTGGATCTCAATTCAGATTCTGACATTGCAATCTGTGATCTAGTCACGGTCACATTGGTCGTCCAAAGGATATTCTCAAAAGAAGGAGCAATGAATTTCAATGACTTTCTGAATTCAACTTCCACTCCGGCAACTGACCCGTTTCCTACGTTTCTTGGTTGGAAAGATCCTGGATCGGCCAAGAATTGAACGATTTCAATTGGCTTGTCAAAAGTTTTATAGAACGCACTCAAAGAGATCATTTCGGATCTGTTTTGGAACACTTCCCATCTCAAATCAAAGTTGTTGATCCGGGTAGACACCAAGTTCCCATCCCAAAGGACTTCCTGTCCTCCGTTGGTAGTCTCTTGATACAAACCTCCAATGAAAGTTCTTCCGGTGATTGGATCCAAAATTTCCGCATAGGAAAGTTCCTTGAAGGAAGGTCTCGCGATCGTTCTGGATGCTGAGAATCTTAGGTTTTGATTTTCCTTAAGTCCATAGACCAAGTTCAAGGTTGGGAAAAAGTCCAGATCATCCAGCATTTCTACCAAATCGTAATTGATGGTACCTGTCTGATTGGTACCTGTGTAGAACTGATTGTACTGTTCTACGCGAAGGCCTACAATGGCTTTCAGGTTTTGAACCGGATTGGATTCAAAGGAAGTGTATCCCGCAAAATTGGTCACAAATCCCTGATACTGATTCGGGTTGATCGGAATAAAATCCGGATTGTATCTTACCCCGTTTCGGTTGTCTGCCGAGAACAGATTTTCCTCGTTCAGGATGTGGTTTGGATCTCCATCCAGCTCGGTGTTTCCGGTAGGAAACTGGAAGCTCTGGATTTCAAAATCTCTGTATTTAAAGGTATAAGCACCTCCGAATTTCAATTTGGCATCGCTGCCAAAAGCCTTCATGTTTCGGGTCAGATCCACCTTACCGTTCACATTGTACTCTTCCAAAAATCTCCAGATTCTTACCGGAAGACCTACTTCTGTGGAAATGGTATTGTTGGGCTGTCTGAATCGGGTAAATCGAATATCCGGATCCTCGATCACAGAACGGGTCGGAGCCAATCTCCAATTTACTTCCCAATTTTTCCCGTTGAAGAAATGGCTACCTGCCAACAGAACGCTGGAAAGAGATCTTTGACTATACTCTAGGTTGTATTGTTTTGCCTCGAAGTTTGCACCCAAATTGGTATTGACAAAGTCGAATGTACCTGCTTTGGATTCCCCGTTTTGAAGGTGGATGAAGTTTAATTTATATTTTGAAGCATTGGTCTTCAGCGCAATTCCAGCCAAACCACCAAGAAGCACGTTGTTTACCCCGAAATTTCCTCTTTGTCTTTCCAAAGCTTCCAACTCCAATTCAGAGTTTTCAATCGGCTTCGCAAAAAGGTTGTATTCGGCATTTTGGTAAAACTCAGTTTCGTTTTTGTAAGTCAATGCAGCATTGTATCCCCAAGTCACTTTGGGTCTCGCAATCTGATTTCCAAAAGAAAGACCAAAACCAAAATCCATGGGAGAGGTAGTGGTATTCGCGCCCAAAGTCTTATTAAACCCTCTCAAAATTGATTGGTACTCCTGACCTTTCGGCCCATTTGGATTTCCGACTACTTCTCCATATTGAGGGATATCGGTTCGTCCTCCGGTTGGAATTGCTCGGGTACCATCGTCAAAGCCCAAAAAGTCTGTCTTTCCACCTTCATAGTTCAGGTAGTTGTTGTTGAAGTGCATAGAAGGATTTATTCCTCCGGAAACACTCACTCGGAATGTCTTTTCTTCAGGGAAGTCTTTGGTCTCGATATCCACGACACCTCCCGTAAAATCGGCCGGAAGCTCAGCAGTAAATGACTTAGCCACGACGATATTGTCGATGACATTGGTTGGGAAAATATCCATTTGGATGGTATTTCGGTCTGGATCCAAACCAGGAACGTCCATCCCATTTAATACGGTCTTGGTATATCGGTCTCCCAATCCACGGACGTACACGTATTTTCCACCTTCTACAGATACACCGGTCACCCGCTTCACAGCTGCGGCAGCATCTCCATCCCCGATTTGTCGGAAAGTAGAAGCAGTGATTCCATCCAAAACGTTTGGCGCATTTCTTTTCACCGACATCATGGCAGATTCGGTGGTTCTTATCGCAGAAGCAGCAATGGTGACAGTCTCCAATTCGGAGGCTTCTTCCTTCATCAAAACGTCAGGAATTACGGCAACTTTCCCATTCTCCACTACCACGCTGGCCAATTCCACCGTGGAATAAGAGATATAAGAAATCTGTAGGGTATAAGACCCAGGAGCAACTTTGATTTCAAATTTTCCATCGAAATCCGTAACCGCCCCGGTGGAAGTTTCTTTGACCAAAACCGAAACGCCGAATAAGGGCTCTCCGGTGGATTCTTCAAAGATGGTTCCTCTAATTGTTCCGGTCTGAGCATAGGCAAAACCGGTAATCATCTGAAATAGAACAATCAGCGCAAATGCAGCCGATCGGGCAATCTTAGATTTTGGAGTGATATTTTTCATACAGCAATTAAGTTTCAAAGCAAGGGTTAGGGAAGACTTTGGCCTTGCAAACCAGAGTCTTCCCATAGTTATTTATTTGAAGTCAGCTAGTTGACCGGCAGCAGCTGCCCAAGTCCAATTTTCGAATGCGGATTTGGAGGCACCTACAGTATTTGCTTTTAGGGCTACTGTGCTGGCATGCACATCTGTTCCGTTTCTGAATGCTTGTTGAAGTGTTACGCCATCTTTCAAAGTGGCTTCAAGCTTGTTGAATTTTAGGATTCCGTTTGCGAAGGTCACATCAGAACCGGTGCTCAAGGAAAAGTCACCTCTTCCGGCATTGTTGTTATCTGAAGGCGCAGGGAAATTAAAGAAGTAGATATTTTCGAATGTACCTCTGGCAGAAGCTCTGAAGTCACCCATTTCTGAGGAAGGATGGCCTTTTACTGAGCCGTTTTTCACAGTATGAGCGGCATTGTAGGATCCTTCTGGACCGTCAATTTCCAAGGCATGATCCGTGTTTACTCCACAAATGATGATGAAATTGTCCAAGGTACCTGCCCAAGCCTGATCCGTATCTACCGCATCATCGCCTGAATTCCATACCAAAGCATTTTTCACAGATACTGTTCCGCCAAACCATTCGATCCCATCATCCTGGTTAGCCACAACTTCTACGTTTTCGATAACGGTACCGGAACCTACACCTCCGAGAGTAAGACCGTTGATTTCATTTCCTTCTCCGATATTTGCTCCACCGTGACGGATAGAGATGTACTTCAAAACACCTGAGTTATCGGCATCATCGCTACCTCCGTAAAGACCATTGGTGTCTGAAGCTGGGATACCTTCAATTTGGATTTCCTGAATATCTCCTGCAAAAGAACCTCTTGCTCTACCCAAAACAATCAATCCACCCCAAAGTCCTTCCAAGGTAGGATCCAAGTTTGGTGAAGCGATTTGACCAGGTTGAATTTCATCAGCAACCGTAGTAAAAATAATCGGCTGGGTGGCAGTACCGGCAGCGTTGATTTTTCCACCTCTGGCAACAATCAGAGCTGTGGCATTTGCACCTGTACCTACCTGGCCTTTCACAATAACGCCAGGCTGGATAGTCAAAGTCACTCCAGAAACGACGGTAATCCTACCAGCTAGCTCATATACTTTGCCTGTCTCCCAAGTGGTGTTGGTGGTAATGTTGGAGCTGATGATAATGCTGGATCCGGAATCTCCGGTGTTATCCGTTGGCTTGTCATTTCCTTCGATACAGCTGGTGAATCCGATCAGGGATACCAAAAAAACGATCAAAAGGGTGTTAATTTTTTTCATTGGTTTATAATTGAATTGTGGTTTTGCACATTTTCTGCTACAAAGGTGAATTCAATTTTTTCCCCAATAGAATGATTTGAATTATGGTTTTTTTAAAAATGAAGACAGAATTTAATATTGTATTAACAAATATTCCATAAAAAAAGGCTTCTCGCCTGAGAAGCCTTTTTAAGGGTTATTCTATATTATTTTAATGTTACGGACCTATTGATCGGGACTTTTTCCAAAAGGGTTTTTATTAGACTTCTGGTATTGATTCCATCCGCCTCAGCCTCATAATTCAGCAAAATTCGATGATTTAGGACATCTTCAGCAATTTCTTTGATGTCTTCCGGCAGCACATAATCTCTCCCATCCATATAGGCCACGGCTTTGGCCGCAAGGTTTAAGTTGATACTTGCTCTTGGAGACACCCCAAACATGATGTACTTCGCCTCATCCTTCAATCCATATTGCTGGGGGAAACGAGTCGCAAAAACCAATTCAATGATGTAGTTCTCCAAAGGCTCCGCCAAATTCACGGAGTTGATTTCGTTTCGGATATCGAAAATATCCTGCTTGGAAAGAATCGCCTTGACTTCAGAGCTATACTGCATGTTGGACATGCGCCGCATGACTTCCAACTCATCGGTTTTACTGGGGTAATCGATGTGGACCTTCATCATAAATCGGTCTACCTGGGCCTCTGGAAGCGGATATGTACCTTCTTGGTCTACGGGGTTTTGGGTGGCCAAAACCAGAAATGGCCGATCCAGCTGAAATGTTGTCTCTCCAATGGTGACCTGCTTTTCCTGCATGGCTTCCAACAGGGCGGATTGAACCTTTGCAGGGGATCGGTTTACTTCATCCGCCAAAATCACATTGGAAAAAATGGGGCCCTTTTTCACTTCAAAACTCGCCGTCTGCTGGTTGTAGATCATCGTTCCGATCAAATCCGAAGGCAACAAATCCGGCGTAAACTGAATTCGGTTGAAATTCAAGTGGAGAACCTTGGCCAGGGTATTTACGGTCAGGGTTTTGGCCAGTCCCGGCACCCCTTCCAAAAGGATATGTCCGTTGGTAAACAAGCCGATCAGGAGACGATTGACCATTTTATCCTGGCCGACGACTACCTTTTTTACTTCCTGAATTACTTCTGATATTTTTTCCTGATGCATGGATTCGAGATTAATGGACCACATTTGGCTCGCCTAAAATAGGGGAAATTGTCCCAAAGGACAATCTTAATTGCAATAAGCGGAAAAGCCTTAGGCTAGGGTGATTTTTAGGATTTTTTAAGAGCGACGGGGCTTTTGATTCGCACCGGTCTTTGCGTATCCGGTAAGGCCCAACATTCTGTAGACAGTTTCCTGATCCATTTCACGGACATCTCCGGATTGCATGCCTTCTATGGTTATTTTTTCCATCGAAAACCGGACAAGTCTCAGGGTTGGAAATCCAACTGCCGCCGTCATTTTTCTTACCTGTCTGTTTTTCCCCTCTATCAAGGTCAATGAAATCCAGGTATCAGGGATGGATGCCCGGTAGCGAATCGGGGGAATTCGTTCGGGCAAATTCGGGAGTGGTTCTAGGATTTTAGCGATAGCAGGTTTGGTGCGGTAGGCTATACCGTCCACATGGATGTGGACTCCCGATTGCAATTGCTTCAGGGCTTCTGGGGTAGGAATTCCTTCCACTTGGGCATAATACGTGCGCTGATGTCCAAATCTTGGGTTGAGGAGGTGATGATTCAGCCACTTGTCGTCTGTGATCAACAGCAGCCCTTCGCTGTCTTTGTCCAAACGTCCCACGGGATAGACCTCCTTGGGGAAATTGCCGAGAGAGGCCAATGTGGGCCCCTCTCCGCTAAATTGGCTGACTACGCCGAATGGTTTGTAAATGATAAAGTATCTGGGCAAAACTTCAGGATTAACTTCCGCAACCCACACAGTCAAAGTGAGAGTCCATGGGTTTAACCCCCTTCAGCTGCATTTCCAAATTGTGAATCTGGTCTCGGACTTCCATATCTGCAAACATGTCGCCGGTGAGCCTTCCTTTCAGGGAAGCGATTGCTTCTTCGAGTGCTTGTTTTTGTTGTTCGGTCATAAAAGTAGTGTTTGGTTGTTAGAGATTAAGTGGATTGAAAATAGCCAAAACCGGGGAAATGGTTCCGGCTTTTCTCATTTTTTTAGGGTCAAAAATGAGGCCAGTTGAGGCTGAGGAGATTACAATTAAAAATGCAGAATAGCCCCATTGATAAGCAGATGGCTATAGGTGATTACTTGAAGTCTTTCCCTAGGCACTAATTCTCCGCATTCTTGCACGAGTCAGTAAGGAATAACTTTATCTTTAATGCATTATTTTGAACTTTCCCTACTCAAATATCGAAAAGCAGGATTCTATCTAGGATAGATTTATTTTACTTTGGAAGTCAAGATTGAAAATGGCTGGGATTCTAAAATCATGGCCACATAAAAGGAAAAATAAACCACTATTTTATGGAAGAAATAATACTTCTGGTGGATGATGACCCAGTGGCCAACCTCATCAATTCCAAAATTGTGAAGAATATACTTCCCGGTTCCACCCTCAAAATTTTTGAAAACGGGCAACTGGCTTTTGAATTTCTCCAATCCAACCCTAAAAATCACTATAGAATCCTATTAGATCTAAACATGCCAGTATTGAATGGCTGGGGATTTTTGGAAAAAATTCAGGACCTTGACTTCTCCGATGGACTGAAAGTTCACATTTTATCCTCCTCAAGTGATTCAAAGGATATAGAAAAATCCAAAAACTTTCCCCAGGTGGGCTCTTATACCATCAAGCCCCTGACTCCTACTACTTTCAAAGGGATTCTTGAATCAGGCGCCAAATAATTTGCCCCGACTATCTATCTGGACTGGAATGTCAATTCTGAATTTATTGGATTCCCGTTTCTTCTCGTAGGCAAGATTTAATTCCTTGCTATACTCATCCAGTTCCTGGGAGATATCCTCCAAGGCTTTCACCAATTCTGAGAATTCTTTCTGGGTGAAGGAATCTTGTTGGATTAAATTCAGAATTCCTTTTAAGTTGGAAATAGGCCTTCGGATCACGTGGCTGATATCGAAGATGATTTGCTCAATGGATTCAATGTATTCCACGATTGGGGTGATTTCATGGGTGGATCCATACCAGACTGTTTCACCGGATTTATCCTTTTCGGGGATCGCTTGCATCCATCTCCATTGAATGGAATTTCCGATCAGTGCTCTAAAATAAAAGCTATAGGGTGAATTATTCGTATAGGCCTCTCTAAGGTTGGTCTTAAACTTCACCAAATCATCCGGATGAACCACCTTGAAAATAATATTGGGATTGGATAAAGCGTCCTCCTTGTTGTAACCTAACAGGCTTGAATCAACACCATGATTGATAAACAATAATTTAGAAATACCTTCTTCATTGAGTTTGACCACATAGGTATTTCCGGGGACCATACTGGTTATTTTACGGAGGTTTTCCTCACTTTCCTTAATTTTTTCAATGGCCAATTTTTGCGTGGTGATATCATAATTCAAGGATAGGTATTGATAAATTCTTCCATTCTCATCCTGAAAGGGAACAATGGTCCCGTCCACCCAAAAAACTTCACCACTTTTGGCTTTAAGAATAAATTCCCCCCGATAGGGTTTCCCGTCGTTACAGTTCTGCCGGATTTTGTGCATGTTGAGAAAGGGGAAAATTTCTGTAAACATCCTTCCATCTTCGGCTTTTTGTTCGGGAACGGTAAACTTGCTTTGCTTACTGAAATTTTCATTACAGGATTGAATATTCCCATCCTGAGAAAAGACACAGACACTGGAGGCTATGTCTATGGCATATTTGTAGTCGTTCAGCTCCTTATTTTCCTCCCTCCTTTCCAGTTCAATCGTCAGGAAATCCGTTAGCATTTGAATTAGCTCATGCTCTTCTTTTAGAAACTGTAAATCCTTTAGGTCTGGATAGGCAACTTCAATAGTAACATTCGTCCCTTTGGCCGTTTTATTCTGGGACTTGATTGCATTGGAAGATTCCTGATACTTTTCAGAAAAATAAGACCTTTCGCCAAGGGTAATTTTTGTAGAGGCAAACTCCGAAAACTGCCAGCCAAGAGTTATAGTTTGGGCCATTCGTTCTAGCTGTTGGGTGAGGTTTTGGCTATTGTCCTGGAGGATTTTTGACACTTGATACAAAGTAGCCAACTCCTTGACTCTTTCATCCAGTTCGAAAAGCATCTCATCTTTTTCACGTTCGGTTAGTTCTCTTCTTTCTATCTCTTCATTTAGAAATTCAAGATTTTTCCGCAGATAATTGGTGGCGAAAAATTGAATAAGCAGAATTGTGCCAAAGGGAATTAAGGCACCTGTCCATCGCATTAGGGGAGTGAAAATAATAACAGGTTCTGGCAATAAATCATTTACTTCTAGATAAACCACATGCAGGGCAATTGCCAAGCTAAGTACCCCAAAAATCATTGCCCCACGCCATCCCACCAAAAAGCCAGCAGTGATGACAACGCTCACTTGGGAAATAATCCCAGGCGACTTAATCCCTCCGGTCGTGTAAATAGGAATGGTAATAAACAGCCAAATCATGGAAGAGAATATCCAACTCCCCAGATCGGAATAGCCCTTTGCATTGATGACAAGGGTAACTAAACCGATAAAAAAGATAATTCCTAAAAATGAAAGATACCTATCGCTATTATCAGGGACCAAAATAACACCCACCAGATCAATAACGCATATGACTGTACACCAGGATAAAGTGATCATATACACCTTGTATCGATCAAAATCAACCTCCTTGTCAGGTTTCTCGAAAAGTGAAAGAATAGCGGATCGGTTCGTTTTCATGGTGTCCAACACTTGCTTAAATTTTTGATCCTGCTACTGGAAAAGAGGATTCTTGAGTTTAGAAATTTTTATTCCGATCATGGCTTGGGGTATGAGGAAATAGATTTTCTCGGGGATCCACGGTGATAAAAAAATCCCAATTGGATGACTGCGAATCTCTTCTTTGTTCATAGGCCTGATTGAGTTCTTGACTAAAGTCATCCAGTTCTACTGCAATATCCAGCAATACCTTGGTGAAATTTTTGATTTCTTCTTCCGAAAGGGACTCTAGATGAAATAAATTCAAAATGCCTTTCATGTTGGCTATCGGTCTTCGGACCACATGACTGATGTCAAAAATTATCTGTTCGGTAGACAGAATATAATCCACCAAAGGGGTAATGTCATTGGTGGCCCCATACCAAATAAACCCTCCGTTTTTATCCCTTTCCGGGATGGCCTGAAACCACCTCCATCGTGTTTGGTCTTGGATAAAAATTCGATAATACATGCTGATGGGCTCCTTGCTTTGGAAGGCTTTCAGAAAGGCATCTTTCAGTTTTTTCTTATCCTCGGGATGAATATTGTCAAAAATGATGTCCGGATCTTTTTGCACGTCCTCCAACTTGTACTGTTGGTTGTACACATCCGTGCCTCGGCTCATGAAAATAATATTTGGCAGCCCCTCGGGAGAAAGGGTAAACATGTACGTATTCCCTGGAATTTGACTGGTAATTTTCCGCAGGGTTTTTTCACTCTCCTTGATTTTTTCATCGGCCAACTTCCGCTCCGTGATATCATAATTGATGGATAAAAACTGATAAATCTTTCCATTTTCATCCAAAAATGGAACTACCGTGGTATCCACCCAATACAAACTTCCGTCTTTTGCCCGGTTGCAAAACTCCCCCCGATAAGGCTCACCGCTCCCCATGGTCTTCCGTAAAGAATCAAAATGGGCAGGGTGGTGAAACCCAGACCACAGGATTTTATGGTGCTGACCGATCAGTTCTTCAGGCTGGTATCGGCTTAATTTGCCGAAGTTTTCATTGATCGAGGAAAAAGTCCCGTCTTCTTTTGAAATACTTACACTTGAAGCCATATCTATGGCATATTTGTAATCTTTTAGAGCCGCTCTGTCTTCCCTTCTCTCCAAATCGATCTTCAACAATTCGGTCAGCATTTCGATCAATTCCCTTTCTTCTTTCAAAAAAGGCCCCTCATCCTGCAATTGGGTTTCTTGTAAATACCCTACTTCGATCCTTACCAAACTCCCCTTGGAAGTTTTCATTTCAAAGGATTGGGAGTGGATACAATCCTGATAGTTTTGGGAACGGTATTCGGATTGACCGATTTGAACCTTGGCTACGGTAATTTCGGGGTATTGCCACCCTGTCGGAATTACCTCTACAAGTTTTTGGCATAGGCTTTCGTAATTTTTCGATTCATCTTGGAGAATTTTGGAAACCGAATACAGGGTTTGCAATTCTTTGACCCGTTCCCTTAAATTCACCAAGGTCTCATCTTTGAATTTTTCAGCGGTCTCCCGTTTTTTAATTTCATCCCGCAATCGATTCAGGCTGAATTTCAAATGGGTGGTGGCGTAATATTGAAGCGCCAGGATAGTTCCAAAAGGAATAAAAGCTGAAATCCATCGGGTAAGAGGGGTATGCTCGATGGTCGGAGAGGGCAAAAGGCCCTCATTTTCCAGGTAGACAAAGAGAAAATCAAATGCGATGGTAAGAAACCCGATGGCAAAGCCTCCTCTCCAGCCTAATAAAAATCCGGCGGTAAGAATCACACTGACCTGAGAAACAATCATGGGCGCCTCCATCCCCCCAGTGGTATAAATTGGATTGGCGATAATGACCCAAATCAAAAGTGTGAGTGTCCAACTGGCGACTTTGCTGTGTCCGAGGTAATTCAGACTCAGCGTCAGTACCGCAGTGAAAATTGTCCCAATCAAATAGCCAGCATAGCGCTGCCATGCTTCAGGAAAAAAAAACATTCCCAAGATCACTACCACGGCTATGGTTACGGCCCATATCAAGGTAAGCACATAGACCATGTAGCCTTGGTAATTTTTGCCCTGCTCTGGAACAGTGAATATTTTTTGAAGAAACTCCAGGGGTGGAATCATGTAAAATTAATGGTCAGGCTATTGGAATATACAAAGAATATGGAAAGCAGGATTACTTTCATAGGTAATCTGTCCTGTAGCCAAAATTTTTATACCCAAAAATTAAACTCGCCAATACATGTTTTTTGGAAGCAGGAGATTGGACTTTCGCAAAAGGAATCCCTCCCAAGAATCCTGATGGAGACCTTATTCAAGGCCCTTGCTGATTTTAATTTACTCCCTTTGGGATAAATTCCCGCCAATCCTACAAACTCACTTTCAGTCCTCCATTGATCACAAAGCCATCTACTGGGGCATAAATATCCCGAAAAACCGGATTGGAAATACTCCCGGTAAAAATCGTATCAAAAGCTGTCTGCCGGGTATCGAGGAAGTTTTCAAAATTCAAAAACAAAGAAAAATTCTCTCCAAAATACTTTTCTCCCATCAGCCCCACGATCCAATAAGATTTGCCCATGGCTCCGTCATTTAGCAACTGTGGACTGAAATAATAAGCCTCCAGACCCAAGCGGAAATTCTCATGTTTTTCGTACATGAGTACATTGTTAAGCCGATGTTTGGCTACTAGGGGATATTCGCTTTCCGTTTGATTGATTCTTTGGTCTACATCAGCATAGGTATATCCCACAAAAAGTTTTAGATCCCGGTATTCCCATTTCATATTGACTTCAGCTCCTTGAGTTCTAAGCTTTCCGGATGGCTGTTCGTATTGATAAAATCCATCCGTCAACCTGAGAATTAGCGGATTATCAATCTGGGTATAAAACAACAGGACATTGGAACTTAAGGTCAATTCCTCGCCGATTGCCCATCTCTGGTTGACATCCAAATTGAAGCCTTTGGAGCGCTCAGCCTCGAGAAGTTGTGGATCTATGGGTAGCACATTTTGATAGCTGAGCCTTTCTGTTTCCTCTGTAAATACCGTCGGGGGCTTATAGCCCAAGCCTCCACCCAATCGGAAGGTCAGCAATTCGTTGGGCTCAAACATGACAGAGGCTTTGGGCAGAACAAAATTCCCATAATCCTTTTGGGTATCGACCCGCAAGCCTGATTCCACCGTCCATTTGGAAGAAATATTCCAGAGATTTTGAACAAATGCCCCAAAAGTGTTCAGCTGATAGTCTAATACTATGGACTGAAAGGAAGGGTTTTGGGTGAAATTTTCTGTCCAAAGGTTCAGCCCGGCAACCCACTCGGCCTTCGTCCCGGATTTGCTCAAATGAATTTCGGAAAAGCTGGAAATCTGCTTCCCGCCAAATTGGTAATCTGGAATCTGGATTTGTCGATCGAAAAAATTGAGGCTGTTTTTGACCCGTAGAGATACCCCTTCCCTAAGAGTATTTGAATAGGTCAATTGGGTGGAGAGCCGATCCGTTTGGTTATTTTCAAAATAAGGATCCTCCACCTGTTCCCCTTGGATAAAATCCACATTGCCTCCCAATCGATCCTCTTTTGCCCAATTGACTCCCAGCATCAACTCGCTTTTTTGGGTAGGGTTCCAGAAAAATTTGGGGTTGATGGTCCATCGGTCAAACTTCGGGATGGCTGTCAGCCCGATATCTGCCGGATCGTATGCCGTGCCTTGGTTGAAAGAGACAAAGACAGTGGTTCCCCATTTCCCAAATTGTTGGGCAAAAAAGGAGCTGGCATCCATTCCAAGGGCTGAGGTTCCATTGAGCATCAGCTCAAGGGTTCTTTCTTCGGTCGGTCGCTTGGAGATCAGATTGACCAAGCCAGCGATGGCACCGCCTCCATACAAGGTAGAAGAGGAGCCTTTGACCACTTCCACTTGGGCCAAATCCAAGGGCGGGATCTGCATCAAACTCAGTCCTCCCGAATACCCGGCGTAGAGAGGCAACCCATCCCTGAGAAGTTGGGTATATTTTCCGTCCAAGCCTTGAATCCTGATGCTGGAGTTATAGCTGGTAGCCGAAGTTTGCTGAGTCTGAATTCCTGTGCTTTCGTTGAGCAGCATCCGGATGTCTCCGGGTTTCATGTTGCCTTTTTCTGCGAGTTCTTCTCCCGCAATGATCTCCACCCGTGTGGGAGTATCCTCAATCGTTCGGCTGGAACGTGTAGAGGTAACCATTACGGCTTCCATTTCCTCATGGGCAGGGTGAAGGTGGATGGTTTCCATCGGGTTTTCCAAAGGAAATGCCCGTTTGAATTTTAACTCTTCGTACCCCAGAAATCGAATCAAAAAAGTAAAGGTATTTGAATCCAAATTTTCAAAAACCACTTCCCCGTTTTGATCACTGATTTCACCTTTTTTCAATTCAAGCAATTGTACCGTGGCACCTACCACAGGCTCCCGGGATTCCTCATCCAAGATCCTAAGGGTGTAGGTTTGCTGTGATAATCCGATTGTGGCCCAAAGGAGGGCAATGAAAAACAAGAGAGCTTTAGGCATCATGCTTAAAATTTTGATGAAAATGCAGGATGAAAAAGACTACTCCAAAAAGAAATGGAAAATCTTGGTCAAAAAGCCCAGAATTCAATCCCACATCAACCAGCTCCAAAACTAGCGTAAGCCTGACTAAAAGATCAAAGAATCCGGGTAATCCCCAGAGTCCCAAAATATCTCCCTGTTATTTTACCAATAAGGACTTCCAAGACTCCTTGGTTTGCCTAGAACTTCAGGAATTCCAGAAATTTTTAACAATAGAAAATAAGGAATTTTTAGATTTGTCAGAATATTATTCTAAGCGCTGATTTTTGGTTACCTTTGCACTCCTTGGAAGGAAAATGGCAAAAACTCGCCCTGGGTAGTTTTCCACTTTCGTAACAAGTCAAAATAGAATTCTCCAGGATCAATTGCCGAAGGCCCCTGGTAGAAATTTGCCCAATAAATCTCATTCCCAACCGATGAAGAAGTATTTCAACCTATTCGACCTTAGCCAGAAAGTAGATTATAAAATTGAAGTTTTATCCGGGTTGACGGTGGCTTTGGCCCTGATCCCCGAAGCTGTGGCCTTTGCCTTCATTGCTGGCCTTTCTCCTTTGACAGGCCTTTATGCTGCTTTTGTCATGGGATTGGTGACCTCGATTTTGGGTGGCAGACCCGGCATGATCTCCGGAGCGACGGGAGCGATTGCGGTGGTGATCGTCACTTTGGCGGCCACTCAGGGAGTAGAATATGTCTTTGCGGCGGTGATTCTATCCGGATTGCTTCAGGTAATTTTTGGAAGTCTGAAGTTGGGAAAATTCATCCGGCTCGTTCCTCACCCGGTGATTTTTGGCTTTGTCAACGGATTGGCAATTATCATTTTTATGTCCCAATTGGATCAGTTTAAAGGCGCTGAGGGCGATTGGTTGACTGGTTCCACCCTTTACATTTTCTTGGGATTGGTCCTTTTGGCCATGTTGATCATCTGGGGATTGCCCAAATTGACCAAGGCCATTCCGGCATCATTGACTTCCATTTTGGTGGTTTTTGGGGTAGTGGCAGCATTTGGATTAGACACCAAAACTGTCGGAGACATGGCCAGCATCAAGGGTGGTTTCCCTCCTTTCCATATTCCAAGTGTCCCTTTTGTTTGGGAAACTTTGGAGATCATTTTCCCTTATGCGCTGATTATGGCCGGGGTGGGGTTGATCGAATCCCTGCTGACCTTGAATATTGTGGATGAGATCACCGAAACGCGCGGGCGGAGTAATAAGGAAGCCGTGGCTCAAGGGCTGGCAAATGTGGCTTCAGGATTTTTTTCAGGAATGGGCGGCTGTGCGATGATCGGGCAGAGTTTGATCAATATTTCCTCTGGAGCAAGGGCGAGACTTTCCGGGATTGTGGCCTCAGTCATGCTATTGGTATTTATCATGTTCGGTTCCAGTCTGATCGAACAAGTGCCTATGGCCGCCTTGACCGGATTGATGATTATGGTTTCGATTGGGACTTTTGAATGGGCCAGCCTCCGAACCATCACCAAGATGCCCAAAAAAGATATTTTCCTGATGTTTTTGGTAACCGGCGTGACTGCGGTATTGCATAATCTTGCTTTGGCAGTACTGATCGGGGTGATTTTGGCCGCTTTGTTTTTTGCTTGGGATAATGCCAAAAGAATCCGAGCCAGAAAGTATGTGGACGAAAATGGAGTGAAGCACTATGAGCTTTTTGGCCCTCTTTTCTTCGGATCGGTGACGGCTTTTGGAGAAAAATTCGATGTGCTCCATGATCCCGAGGAGGTAATTATTGACTTTGCCGAAAGCCGGGTGGTGGATATGTCTGCTATTGAGGCCCTGAACAAAATCACCGAGCGCTATCAGAAAGTGGGCAAAAAAGTCCATCTCCGGCATCTCAGCCCTGATTGCAGAAAGCTACTGGCCAAAGCGGATGAAATTATCGAAGTAAATATACTGGATGATCCTACTTATAAGCTAGTTGTTGACGACTTGGCCTAAGAAGTAGTAAGAGAATCTATTTTTTGACCTGAGAAAATACATACAGCATCTCAGAGGCGATCTGCAGGGAGCGCTCGTCGTATTTTTCTGATTCCATTTCTGTATCGTCAAATGCTTTCGGGTCTTCGTAGCGTACAGGAATTCGCTGCTCGGTGCCGGGGATAAATGGGCAGTTTTCATCGGCATGATCACAGGTCATTACCGCTGCAAATTGCTTTGCATCATTGGCAGGATCATCAAAAACCTTGGAAAAAGCGGTGATTGGATCACTTTCGTCCGAGTAAAAAACAGAATAAATCGGATTGCTTCCGTTTTCTTTGGACGAGACCCGAAACCCACTCCGCTTCAGGGAATTGACCGCCCGCTCATTGAAAGCTGTGACTTCGACGCCTCCGGAATAGCAATTGGCCGGAATATCGTGAATAGCTGCAGCTGTTTGTGCCCAAATCTGGGAAAACTGACTTCTGCGGGAATTGTGCGTGCAGATAAAACTCAGGTTCACATCCTGACCTTGATCGAGTTTGGATTGGATGTATTGGATCAATATCTCCAACACCTGTTTTCGGTCTGCAGAAATGGGTAGTTCGCTGGCTTTTCGGATGAAATCAGCCAAAGTGGGATAAAGCTTAGATTTGGACAAAATCATAGGAATGGTAATTTAAAAAGACCCTTCAGGTATTTGAAACCTGAAAGGTCTGATTTGATCTAGCAGCAGCCGGCACCCGGAGCGCAGCTGGAGGTCTGCAATTGTGAAAGTCGGACTTTTGGTTTTTGATCAGGAATTCCACATTTGTCCTTTGCCAAACAATCAGTCATTTTGGTGGTCAAAAGAAATCCGTTTCCGTCAAAATCAAGTCCATATTTTCCGATCGTTTCCCCTTGGTACTCTACTTCGATTTCAAGATCAGGAATTCCCAAGACCTTCTCGGAAAGTTCAATAATATGAATCAGCTTTTCCGGATGCAGGCGATGATCGTAATCATCTGCATTCCATAGCTGGAAATTGACTTTTTGCTCCTTTCGGACAGTCCCTCCACAATCGATAAAGTGCTTGTCCACCAGACCGATTTCAGTGACGTGAAAATGGGATGGAACTAGCTCACCGTTGGGTAGCTGAAATGAGATAGTTTGGGATTCAGCCAGGATTTGTTTTGCTTCTGATAGTTTCATGGCGCTTGGATTAGTAAGATGTATGAACTCAATTTTATTTTAACAGGCAGGATCACAACAGGAGTTGTAGCTCTCGAAGAAGGTTAATAACAGGTTATTCAATTCCTTCCATTTCTCAGGATCGATGCAGTAGTTGACTTTGGTCCCCTCAATCGTTCCTTGAATAATTCCAAGCTCTTTCAACTCCCTCAAGTGCTGGCTGATGGTTGCCTGTGCCAATCCGATTTCCAAAACCAAATCCCCATTGATGCAGGACTTGGATTTGATCAGGTGCTGGAGAATAGCAATTCGCGCTGGATGAGCGATGGCTTTGGCAACCAGGGCCAGTTCATTTTGCTCCTCGGTAAAGAGATGTGCTTGTGTGACTCCCATAATCAAATTTGTTTATTGCAATATTACGATAATACGAACAAGCTTCAAAAAGTTTCATGTTTTTTTCCAAATGCAATAAAAAGTTGAGTTTTTCCTGCAATGATTTATCCC
The DNA here is from genome assembly GCA_033844545.1 of Cyclobacteriaceae bacterium. Lineage (GTDB taxonomy): Bacteria > Bacteroidota > Bacteroidia > Cytophagales > Cyclobacteriaceae > Algoriphagus. The sequence continues at coordinate 18,403 of JAJLJS010000273.1, read as the reverse complement.
ACAGGTTCAGCCTTATGGGTTAACGAGCTTATCGAGAATAAGCTTATCCATCTGTAAAAGGGCTTCCATGGATTTTTGACCTTTCACCGGATCGCTGATCAACTTGCCCAGGTTTTTGGGGATGATCTGCCAGGAATGTCCAAACCGATCCGATAGCCATCCGCAGCGGTCAAACCTTCCCTTTTCCCCCAATTTTTCCCAGAAATAATCAATTTCAGACTGGTCTTGGCAAGTAACAACGAGGGAATTACCGGGAGTAAATCGAAAATCATGAGACTCTGTACTACTCATCGCATTGATCAGGTAGCCGTCCAATTTAAATTGGGCAAACAATAAATCTTCCGAATGCGGATGTGGTGCTTCCATCAGCTTCATACTTTCAGGAAATACCGAGGTATAAAAATCCATCGCTTCTCTCACCCGGGTTTTATTTTCATTGACGAAAAGAAGGCAAGGCACAATCTTTTGTGAGCCACGGATCGGATCGGCATCCAGCTGCCAGTTTGTGCCAAATTTATCGGTAACCCAGGCATATTTTGGATTCCAGGGATAACTGCCAAGCGGAAAAATTGCCTTCCCTCCATCCAAAAGGGAGTCATATAATTCCTCAATATTCACTTCCGAGCCACAATAGACAAAATAGGAGCTGGCTTGGGTTTGTTGATACATTGGCCCGCCATTCAATCCCATCATCTGAGTACCTAATACTTGAAAACTTACCGCCATGGGATTCTTTTCCAAAATCTCAGAATTGGGAAAGATGGAGACATAAAAATCAGCGGCTTCAGCGGCCTGCTGATCAAACCATAAACAAGGATAAATCAATCTGGACATGATGGGTTTGGAACAATTGGTTCAGGAAAAGATACCGGTTTTTGACTTATGAATTTCAATCTCTTCCGTACTGGTACGGATATAATATCCATGTCAAGAGGTATTCTATGCGAGGTTTTTAGTACTGAATTTTAAACCGCCTAACCAAATTAAAAGATTATGAAAACTTTACTTCTCGTGTTCCTTCTCCTTTTTCTGGAGATGGCACCCGGAACTGTGCTGACCGAGAAAGACATCAAAGTCACCAGTTACAACAAAAAGAAACAAGGATCCAAAGCGCCTAAGAAGGTGTTTATCCGGGGTTTCAATGCTCTTTTTGAAGTCTATGAAGAGGCCTCGGCCAAAACGTCAAGCAGGCGCTCAGACCGAGCTGACCGCACCACCTTCACTTCTGGTACCCAAACGAAAATGGGGGTACAAATCTCAGGAGTAGATGTGAGTGATTTCCAAAAGATCATTGATGAAGCCTATTCCGATTATGTGAAGCAACTCAAAACCCAGGGCTTCGAAATCATGAGTGCCGACGAGGCTTTGAAATATGAATATTTCGCAGATTGGACCAAAAGGCAAGGAGGGGCTAGCTCGGATGCACAGGCTGCCGGTTTTGTGATGGTCACTCCTACGGGTTTTAAATACTTGGTCAAAGGGGTAACCAAAGGCGGGAGAGAAAAATCCGGAGGAGGCTTTTTGGACAATACCCCTAAAATGTCCAAGGAACTGGATAATGTATTTATTGCAGATGTAAACTTCGTCTTCCCATTTGTCAACTTAGACGCAGATTCTGATACCTGGACTAACTCTACTTCTGTAAAGGCCAAAATTGATTACCGAATTTCTCCGATTGTGGATCCTACCGAAAACAAAGCCTCTCTGGGAGGTGGACCCAATTTGCTGTCCCAGGTGAGTTTTATGTCTGGCTTGGACATAGGAAACAATCCCTTATTTCACGCCAAAGCAGAACCAAAAAAAGCGGTTTCTTTTGAGGGAGTATTCAAAGACAAAAAAATCAAAGAAACCACTGCTGCCCAGTCGGATATGTTTTCCAAAACCGGCTATACCCAATTGGTCATGACCTCCGGAAATCAGGTAACTGTGGCTTCTCACTTTGCAGAATGCGATCATGATGCCTACGTGAAAGCAGCCTCTGGGTCCATCAAAGATTTGATAGATACCGGTGTGGCTAATTTTATCGAAATGACCAAAGATTAATGGAGTCCTGAAATCAGGTTATTTTCCAAAGCGAATTTCAAAAGACCAACCAGCGTGTTGGTCTTTGTTTTTGTATACAGATTTTTCCGATGAGTCTCCACAGTTCGTTCGGAAATGAATAGTCTTTCGCCAATTTCTTTATTGGAAAGCTCCTCAAAAATCAGTTCCAATACTTCTTTTTCCCGTACGGTGAGGATTTTCTCATCCTCCGGAAAAGCCATTCTCCGAATCAGGATTTTCTGGATTTCAGCGCTGAAAAACATCCCGCCTTCAGCTACTTCCTTAATGGCCTTGAGCAGCTCTTCATGGGCTGCTTTTTTTAGCACATATCCTTCAGCACCGGTAGAAAGAGCTTCTTTCACCATGTAGGGCTCCTCGTGCATGCTGAGAAAAATCACTTTGATACCTGGAAAAGAAGATTTGACATTTTTGGCAAATGCAATCCCGCCTTCCTTGGGCACAGAGATATCCGATACAATCAACTCAGGCCGAAAGGATTCAAGTTTTTGCATTGCCTCCTCTACGGTACTCACAGCTTCTACACTATCCACTTCTTGCTGACCAAGTATTAAAAACTTCAAGCCATCCAAAAGGATCTTATGGTCATCCAGCAAAAGAATTTTCATGAAATCAAGCGATTAGGTTTAGTTGGTTCGAAGGATTTGGGAGAATTTTACGTGCAATTCTGTGCCTTGAATTCCCGGCAGGGTGTTCAATTGCAGCTCTCCGTTCAGGAGTCCAGCACGGGTATTGATATTTTTCCATCCGTTTCTTTTGCTGTGGACAAAAACTGCTGAGTCAAATCCCATCCCGTCATCCATAATGGAAAGGGTCATCCATCCGGCTTGTTGACGAAGACTGACCAAAATGTTTTTGGCCCCCGCGTATTTGAGGACGTTGTTGATCCATTCCTGACAAATTCGAAACAGGTTGATTTCCACAAGCTCATCCAGCCTTTCGGAAATCCCCTCAAACTGAAGCTCAACTGCCACTTTCTGTCCGGCATTGATCCGATGAGCTAGATCTTCCAAGGCACTTTTTAACCCAAAACGGATCAGCGTTGCAGGCATCAGATCATAGACCACATTGCTGATTTCTTTGGACATTTCATCCAAAACCGAATCGGTTCTCCCAACGAGCTCGGTCTTCAGCTCTTCTTTAGCCTGGGCGTTTTTTAGCTGGGAGACATACATTCTCAACGCGGAAATATACTGCCCAAAACCGTCATGAAGATCCTGAGCCATCCGTCTTCTTTCCTGCTCTTGGGATTCCAAGGAGGCCTGAATATAGGCTTCTTTCACTTTCAGCTCCCGTTCTTTCACCAAAAGCTCCTGTTTCCTTTTGTTGCGGTTTTGATAATAGATAAAGGTGGCTCCCAGAAATAACAACAACAATCCCAAAGCGGCAAAAGCAAAGTAGTTTCGCTGGAGCGTTGCTGATTTTTCTAAAAGCTCTGCCCGTTGAAGGGCAATTTGATTTTCCTTTTTTTCCAAGTCGTATTGGACTTGAAGGTCCGTAAGGAGCTGAGCATTTTCCTCATTGAAAACTTTCTTACTGATCTCCTGATATTCTTCCAAGAAGGCATTCCCTTTTTCAAAATCCCCTTTTCGGAAATAAATCTTAGCCAGGGCATTTTTCAAGGTCATGGAATAATTAATCAAGTCAGGGTGCTCGTCCAGTACTTCATTCCCTTTCTGAGCAAACTCCAAGGCCTTATCGATCTGACCCAAATCCACATAGGCTGCAGCGGAATTGCTCAAAATGCTCAGTTTCATCTTGGGGTCGAGGGTAAAGCCATCTGAGGTATCCAAGGCAATCTGAAGCATTTCAAGACCTTTTTTATAGTCCTTTTGTCCGATGTACAAACTGCCCAGATTGTCATGAACCCGATGATAGAGAACTTTATTCCCTGCCTCCCGGGCATTGTCAATAGCTTTTTGAAAATATCCAATGGCTTCATCCAATTCGCCCATGAGCTTGTAGCAAATTCCCAGATTGGCACAGGAAATCGCCATTCCATTGCTGTCCTCCAGTTTCTCCCGGATCGTCAAGGCTTCCAGGTGATATTTGATGGCTTGATCATAGAGTTCAAGTTCCTGATTGGCCAATCCCAAATTGGAAAGGTAATTCACCCAATCTCCCTCTTTGGCGCCGGGTTTGGCTCGGCTAAGCTCCAAGGCCTCTGAAAAATACTCAATCGCACTCCTGTAATCCGAGGAGTTAAGACGGTTCATTCCTAAGTTGTTGTATGAGCGCTGCTCCATGGCTGACCAGCCTTGAGCTTTACTCTTTTGAAGTATTTCGGAAAAAATCTGTCGTGAACTGTCCGTCTCTTGGTTCACATCATAGTAAATCCCCAGATTTTGATAGATCTCATAATAAAATCTTGAATTGGCGGCTTCCTTTTGAATGGTTTTTAAGGCTTCCTGAATCAGCTGTTTGGCTTTGGGGCCATCCGAAAAGATCAAAGAAAAGGAGAGTTCCTGGACAGCTTTGTAGCGGATTGAATCTGGGTTTTTCAGGTCCTGATAGACTTTTTCTAAGCTGTCCAGACGGTCTGCTTGCATTCCCCGACTACAAAAAGGGATTGCAAGCACCAGGAAAAAAAGTAGGGTAATTCGAAAAGCAGACAAGGGCATTAGGGTTACTGGCTCAAAGTAAAATCAATTCCTCGGTTTTCAAATTTAAAGTAGGACTTATCCTCTATTTTTTTGACTTCTGTTTTGAAAAAAATACCCACTGGTACGGATGCGGAATGCGGGATGCCGGGTATGGCTATTGGGGCGGAATAGGGGCAGTTTTGAGTAAAAAAAGCTATGAAAATCAAATCCTTACTTTTAGGCCTGATGGCCTTTGTACTTTTTGCCTGCCCGAGTAAAGAAGATGATGTCCCGGCAGGATCACTCAATGTGGAAGCTTCTGTGGACGGAAAAGCTTGGCAAGGCTCAGGAAACAGTCAAGTCACCAGTGTGGCCGGATTTACCGTTTGGGCAATCGGCGCTGGCGCCACAGACCGATCCAATATGGCTTTCACACTGGATGCAGAACGAACCGGAAATTTTAACCTCAATGGCAAAGCGCTTTGGACCACTGCTGACCAGGTAGTTCACAGTGCTACCTCTGGCACCTTGGTGATCACCAAGCTTGAAGGCAACAAAGCCTCAGGAACCTTCTCTTTTAAAGCCAAACCCAGGACCGGAACAGGACCAGAGGTGAGTATCACCAATGGAAAGTTTACCGATATAAACATCTCGAAATAAACTGAGTCATTTTGCCTCAAGAGATCGGGCATCTATGAATTGAACACGCCAAGAAGTTCTGACTTGCTTGATTCCTTGAGGCAAAAAATTGTTAGTGCATGAAAAAGATTCTATTACCCCTATTCCTGTTGGGTCTTTGGGTCACAGGATGTAAGGAAGATACAGAAGACCCAATACCGGTGGACCAATTCACCACCCAGCTTTCAGGAGAGATTGCTGGTCAGTCAATCAGTGCCAATTCCTCCGCTATTCAGGGAATTTACTTTGCAGACCAGGGAGAAAGTACAGGCTCTCTAGAAGCTTCAGTGACCCTTCCGAATGGAGAAAGGCTGACCTTCTTCCTGAATGAGGCCAAGTCCGGTACCCTTACGCTTACTCAAATTTTCCCTGCGGTAATGGAGGGAAACTCTTTTGGCTTAAGATCTGAAATACCCGGTAAGGCAGGTGAAAAAGTACAGGCAATTCCCGGCACCTATGTGAAGTACCTGAAGTCGGCCAATACCTTCTTTGCCATTTCCGGGAAAATCACCATCAAGATTGAAGGTGATAATTTGACTTTTGACTGGGAAGTCACTTTCAAAGATGTGCAGGGAAACACCTTTACTTCCAAGGGTACTTTAACCCTGAAGGATTACAAATCCAATCAAAAGCCAAAAGCTGAGGTCAGCAATCCTACATCCAACCTGAATATCCTTAGTATATCTCCGGATTATGGCAAGGCGGGAACAGAGGTCGTGATCAAGGGGGCTGGATTCAGCGCTTTGAGTACTGAAAACAAGGTCATGTTAGGCGATCTAAGCCTTGAACCGACCTCATCCTCCGCCACCGAGATCAAGGTGAAAATTCCTGAAAATGGCTCGCATGGAAAATTCAAAGTAGAAGTGCTCGGAAGCAGTTTGGAAAGCGGGACTTTCTACTACGAACCTATTGTGCTATCTCTGAATAAAACTTCTGCAAAAGTCGGGGAGGATCTCACGATCACCGGGAAACACTTTGATGCAGACAAGGCCCTTTTGGAAGTGAAAATCGGTGCAAAAGTGATGGAGATCGTCTCTTCCACGCTCACATCCATTCAGGTAAAGATTCCTGCCGGAACAGAATCCGGAAAAGTGTCTGTCGCCCGAAAAGGCCGTTCTGCGGTGGAAGGACCAGAGTTTACCATCGCTGCTGATCCAGTGGCGAATGGACCGGCGATCGGGGATATATTTGAGACTTTGTCCGGAAACCTCACCTTCGAGGAAGTAATCGTCAACAGCCATGAGTATGGGCCTTTTTGGACAATCGAAATTGATAAGGAAAAAAATGTCCTTTATGCTGTAGGGGAAAAAGGACTGGTTTCCATCAACCTTTCCAATAAATCCATCACGAAAGTAGTCAATACCAGCAGCGAAATTTACCGAAGTGAGATTGGCATTATCAATGCAGCAACTATTCCACAAACCATTTTCGCAGCGCCGGACGGAAATCTGTATGGGATCAAAAGTGTCTACAGCGTCCCTCTTTCACCAAACAATGTATTTAAGCTAAATCTTGAATCTAAGGCGGTGACAATGCTGGGTAATTCCAAATTCAACAATGGAGCCGGAGTAAATGGAATTTTTGTTGGGGCTGATAAAAGCATCTACATCCCGGAGTTTATCTCCGGGTATCATTTGGCTTCCTATGATGAAAACCTTGGGAACAGAAAGCTTTTAATAGAGGGAATGACCGGTGGATTGGCTACATTCATCATACCTATGGGCGCCAATAGCTTTAGATTGGTTCGAGACAATACCCTGAACTCCTTGAAATACCATGAAATCAACGGAACCGAAGCTTCAGGAGAAGTCACTATGGGTTCTACTCTCTCTGGAATGCAAGTAGGGGGGCAGGTACTCACTCAACCCATAGGACTGGACCAGGCCGGTGGGAATATTTATGGATTGTTCGGAGGAGCATCTGGAAATGTAGCCAACTATCCTCAATTCGAGTACACCTTGGGGGTTCAGTCAGGAGCTAATGGAAACTTCCAGAAGAAAGGTGGCTTTAAAATCAAGCAGACTTTTGAATACCTGGGAACGACATATTACGTGAGCTCTAGAAAGACATTCAATAAGATCATGGGAGTAGATAAGGATGGAAGTGTTTATTTTCTGATTAGTACTCCAATGACCAGTCAGGGGGTTCAAGTAGCCGGACCCTTAGGAGGAATTTATAAAGTGAAATTTCAATGAAAATTGAGATGATAAAGTAAAAGAGAGGAAGTTCTCCTCTCTTTTTTCATTTTTTTCGCTTCATGGGTTTCATTCACACAGGTTAATCGCCTCCAAGCCGGATCCTTAGGCCAAGATTTCCTCTCAGGAAGAATTGATCAGAGAGGATATAAGGTGTCGCCTCCATCAATATTCCAAACCTTTGAAAAGACGATACGGGCTTAATTGTCGCACCAACAGGAAGGCCGACTGCACCATCCCCATAATAGCCAATCATCAATCCTCCGTGAAGATTGTACCATTCTGACCGGTAAAAATTGTACTGACCAATCGCTTCGAATCCATGATCTAGTTCTATCCGGTCCGGTGCTAAAAAGCGGAGTTCCCCAAAAAACTTTTTTTCGATATCGGAACCTACCCCGACTTGGGCCATGGTTCCACTGTGGTAAATACCTACCTGAACTTGAGAATAGACCTGTCCCCAACTCAGCAGGATAAAACCAAGGATTAAAATGAATTTCATATAGACGCTGATTAAAATTTTCTGAAAACTAAACAACTTTTAAATATTAAAAAATAAGTTGAGTAAAAATCCTCGATTTTCTTCTTCATCAAAATTTCCCAAAGGTTCTTGATGGGTATTTCAATTTTCTTTCCCCCCAAAGCCCATTTCTGCTATCTTTGTGGCTTGTTTTGAGCGGAATGGCTTTGGAGTCCTTCCCATTTCTTCACCTACTTGCCCTTAAGAAAGGAAATTGTGAAAACATATCAGGAATTTAAACAGGTGGATTATCCCCAAATCGGAGAATCCGTCCTTCAGTATTGGAAAGAAAATCAGATTTTCGAAAAGTCTATCGCTAACCGAGAAGGGGCCGAGACCTTTACCTTTTTTGAAGGTCCTCCGTCAGCCAATGGCACACCGGGGATTCACCACGTGATGGCCCGAACCCTGAAAGATATTTTCTGCCGATACAAAACCCTGAAAGGATATCAAGTCAAACGAAAAGGCGGCTGGGATACCCATGGCCTTCCTGTGGAGCTCCAAGTAGAGAAGGAACTCGGCATCACCAAAGAGGACATCGGCAAGAAAATTTCTGTCGAAGAATACAACCGCAAATGCCGGGAGACCGTCATGCGCTTCAAAAACGAATGGGATGACCTAACCGAGAAAATTGGCTACTGGGTCGATCTGGACGATCCCTATATCACCTTTGACTCCAAGTACATCGAGACACTTTGGCACTTGCTGAAAAAGCTCTATGATAAAGGACTCTTGTATAAAGGCTATACCATCCAGCCCTATTCTCCAGCGGCAGGCACCGGACTTTCTTCCCATGAACTGAATCAGCCGGGAACCTATAAAGATGTCAAGGATACTTCCATCACGGCTCAGTTTAAGGTGAAAGGGGAAGAAAATACTTACATCTTGGCCTGGACAACCACGCCATGGACTTTGCCTTCCAACTCGGCCTTGGCGATAGGAGAAAATCTGGATTATGTAAAGGTGAAAACTTTCAATCCCTATACCCACGAGCCGGTCACAGTGATTTTGGCCAAAGCCCGAATGGCTGCTTATCTTAACCCAAAGGCTTCCGAACTGAAACTGGAAGATTACAAGGCCGGCGACAAGTTGATCCCTTACGAAGTCATCGAGGAGTTCAAAGGAAAATCCATGCTGGGCTGGGAATACGAGCAATTGTTCCCCATAGCTGATTTGGCACTTCAAAGTCCTGCCTTCACGGTGGTTGCTGGGGATTATGTGACTACCGAAGATGGTACGGGTATCGTCCACTTGGCCAAAGCCTTTGGTGCGGATGACTTTCGGACTTTGGTTCAAAACAACGTACCGGGTGTTTTTGTACAGGATGATTTGGGAAATGATATCCCGGTTGTGGACAAGCAAGGAAAATTCCTTCCTGTCGTAGGAGAATATCTCGCCGCTAAAATGAAAGAGCATGGGATCACCGCCCATAAAGAATATGGTGCGAGTGATTTCTATGTGAAAAACTACACCAATGATGATGAAAGCTCCGCAGATTACAAAAACACGGATGTGATCATTTCCATCATTTTAAAAAATGAAAACAAGGCCTTCAAGGTCGAAAAATACGAGCACACCTATCCACACTGCTGGAGAACAGACAAGCCGATCCTTTACTATCCTTTGGAGAGCTGGTTTATCAAAACCACTGCCTACAAAGACCGCATGGTAGCCCTCAACAAAACCATCAACTGGAAGCCTGAAGCAACCGGTACCGGACGCTTTGGCAACTGGCTGGAAAATCTCGTGGACTGGAACCTCAGCCGTTCCCGATTCTGGGGTACTCCCCTTCCGATCTGGAGAACTTCAGATGGGACTGAGGAAAAATGCATCGGGTCCATAGAGGAATTGAATGCAGAAATCGAAAAATCGATTGCCGCCGGATTCATGGAAAAATCCCCTTACGAAGGAAAAGAGCTCGACCTGCACAGACCCTTTGTGGACGATGTGGTCTTGGTTTCTGACAGGGGAGAGAAAATGTTCCGCGAGCCCGATTTGATTGACGTGTGGTTTGATTCGGGAGCGATGCCTTATGCCCAGTGGCATTATCCTTTCGAGAACGAAGATATTTTCAAAGCCAACTATCCGGCTGATTACATCGCAGAAGGAGTTGACCAAACTCGAGGTTGGTTCTTTACCCTGCATGCCATTGCCGTGATGCTTTTTGACGGCGTTGCCTTCAAAAATGTCATCGCCAATGGACTGGTGCTGGACAAAAACGGCAATAAAATGTCCAAACGTCTGGGCAACGCGGTAGATCCTTTCAAAACCCTGAAAGAGTATGGTCCCGATGCGCTTCGATGGTACATGCTTAGCAACGCCAATCCTTGGGACAACCTGAAATTCAATCTGGATGGAGTGGCTGAAGTACAGAGACGCTTCTTCGGCACCCTTCAGAATACCTATAATTTCTTTGCGCTCTATGCCAATTTGGATGCTTTTGTTTATGACAAAAACAATTCCATGCCAGTGAGCGACCGTGCCGAGCTCGACCAGTGGATCATTTCCAAGCTTCAATCCTTGATCTCGGAAGTAGAGGAAGCAATGGATGCCTACGATGCCACAAAAGCAACTCGAGCGATCATGAATTTCACGGTGGATCAGCTTTCCAACTGGTACGTTCGACTGGCCAGAAAGCGATTCTGGAGAGGAGATATGAATTCGGATAAGCAATCGGCCTACGAGACCCTTTACGAATGTCTGCTGACTCTTTCGCAGCTGATGTCCTCTTTCGCTCCCTTTTATGCCGATTGGCTATATCAAAACCTGACTGAAGCCGGTTCGGATGGTTTAGCCTCTGTCCATCTGACCGATTGGACATCTGCAAACCAGAATTTGATCAATTCCGATTTGGAAGAAAGCATGGATTTGGCTCAGAATATTTCTTCCTTAGTGCACTCACTTCGCAAAAAAGAGAAGCTAAAAGTCCGTCAGCCCCTTCGGCGAATTCTGATTCCTGTCCTGAGCAAAAAGACCCAAAAACAAATTGAGCATGTCGAAGAACTGATCAAAACGGAGGTAAACATCAAGGAAATCGAGTATTTGGACGATGACTCCGGAATCTTTGTCAAAAATGTAAAACCCAACCTCCCTGTTTTGGGTAAAAAACTGGGTCCGAAACTCAGACTGGTCAATGCGGCGATCAGCGCTTGGAGTCAGGCAGAAATTGCCCAGCTGGAGCGGAGTGGTAAGATGGAAATCACCATTGAAAACGAGCCTATGGAAATTCTTCTGGAAGAAGTGCTCATCACCACCGAAGATATTCCGGGCTGGTCTGTGGTTTCTGACGAAGGGTTGACCGTGGCCTTGGATGTAAATTTGACCGAAGAATTGAAGCAGGAAGGTGTAGCCCGGGACTTAGTCAACCGAATCCAAAATCTACGAAAAGAAATGGGCTTGGAAGTCCAGGATAAAATTAAAGTGGTCTTGGGAAGCGGCCAAGAGTTGGTGGAAAATGCCGCCAAATCATTTGGAGATTATATCCAGTCTGAAACTCAGGCCATGACGCTGGAAGTACGACCTCTGGCAGAAGGGACTTTGCTGGATTTGGATGATTTCAATTTATTGGTCAATGTCAAAAAGGCCTAAATTCAATTACATGAACAATTACCTCAAATATTTTGGGATTGCCCTGCTGGTCATCCTGTTGGATCAGGCGGTAAAAATGCTGGTGCATTTCCAGATGGATTTTGGCACCCCGGGACAAATCCCAATTTTCGGAGATTGGTTTAAGCTGCATTATACCACCAACCCCGGAATGGCCTTCGGCATGGAGCTGGGATCCGAGTATGGCAAAATGATCCTGACTTCCTTCCGGCTTGTCGCCATGGTGGGGATAGGGTATTACCTTTCTTTGATCATCAAAAAACAAAACCATCCGATTTACATCCTTTGCATTGCGATGATTTTGGGTGGAGCAATTGGCAATTTGGTCGATTCTATTTTCTATGGAATCTGGCTGGATAATGCACCTTACAATGCTCCTACTCCATGGTTTCATGGACAGGTAGTGGATATGTTTTACTTTGATATTTGGGAAGGATATATACCGGAATGGGTTCCACTTTGGGGAGGAAGTTATACTGCACTTTGGCCTATATTTAATGTAGCGGATGCTTCTATTTTTATTGGTGTGGCTATTATATTAATCTTTCAAAATAGATTTTTCCCGGAGAAAAAAGAGGAAATAAAACCTCAAAATCAGGAGGTCAATTCTTAACCTCAAACAGGCTTTGATTCAAAAAATGGGCTTTGATTCTACAATTGAAGCCCATTTTTTATTTTTCAACTCAAAAACCCCAATCTATCCCCTATTTTTTCATATTTTTCAGATTAAATAGCTAAATCTTACCTCCATTCTTCTAAAGTATAGTCCATGGATATTTCCTTGGACTATATGAATCAATCACATGATCGTAAACTCCGAACAACCTTTTCAGATTGTCTATTCTATATTTAGCCATGAGTATTTAGGCTTACTTTTTGAGTCTTTTGTAGTCCAGCTGGATGAAAAAGGAAGACTGTCACTTGCATACCAAAATATCAGTTTTGCCAATGCTAAAGAGTTTGACTCCGGTCTGGATAAAAAAGACTACGACCTGATCAAGCTCATGGACTCCATGCAGCCCGAAGTGGTCGCCAAACCTTATATGCTGAAAAAGAAAAACCTTAGGCCAAAGGAGTTTCTGGAAAAAGTTTACGATCCCAAAACAGAGGATAAGAATATTCAGGACCTGATTGCAGTCAATCTGGAAAACAAACGTTCCAAGATCCTTTCCATGATGATTGGTAAACGGCTGTTTGAAATGGGCTCTGACGGAAACCCTACCTGGAAGGAGATCACGGTCAATCCCGTGCCGGCCACAGTTCTTTTTCACTTTCACAAAAACGAAGACAATACGCACTATTGGCCCACGATCAAATTTCAAGGCCAAAAACTGGATTGGCAATACAAAAACGGGTATTTCCTGTGCAAGGACCCTGCTTGGCTGATTGTCAACGACCAGCTTTTTCACTTCGAAAAAGGCATTGACGGGAAGAAATTACAGGCTTTCCTCCACAAAAAATTCATCGTGATTGAGAAGAGAATCGAACCGGGATACTACCGGGGATTTATGAAAAACCTGATCACGCAGTTTGAGGTGGAAGCCAGAGGCTTCCAAATCCACACAGAACAAGGAACCCCAAATGCCTTGTTGACATTCAGTGAACTTCAGGAATCGGCTTCCGGGCCAGACCTTTTTGGAAATGGCAACGAGGTCCAGTCTGAGACTAAAATCGTATTTGAGCTTCGGTTCAAATACGGAGATTACGATTTTGGAATTCAATCCGCAGATGGAGAAAACTCCGGAAACTCCGTTCGTCTGGAAGAAAAGAACGGGACTTATACCTTCTATAAAACTGTCCGAACCACTCAGGTGGAAAAGAAATACGAGACCATCCTGAAAAAGAAAAATATGGTCTTCACGCATGGAAAGTTTGCACTGCCGAAAACCCAAGCCTTTGAATGGCTAGGGCAAAACGAAGATTTCCTAGAGGAAAATAAAATCAAAATCGAGCAAAGAAGCAGTCTAAGCGGCAAAACCTACCATATCGGAAAAGCCCAAATCAGCATCGAGGTCAATGAAAACATCGACTGGTTTGACGTCAAAGCTCAGATTAAGTTTGGCGTCTATCTTGTTCCATTTGCCAAACTGAGAAGACTGTTGATTCAGGGGAAAACTGAATTCGAACTTCCCAATGGAGAGATCGCAGTAATTCCGGCCTCTTGGTTTGTGAATTATTCCGAGCTGTTCAACTTCATCGAGGAGCGCTCTTCCGAGGAATTAGTGCTTCGCAAGCATCACCTGGCCTTTGCCCGGGAACTCCAAAACGGAGAATTGATCCAGTTGAATCTGAGCTTGAAGTTGGAAAGGCTTCGGAATTTTGATGCCATTGACGATTACGAGGTGCCGAGCACCTTCCATGGATCCCTTCGTCCCTACCAGCATGCAGGCTACAATTGGTTGCGATTTTTGAATGAATATCAATTTGGAGGATGCTTGGCCGATGACATGGGTCTGGGTAAGACCGTACAGACTTTAGCCCTTTTGGCCCACGAAAAAGAGGAAAACCCTGGCTTTGTTTCCCTGCTGGTCATGCCGACTTCCTTACTTTACAACTGGGAACTAGAGGCTAGAAAATTCACTCCAGATCTGAAAATCCTGGTTTATTCCGGCACTCAACGGATCAAAGATCCCTGGAAATTCCGCGGCTATGATGTGGTCTTGACTTCCTATGGCATTGTCCGCTTGGATATCGATATCCTGAAGGATTTCTATTTCAATTATGTGATTTTGGACGAATCCCAGGCGATCAAAAACCCTTCCTCCAACATTGCGGTGGCTGTCAATAAGCTCAAGAGCAAACGAAGGTTGATCCTGACCGGTACTCCGGTAGAAAACGGAACCATGGACCTATGGTCACAGATGAACTTTGTCAATCCTGGACTTTTGGGTAACCAAAATATCTTCAAAAAGCAGTTTTTGCTTCCTATCGAAAAACAAAACGACAAAGACAAGGCAAGCAGACTTCACGCAATGATCAAGCCTTTCATCCTCCGAAGGCTAAAATCACAGGTAGCTCAGGATCTTCCCGAAAAACTGACCAATGTGAAGTATTCGGACATGACCCCAGAGCAGGAAAAAGTATATGAGGAAGTAAAGTCCTATTATCGGGAAAAAATCATCGGGGAACTCAACGGTGCCGGACGTGGCTCACAGCAGTTTACCTTATTGAGAGGCTTGACCCAGCTCCGCCAGATTGCCAATCACCCTAAGCTCGTACGGGAAGACTATAAAGATGAATCCGGAAAACTTGAAGACATCACTTACATGCTTCAGGAGACGATTTCCGAGGATCATAAAGTATTGGTGTTTAGCCAGTTTGTCCGACATCTGAGCATCGTGAGGGCTTATTTGGATGAAAACAACATCCCGTATGCCTACCTGGATGGAGCCACCAAAGACCGTCAGGCGCAGGTGGCAAAATTCCAAAATGACGAGAATATCAAGGTATTCCTGATTTCCCTCAAGGCAGGGGGCGTAGGACTCAACTTGACCAAAGCGGAATATGTATTTCTTTTGGACCCTTGGTGGAACCCGGCCGTAGAGGCTCAGGCCATTGACCGTGCACACCGAATCGGGCAGGAAAACAAGGTAATTATCTACAAATTCATCACCCGAGGTTCGGTGGAAGAAAAAATCATGGCTCTTCAGGACCGGAAGCTTGCCCTAGCCGGTGAATTGATCAGCAATGAGGAAAGCTTCATGAAGAGCCTGGACAATGAAGATATTAGGGCTCTGTTGGATTAAAGATTTTAAGATTGGAAAATTGAAAGATTAAATCCTCGGGACTGAGTTTAAATATTTGGAATGTATTCATCCCGTCTAAAATTAAATTTTCCAATTTTCCAATTTTCCAATTTTCCAATTTTCCAATTTTATCAAATTGATTCTCAAGACCATCCCCCTTTTTCGGGATTTTTAACCATAATTTCTTGGGCTTCTATGCCTATTCCCCGAGATTATTTTCTAAATTATTTCAACACATTACCACTACAATTTTCCTGCGCATGCCTAGAGCCAAGTCCGAAAAAGATCGGAAAATCTTTGTACTGGACACGTCCGTGATCCTCTACGCACACAACTCCATCATGAATTTTGCCGAGCACGATGTGGTGATTCCGATCACCGTGCTGGAGGAACTTGACCAATTCAAGAAAGGCAATGACACCAAAAACTTTGAGGCCCGGGAATTTATCCGATTGCTGGATAAGCTTTCCATGGATCATATGATTCACGAGTGGACTCCACTCAATGGAAAAACCCGGGGCAACTTCAAAGTCTTGATGAACCCGGATAACAAGCTCAATGCGAACGTGATTTTCGGAGAGGAAAAAAACGACCACAAAATCCTCAACGCTGCCCTTTACCTCAAAGAGCACGAGAAGAACCGCAAAGTCATTCTGGTGTCGAAAGACATCAACCTTCGGCTGAAAGCAAAATCCCTGGAAATCCATGCAGAAGACTACGAAACCGGGAAGATCAAAAACATCACCGAACTCGAAAATACCGGGAAATATATCCTGGATGACGTGGATCCTTCCGCCATCAACAAGATCTATGACCAAGGCTATATCGAGGCAAAAGCTGTCTTGGGAACCAGAAAGCGGAAATCCAATGCCTATTACATCCTGAAAAGCGAGAAAAACTCTGTTTTGGCCTATTTCAATTCGGATGAAAATATTCTGGAAAGAGTAGACAAGCGACTGGCTTACAATGTCAAGCCCCGAAATGCGGAGCAGACTTTTGCCCTGCATGCGATCATGAACCCGAATATCAAACTGGTGTCCATCCAAGGAGTCGCAGGTACAGGAAAAACACTCTTGGCCTTGGCCGGGGCTTTGGAGCAGCGGAGAGAATACAAGCAGGTATTCCTAGCCCGACCTATTGTCCCCTTATCCAACAAAGACATTGGATATTTGCCGGGAGACATTAAGTCCAAGCTGAATCCCTACATGGAGCCGCTTTGGGACAACTTGAAGTTTATCCAAAACCAATACAAGGAGACTGACAAGGAATACCAAAAAATAACCGAACTGGTCAATCAGGAGAAGTTGGTCATCCAGCCGCTTGCTTACATTCGTGGTCGATCGCTTTCCAATATCTTCTTTATTGTGGATGAGGCACAAAACCTGACTCCTCATGAGATCAAGACCATTATCTCAAGGGCCGGTGAAAATACCAAGATCATCTTCACCGGGGACGTATTTCAGATCGATACGCCTTACTTGGATTCCCAGTCCAATGGGCTTTCCTATCTGATTGACCGAGTCAAGGACCATCCGCTTTACGCTCACATCAAGCTGGAGAAAGGGGAACGATCTGAGTTGGCGAATCTGGCGAATGAGTTGTTGTAACCTATCTTAAAATCCTTTTTCAAAGCTGCCTGAACAGGGCAGCTTTTTTATTGCCTAGAAAAATTGTTAAAACTTTTCCCCAGATGTAACCAAAATATGTTCGGTTTTTTGTCCGCAGTTGAGGAAAATATGTACGGAAGCGTACAGGCCAAAATCCTTAAAACCTCATTTCAAAGCAATTAGGGACCATTTTTTAATTTGGTCGCCTTTTGGCATAAAGAGAAATACGAATCTAAACCAACTCTTTTATTGCCATGAATACTTCAATCTTCACACAAAAAAACGTCTGTGCGGCACTGGGATTGGCCATGGCTTTTACCATCGTCCTCAAGGCGAAATCAGAAGCTAAGCTCGCACAGCAAACTGCCCGATTTGAAACTACTAAACCAACTCCACAGATCGGACTCGAATCAGAAAAAGGTCCTGAAATCCTTCAGGTAAACATTTACGATACTTACAATACTCAAAAGCCCCAAGCGCATACGGCGCTCGAGGCTTGTTAAGAGTGACTCGTAAGGGTTAATTTGGTTGATTGTTTGGTTATCAAAAGAGGCGGGCTTTGCTCGCCTTTTTTTTCTCGTGATTGAAACAACCCTCCAAGGGTTTGGAACCCTTGGAGGGTTTAATTATAATCACTCAACTTTCAGTAATGGTATTCAATTTCGCCAGGAAGCTGTTGTAATATTGCCTTCCGACCTGGACCACTGCTCCAGATTTGAGGTTGATATCTTTGGTATTGAAGCTTTCGATCTGCCCAAGCTGAACGATAAAAGACTTTTGGACTCTCAGAAACAAATGAGAAGGCAAGATATCCTCGATCTCTTTCATCGACTTTCGGATGCTGTATTCCCTGTTTTTGGTGAAGATGGAGACCATATTGCCATTGGCCTCCACATAATACAAGTCTTCGTATTGCACGCGTTCACAGGCATTATCCGCTTTGATAAAGACGGCATCGTTGACCAAGAATGGGCTTTCGTTGCTGACTTTTACGGCAGCTACTTCAGGGGCAGGCTTGGAGCGCTTGTTATAAAGAACGATCTCCACAATCGCATGGATATCGTTGGTATTGAATGGCTTGACGATGAATCCTGCCGGAGCAATTCTCTTGGCTCTTTCAATAATAGTAGGATCAGAATAAGAGGTCACAAACACCAATGGTGCATCCACCATCTGCTTGACGATTTCCCCCAACTCGATCCCATCCTTATCTCCCTTGAGCTTGATATCCATGAAGATCAAGTCAGGACGATATTTCTTGATTACTTTAATGCATTGGTTGGCCGAGTTGGCGATGTCGATATTGACGTAGCCGAGCAGTTCCAGGATTTCCTGGATATTCTCTGCGATGCTAATATCGTCTTCGACGATCAGGATTCTTTCCTCTTTCATAGTTCGAGATTTGATG
>JAJLJS010000272.1:0-4079 GCA_033844545.1 Cyclobacteriaceae bacterium | reverse complement strand
AACAGTCGATCTGCACCGATCGACGTTTCGATCACATACGGGATGTAGTTTTGGTTTATCTCCGGATCGAAGTATTGCTGCTTTTTCTTGGAGTATTCCTGATGGGATTTCAAGTCGAAATCTGTTCGGGAGTGGATACCTTCCACTTCTTTGAATCCGAACGGAAATTCAAACTCGATATCCATGGCAGCATTGGCGTAGTGAGCTAGCTTTTCATGGTCATGTTTGCGGAGTTTTGTCGCAGGCGTGCCTAGAGCCAAATGCCATCTCATGCGGGTATCGGCCCACTTCTGGTACCAATCGAGCTCAGTTCCAGGGCGAACGAAGAATTGCATCTCCATCTGCTCAAATTCACGCATACGGAAAATGAACTGACGGGCTACGATCTCATTTCGGAAAGCCTTTCCGATCTGTGCGATCCCGAAAGGAACCTTCATACGAGCTGTTTTCTGCACATTCAGGAAGTTGACACAGATACCCTGTGCCGTCTCCGGCCGTAGGTAAATGGTCGAAGCGTCTTCTGCTACTGAACCCACTTGGGTAGAAAACATCAGGTTAAACTGACGCACATCAGTCCAGTTGGACGTACCAGAGATCGGGCACTTGATGCCTTCGTTGGTGATCAGGTCACGTACTCCGGCCAGGTCTTCAGCTTCGAGCAATCTCGCCAAAGCAGCGGTCAGCGATCTTGCTTTTTCCACTTGGCCTTCATTTTCCAGCCTGGCGGCATGCTCTTCTACTAGGACGTCAGCTCGGTAGCGCTTTTTGCTGTCTTTGTTGTCGATCATGGGATCATTGAACGAATCCACGTGACCGGAAGCCTTCCAAGTGGTCGGATGCATAAAAATCGCCGCATCGATGCCGACAATATTGTCGGATACGCGGGTCATGGTCTCCCACCAAAGGCGCTTGAGGTTGTTTTTCAGTTCGACGCCATAAGCTCCATAGTCATACACGGCCTGTAGGCCGTCGTAGATCTCGGAACTAGGGTACACAAAACCATACTCTTTGGCATGGGAAATAATATCTTTCAATTGAGCGTTTTCGCCCGGAGTTTCTGTTTTTGCCATAGGGCGCAAAAATAAGGAAACAAATTGATTTCGATGAAGTCAATAGAAGTCATGGTTCACTGATTTTTAATTTTTAATTAAGGATTTTTCAACTTCAAGTGGTTTTAAACCAGGTAAATAAAAACTCCTGAGAATTATTTAATCTCAATTATTGAACTAAATAATTTTATTATCGTCATAGTCTCCAAACCCTACTAAACTAAATCCTATGAAAAAAATCATTTTGGCCATACTGCCGCTTTTTTTGATTTCCTTGACGGCCTTTGGTCAGCTGGAAAAAGGAACCATTCTTCTCGGAGGTGGACTTGGATACAGCTCGACTTCTTCGCAATCGGAGGAGGACGTCGCTGTTGCTCGGGAATTCACCAATTCAGCATTTAATATAAGTCCTGAGGTAGGCTATTTTTTTAAGCCAAAATGGGTGTTGGGTTTGAGTCTGCCGATAAGCGGTTCTAACCAAAAGACTACCTCGGTTAGCTCCTCAGGCTCGGAGACTCTGCAAAATGAATCCAATTCCAATTCCATTGGCATCGCACCTTTTGTCCGAAAGTATATCTCGATGAGTGAGGTTTTTAGCTTCTTTTTGCAAGCGCGGATGGGCTACTATCAATCCCGGTCCGAATTCACCAACTTTTCTGCCTCCCCCAATACGTCAACCAATACACAATCCAAAGAATTTGCTTTTGATGCAACGGCTGGAATGGCCTATTTCCCCAAGAAATGGTTAGGAATTAACCTGTCGGTTTCTCCTTTGAGCTACTCTTCAGGTTCTTCGCAGCTGGAAAACGGTCAGAGTTCCCTAGACCAAAAGTCCAGTGGATTTAGCTTAGGGCTTGATACTTCTGCCATTACCTTAGGTGTTAACTTTTTCCTGACCAAAAAATGAAGAGATTGTTTTTAGTCCTATTCTTTCTGCTTACGCTCACTTTTGCCAGCCTAGCACAACTTCAGAAAGGGTCCTGGATGCTCGATGGGCAAGTTGGCCTTTCCTTGAATCGACAGAACAATGAATCGCTAGATTCTCCTTGGGGAGCCTATACTCTCTCAAGTAGAAACAAGCAATTTACGCTGAGTCCGGGATTGGGATATTTTGTCCGCGATCATTGGGCATTGGGACTGTCTCCGAGTTTCGCCGTAGGCTGGGGCAAGGGAGAAAGTGGAAATAATTCTCAGGTGAAAGGCAATTCGTTCGATTATGGAATAGCTGTTTTTTCTAGGAAGTATATCCCAGCTGGTGAGAGACTCTTTTTCTATGGGGACTTTCGCTTTGGCGGTTTTTGGGGAGATTCTGGCTGGAAAGATAATGGGGCATCTGACCGCATGGTGCTTACAGAAAACAAAGGAATCGAAGCCAATGCCAGCTTGGGATTGCAGTATATGGTGAGGGAGCATCTCGGTATCCATCTCCAAAGTACGCTGATAGATTACTGGAAAAGAACGGTAAACGGAGTGGCATTTGAGGGTTCGGAAACGAGGGAAAGTTTGAGTGTTCGCTTGTTTTCTTCCTTCCAGATCGGAGCTACAGTATTTTTCTAACTAAAAAATCCCTCTGGATCTCAGGTCCAGAGGGATTTGGTTATCTGAAGGTGTATTTCACTCCTATTCCTCCTCTTAGGTAATTTCCGTGGTCGTTGGCAAAGACCGGAGCGGCTTCGATCAAGAACCCAAATTGCTTGTTGTCAAAGGGCTTGATCAATACCCCCACAGGAATGGCCAAATGCAGATCATTGTGGTCGTGATCGTGTTTGTGGTGGTGGTGATGGCCAAAAAGTCCCAATCCTGCACCTACATAGGCATTGACATCAGATTTGCGGAGAAAATTATATCCGCCCATCAGCTCAAGCCCCAAGTCATGGGCAAGGCCTAATCGGGCTTCTCCGAAGAATTCTTTGTCAGCATCCGTGCCGACGGTGATAAATGTATCGGAAGTTTGAAAATTGATCCCGACACTGACCTGTGCTTGGGCTACGGAGATCAAGCCCATCAGAAAAAAAGAAAGAAAGAATAACTTTTTCATGGTAATTTTTTGGTTGGTTGGGATGTCAAAAGACAAAGCCCAGGCCAATCGAATTACCAGTTTCCTTCTTCCCGAAAAATTTTTCTTCCCTCAGCAGCAGAGATAAATGCCGCTTCGATCAGTTTCAATACAGCGATGGTCTGAGGTAAAGTCACCTCCAAAGGACTTCCTTTGACAATGGCATCCGCCACATTTTGGTAGAAGATTCTGTAGTCTCCGTTGACGGTCTGAATCGGGGTAGTTTTGTCTTCCAAATAGAGGGTGCCCCAGCGTTCTTTGGGGTCCATTCCCCAGTCTGCCCCCGTTGGTTTTTTCCCCTCTTTAAAGGCTTGTTCCTGTACATCCAGATGGTATTTTTGAAAGCTTCCTTTTTCTCCCAAAAGAAGAAATTTCGGAGTTGGAACATTGACCAAAACACTGGCCGTCACTCTGGCTTTAAAGCCCTCGTAAAACAGCGAAATATCGAAATAATCGTCAGCTACGGCATTTTTTCTTTGCTTTTGGATGTCTGCAAATAAGGCCTTCGGCTTGCCAAAAAGCAAGACAACCTGATCCATAAGGTGTGAGCCCAGGTCATAGGTGATCCCGTTGCCGGGTACTTCTTTTTCCCTCCAATTCTCCGATACCCGAGGTCGAAATCTGTCGAAATGAGACTCCAAGTACACCAGTCTTCCAAGGGTGTTTTCAGCGACCAGTTTTTGCAGTGTCCGGTAATCCCCGTCAAACCTTCGGTTGTGAAAAACACTGCAGATTAGTCCCTTTTCTGAAGCGATTTTTTCCAGTTCTTCTGCCTCCCAAGAATGAATGGTGACGGGCTTGTCTACCACCACATGCTTTCCTGCCAGCAGGCATTGTTTGGCCATCGGAAAGTGAAATTCATTGGGCGTGGTGATGCTAATCAGGTCAGCCACATCTGCTGCCAGGAGGTCCTCCAAGCTGCGGAATGTCCTCACTTTGGGGAATTTTTTCTCACATTTATTGTCCCTTCTTTC
>JAJLJS010000271.1:0-7780 GCA_033844545.1 Cyclobacteriaceae bacterium | reverse complement strand
TTGAGGAAATTTTGCACATTCTAGTTCCGACAGGTTTTTTGGTCGGGTAAGGATATACACTTACCTTTAGTTTTGCATTTTACCCCTATGAAAATCACCAAAGATCTCTACCAAAGCAGTTTGGTTTTATTGACGGATTTTTATCAGTTGACCATGGCCTATGCCTATTGGAAATCAGGAAAAGGAGAACAGGATGCCGTGTTCAATCTTTTTTTTCGGAAGCATCCTTTTCAAGGCGGATATACTTTGGCTGCCGGCTTAGATTACGTGATTGATTTTTGCCGGAATTTTAGGTTTGACAAGGAAGACCTGGAATATCTTCAGGAAATGAAGAACAAGGACGGAAGCCCGGTCTTTGAGCAGGCTTTTTTGGCCTATTTGCAGCAACTGGAATTCACCTGTGATATCGATGCGGTTGAGGAGGGGACGGTAGTGTTTCCAAATGCTCCATTGGTTCGGGTCAAAGGACCTCTGATTCAATGCCAGTTATTGGAAACGCCTTTGTTGAACATCATTAATTTTCAGACGCTGATTGCTACCAAGGCAGCGAGGATTAATTTCGCAGCACAGGGTGAACCGGTTTTGGAATTTGGATTGAGAAGAGCGCAGGGGATAGATGGTGCCTTGGCGGCAAGCCGGGCAGCCTATATTGGGGGTTGTACCTCCACGAGTAACGTGATGGCTGGGAAACTTTTTGGAATTCCTGTGGCCGGGACCCATGCCCATAGCTGGATTATGTCTTTTGAAACGGAATTGCAGGCTTTTGAAGCCTATGCAGATGCTTTTCCGGATCAATGTGTCTTTCTGGTAGATACTTATGATACCCTGAACGGAGTCAAAAACGCAATCAAGGTTGGAGAGATTTTGCGCAGCAAAGGGAAGGAAATGCTGGGTATCCGGATAGATTCCGGAGATTTGGCGTATTTCTCCACGGAAGCTAGGAAAATGTTGGATGAGGCTGGATTTCCGGATGCCAAAATCATTGCCAGTAATGATCTGGATGAGCATATCATTTCCTCCTTGAAATCTCAGGATGCAGAAATCAATGTTTGGGGAGTTGGGACTAAATTGGTTACCGCTTACGATCAGCCTGCTTTGGGGGCGGTGTATAAGCTCTCGGCTGTCAGAAATTCAGATGGAGTTTGGGAGCCCAAAGTAAAAGTTTCTCAACAGTCTCTGAAAATCAACATTCCCGGTTTTCACAATGTGAAGCGGTATTTTTCCAAGGGAAAAGCAGTTGCAGACATGATTTATTTGGAAGATCAGGAAATTGACTCCCGAGGAGTGGTCATCATTGATCCGATCGATGCGACTCGACGGAAAAGGTTGATGCCGGCTTTCTATCAGGAGGAAACTTTGCTGAAGCCGATTTTTAAAAAGGGAGAAAAAGTTTACAACCGGCCATCTCTGCATGAAATCCGCCAACGCGCTGCCAATCAATTGGAATCATTGGACAAGGCTCACATGCGTTTGGTCAATCCCCACCTGTATCCTGTTGGGCTGGAGGAGAATCTGCATCATTTGCGGATGGAATTGGTTTTACAGGCAAAAAAACTAGAAAATGGACACGAAACTGAATAGTGCCGCCTTGATCATCGTGGATGTACAAAATGATTTTATTCCCGGAGGGGCCTTAGAGGTCAGGGAAGGGGATCAGATTATCCCCATCATCAATTCCATTCAGGGAAAGTTCAAGCATGTGATTGCCACTCAGGATTTCCATCCCGCGGAGCATGGAAGTTTTGCCTCTCAGCATGCTGGAAAAAAACCTGGAGAGTTTGTGATTCTGGGTGGTTTGGATCAGATTCTCTGGCCTGACCACTGTGTCCAAGGTACGTTTGGGACAGAGTTTCATCGGGAATTGGATCAAACCACTTGGGAGGCCATTTTTCAAAAAGGAAAAAATCCAGAAGTTGATTCTTACTCCGGTTTTTTTGACAATGCGAGGAGAGGAGACACTGGCTTGAATGATTATTTGAAAAGAAAGGGAATTGATACCGTTTATGTTTGTGGACTTGCCTTGGATTATTGTGTAAAGTTTACGGCCTTGGATGCCAATTCTTTGGGATTCAGGACGGTTTTGATAGAAGATGCATGCCGGGCTGTGAACCTTTCTCCAGAAGATGGAAAAAAGGCTGTGCAGGAAATGAAGAATTCCGGGATAGAAATTTGTACCCACCAAGAACTTTAAGATATGTTTCAATTTGATCCAGAAAAGCATTATCCCAAAGAGACCGAAAGCAGGGTAGTTATCCGATTTCAGGATTGTGATCCCTTGCGCCACCTGAACAATGCCAAATATTTTGACTATTTCTTCAATGCAAGAGAGGATCAAGTTCCCAAACTTTACGGGTTGGAGATCATCGATTTAATTCGGGTCTATAAGGCAGCATGGGTAGTCTACAATCACAACATCAGCTATGTGAAGCCCGCAATGGTCGGGGAGTGGGTGCGGATCATGAGTCGTATACTTTGGCATAATCATAATACCATATTGGTAGAATATTACATGACCGATGATTCCAAAACCCAACTCAAAACTGTACTCTGGTCCACTATGCGGTATGTGACTTTGGCAGAGGGAAGATCGACAGATCATTCCGGAGCAGTGAATGAATTTCTGGAAGCTACTTCCATGGGCTTGGAAATTTCGGACTTGGATATCAGAGAAAGGGTCAAGCAACTGAAAATCGAGATTGAAAAAGGAAAGTGATTCCCTTTTATTCAATCTCAAATCCATAGTCCCTTTCCACCAAAGCAATGCGGGTCTTGTAAGCCTTGTACCATTTTTCCCTTCCACTTTTTTGTGCGATCAGGTGATCCGCATTCATTTTCCAATGTTTGATAGCCTCTAGACTTTCCCAATAGCTGATTGTAATTCCCAAGCCATCCCGGACACTTTCATGGCCTAAATACCCGGGTTGTTTTTCGGCTAAATGAACCATTTCCTCAGCAGTTTGAGCGTAATTGTCATTAATTTCAGTTCGTAAATTACTGAAAATCACTGCGTAATAGGGAGGGGGTGGGGTTTTTGCAATCATTTTTAAAATTCGAATAGGGGTAGTATCTCTTTGAGTTGTCTTAGGAAAAAGGATAGAAATCCTCAACACATGAAAATTACTAAACCAATTATTATTTAACGAATCAAAAAAATGAAGAAGCTAGTAAACACCACACTTGCGATGATCTTTTCCCTTGCGGTTTTTTCCTGTCAAGAAGAACTGGAAGTCGTGCAGGTTGTCAATGAAGAATTTGATGAAATCACGGAAATAGAAATAGAATCCGGGTTTTTGGAAGTCACGTACCAAGGGATTGAGGGCAAAACTACCGTCTCCATGGAGGGAAAATTGGAATCGTCCCGAAGCGGAAAATTCCGAATTGACTATGAATTGGATGAAACCAAACTAAAAGTCAGGCTAGATCAAAACGGACCCTTTGGAGGAGGAAGAAACCGAGGGCATATTTTCATTTCCGGGCCTCTGGAAATGGACCTGGAAGTGGATGGTGGCTCTGGAAGAGTTTTTCTATCTGGTGTAAAACATAGTGACATGAAAGTGGCTATGGGATCTGGTTCTCTAGAAATCCAAGATATCAATGTCGGAAATATGGATATTCAAGTCGGATCTGGTTCTATCTTCGGCTATGACCTCAAAGGAAATTTGCGAGCCCAAGCGGGCTCAGGGAAAATTGCCCTCAATACCATCTTAGGGAACGTCAACATTGTAGCTTCAAGCGGGAATGTGGAACTCTCCAAGATCCATGGAAGCCTGAATTCCGAAATCAGTTCTGGACGACTTCAAATGCGGGATGTTGCCGAAATCCAAAGTATAAAAATCAGTTCTGGCATGGTAGAAGGGACGCGGGTTGGTTTGGGACCGAAAACCGTTTTGACAGGTTCTTCTGGGAATTTTAAAATTCAGACTTTGTCAAGTATTCAGGATTACAATTACGATTTCCAGGCAGGCAGTGGAAGGATAGTGATCGGAGAGAGCTCTTCTTCCGGGTCCCTAAAAATCAACAATGGATCACCTTATACCATCCGGGGGAATATCTCCAGCGGGAACATTGAGATCATTCAATGATCTCCGCTAATAATTGATTTTGATCAAAAAAACCTGACTGTTAGAACCTTACCAGAAAATCTGCCGTAAATTTGTATGCATGACGAGTAGTTTTATTCTTATTGCAGAATAAAATTTTGAGATTTGACGGGTTTAGGTTTAGGAAAAATTCGCGTTGGCAAATCTCTTTCGTCGCTTTTCCTTCAAAAAATAGTCCTTTGCTTGCTTTGAAAAGGGACAAGGAAAAGTTGTTAAATCACCTTGCCCTGACTTTGGTCAGGGCTTTTTTTTTAGGAGAAAATAAAGGGCTTAGGAGAAAAGCATAAAATAAATAGAAGGACTGCTATCCATCCGATAATTTTTCTTCCGGTTCCCAGGGATTTGAATCCGGATACTTCAGGATGTTTTACTCCTGCCAATCTTCCAATGAAAAAGGCAAATAACAACCATCCCTGGTATCCTTCCCAATCTGGGCGGACAAAGGCGATGGCATATTGCATGGCGGCAATTGACAGCGCTAGGGTGATTTTGGATATTGGAGTCATATCTGTCCGGGTATAGCAGATGTACAAAAAGCCAATGTATAAGGGAATTCGAAGGAATAATTCTTCGATAGGCATGGAAGGTTTAATCATTCCCAATCCCGCATAACTTAGAAAAAGAGAAAATGCAAACAGGGAAATCTGGTAATGATGCCTTGGAAAAAGTCCAAAAATCACATGACCTCCATCTAATTGCCCAATGGGTAGAAGGTTGAGTGCCGTAAAAAATAGCGCCAGATATCCAGCAAATAGGAAAGGATAATGGATTACTTCCTTCATATTGGGGATTCTCTCAGGATCCGCCAAAGTCTCTCCCAAAAATGAAAAGAGGAGATTTTTTCCCAGAGAAAATTCCAAAACATCTTCCCCGTAGCCTTGGAAATTGGGATCGGCGTATTCTGGATGTACTTCATAAATATATTCTGCTGGAGGAAGGCTTAGGAATCCATACACCAAAACTCCCAAAGCAAGGATAAAACCTGCCAAGGGCCCCGCAACTCCAATATCAAAGAATTTTTTTCGGCTGTTCACAAATCCTTTCATTCGGATAATGGCCCCGAAGGTTCCAATGGAAGGAATACCGATAAAGCCTAACCAAACCGGAATAAAATACGGGAGCGAACTTCGGACCTTGTGAATCAAGGAAGTAAAGAAATGACCTAATTCATGAACCAATAAAATTCCAATAAATGGAATGGAGAAGGAGGTTGATTTCCAAAAATATTCCCAGGTAAGGGCACTTTCCTCTTGGCCGATCACAGATTTTCCATAAACCCATTCGGCACCGGCCAAGGTGGAGGTGATGAGTGTCAAAAAAAACAAGAAAAAGTGTCTGAAATATTCTTTGGGACTAAACATGCTTAAAATAGTCAAAGATTACTTCCGGCCCAGTTACTTGAATGGCTTCGATGCCACAGGCTCTGGCCCCTAGAACATTAACTTCCAAATCATCGAAAAAAATCACTTTTTCACTTTGGGTATTAAGCCGATCTAGCATAGTTTGATAAATTTCTTTTTGAGGTTTGGCCAAGCCCATCTCATGGCTATAAAAAACATGGTCGGCCAAATAATGAAAGGAGTCCATTCCAAAGTTTTCTCTCAGCATTTCATTTACAGCCTCAATATGGATCTCATTGGTATTACTCAAGATACCGATTTGGTAATGGTTTTTGAGTTTTCGGAGAAAATCTATTCTTGGTGCAGGTATATTTCCCAAAAGTGAATTCCATAAATGATCGACTTCTGAATCCGTCCAATTTTGTTCGAAGTACGCGTTGACCTGTTTTCGAAAGGTACCGGAATCGATTTTCCCTTTTTCATAATCCTTGTGAAAGTCTGTGAGATAAAAGGAGTCAACCTGATGATGGAGGTTCTTGGAAACTAAAGACTTGATATAGTTTAAGGATCTCTGATAGTCTATATCGATGATAACATTGCCTAAATCAAAAATCAAAAAATCAACAGATTTTAGGTGGTTCATGCACTTTATAAGTTGTGTAAATGAACTCAAATATGTAACATTGCAGACCCAAAACCAAGGCATCCGGCCAAACAAGGCCGATTTTGAAGGATGGGGAGTTGAATTTCCAAATCTTTCGAAAAGCTTTAGAAAGCGGTTTTTAAACTATAAAAATATGGGCCTATAGCTCAGTTGGTTAGAGCTTCTGACTCATAATCAGGAGGTCGCTGGTTCGAGCCCAGCTGGGCCCACTTGAAAATCAAGCACTTACAAGATTTTCCTTGTAGGTGCTTTTTTATTTGCACATGATTTGCATAAAAAATGGCTCTTAGCGGACTTTTCAAGAAAAAAAAGGCTTCTCCATTTCTGGAAAAGCCTAGGGAAAAAGCAACTAATATTGTTCTTAGGATTTCACCAATCGGAGGCTGATTTCTTCTTGATTGTGAAAATGTCTAAATAGAATTTATTGAGGATCTCAAAACCTGATTTATTTCTAGTCCTTACCTCATTTTTATTGGTAAAGGAAAATTCTCCATCATAAGTGACAAAATTACCTTTGGTTGTAGTAGACGTATTCCCTACAAGGGCCCTACTTGTCAAATCTGAAATCATACCATTGTCGATATACCCCATATCAGAGAGGGTTATTCTATATTTTCCATCTTTTAATTCTGCCTTAACATTGAATTTTTGTTCAACATCCAAAAGAAACATAGGAGTTGTACCTCTTTTATAACCATACTTTTGAATGTCTATCGATTTTGGGATTAAACTTCCTCTAAATGAAGATGAATCCTGAGATAAGACTTCTAAAATCTGGTTTTCTATAAAATATTGCTTTAAAGTGGTTAAGTCCATTTGGTTTTCTGGCTCAAAGACTTTAACCCAAAGAACTTTTCTTTCCTGAATATCAAATTTGAAATTTTCAAACCCTACAATTGATTCCTGAGAAAAGCTTTGATTGTAAGAGAAAAGAAAAATGATGGTAAGTATCTTAAATAAATTCTTCATTGGAATGCTTTAAAACCTTTAATTAATTCCGAAACAGTTTATAAAAACTTTCCCTCCCATATTTCGGGAAGATTCGGCAGTATCAAAAGGAATAAAAGCATACTCTCCGTTTCCTATTGGTTCAGCAATAATTATTTCATAAACATCTTCTGCTAACTTTTTGAAATCTATTAAAATAAATTGGTGGTCTACTTCTTTAGATTTTCCTGTTATGGAAAGTTTTGATGTTAAGAACCTTCTTCTTTTTTCATTGACCTCGAAGGCTTTAGAAAGGTAAATTACTTCTGAAGGATCTTGATTTGGCTCAGTCTTAATTATAAACTTGGGCAAATCTGACAAGGGGTATCTTTTTAATGATCTTCCTGGAGTAACTGTATAATAAATCTCACTCCCCCTGTAAGCTCCCCTAAAAGTCGGCCATTTGAAAGTTGAATTGAATTTATCAACTTTAAATGGTTATTATGAAAAAATCGAGATTCACAGAAACGCAGATCGTCAAAGCGATCAAAGCTCATGAGGCAGGCAGAAAAGCAGAGGAAATCTGCCGCGAGATGGAGGTCACCCCCACCACTTTTTACAAATGGAAGCAGCGTTATGGCGGGATGGAAGCCAGTGAGGTCAAAAAGCTGAAAGAACTTCAGGAAGAGAATTCCCGCCTGAAGCGGATGTTTGCCGATCTGAGCCTGGTGCATGAGGCACTCAAGGAT
>JAJLJS010000270.1:0-1137 GCA_033844545.1 Cyclobacteriaceae bacterium | reverse complement strand
CGATGTCGGCAACCGGGTCGAGATGCACACCCGGATGCTGGCCTTCTTCGACCGCCACATCGGTCAGACGAGCGTGACGGCTCCGCAGGAGGCGGCCGCGCCCTGAGACCCGCCATCGGAACCGTTCCGCGCGCCGCGGTTTGGGCTGCGGTGCGCCCTCGGATGCCTGGGCGTGGGTGTGGGCGGGTGCGGGCCCCGCCGCCCCCCCCCCCCCCCCCCCGCCTCCACCCGCGCAGGCAGCAAATCGCCACAGCCGAACCAGCAAGAGCAATCGGGCCTGAAGGCCCTCCCACAGGAGCTTCGCGCCTGAAGGCGCTCATACAGGGGGAGGCCGGGACAGGGGGACGGAAAAGTGTGAAGTGGGTCACAAAAGGCTTGTTTACTTGCCTGAACGCGCCGCTGCCGTATGCTGGGGGCCCCGTCCCCCCGCCCAGTCCCCCGCGCCATGCAGCAGGAAGAAGAACTCTCCCCTGACGAGCTGACCGCGCTGCTCTCGAGCTACATGCCCGAGATCCCCGGTTATCGCGTCCTGCGCCGGATCGGCAAGGGCGGCATGTCGCAGGTTTACCTCGGCGTGCAGGAGTCGCTCGACCGCCAGGTCGCGATCAAGGTCATGTCGCCGGCGGCGCTGACCGACGAAATCTCCAAGCAGCGCTTCGAGCACGAGGCGCGCACCATCGCCAAGCTCGAGCACCCCTGCATCGTCGGCATCCACGAGGTCGGACGCACGCGCCAGGGCCTGCTCTATTACGTGCTGCCCTACCTGGCCAAGGGCCACCTCGGCCAGCGCGACTTCACCCACGACGAGGATCGCGCGGTCGAAGTGCTGCGCTCGCTGCTGTCGGCGCTCGAGTACGCGCATGCGCGCGGCATCGTGCACCGCGACGTCAAGGCCGAGAACGTGCTGTTCGACAACGCCGACCGGCCGCTGCTCACCGACTTCGGCATCGCGCTGAGCAAGCGCGACTCCACCCGCATCACCACCGCCGGCCTGGCGGTCGGCAGCGGCGGCTACATGGCGCCGGAGCAGGCGCGCGGCGAAGTGGTGGACGGCCGCGCCGACCTCTACAGCGTCGGCGTGCTGGCCTTCGAGCTGTTCACCGGCCACCTGCCCTTCCAGGCCGCCGACCCGCTGGC
>JAJLJS010000269.1:0-5345 GCA_033844545.1 Cyclobacteriaceae bacterium | reverse complement strand
TGTTCTTCAGCTGTATAAGAAATCGGGCCCAAGGTTTCCAGATTTTTTTGCAGGGCAGCAGAGCCAGTCCGGTTGACCAGGATTTCATGGACACCGGATACCAAGGTGACTTTATGCTCTACATTGGCCAAAATGGCCGCTCCTTCCGCCATTTTTTCTACCTGTTTCCAAACAGGGACCATTCCATCTCTGGAGGTATCTCTCACCCGTACCCAAAGTCGGCTATAATCCGGTACCACGTTGACCACTTGACCCCCATCTTGGATGTGGTAATGGATTCTGACCGTAGGCTTGATATGTTCCCGGTAATAATTGATCCCAGAAGTGTAAAGCTCCAATGCATCCGAAGCAGATCGGCCATTCCAAGGATCCGCAGAGGCATGTGCAGCCTGACCTTTGAACTCCACAATAAAGTCCACCAAGGCCAATCCCTTTTGTACGGCAGTCTTGGTCTCGGCTGCAGGATGCCAATCCATGACCACATCTACGTCTTCAAAAAGTCCTGCTCGGATCATCCAAAGCTTTCCGAAATACTTCTCTTCCGCCGGAGTTCCGTAAAACCGTATAGTCCCTTTCAGTTTTCCTTCAGCAATCAAATCTTTGATCGCCGCTGCCGCACCCAGAGAGGCTACCCCGAATAGATTATGTCCGCAGCCGTGTCCAGGCGCACCTTCGTGCAAAGGGCTTTTAAATGGAACCTTGTTTTGAGAAAGTCCCGGTAATGCGTCAAATTCTCCCAAGATTCCTATGACAGGACTACCTGAACCATATTCCGCGACAAAAGCAGTTGGGATCTCTCCAACCCCTCGAGTGACTTTGAAGCCAAGCTCCTCAGCATAAGCAGACAGTGCCGCTGCCGACTGTTTTTCCTGGAAAGCGATTTCTTCAAATGACCAGATTTTGTCACTGAGCTGAGTCAGATTCTCGAATCTTGAATTGACAGATTCTTGAACTGCAGTTTTTAAAGGGTCTGGTTTGCTTGATTTTTTTTGTGCCAAAAGGCTGGAATTAGACAGGAGCAAAGCCACGGCCAATCCCCAAACATAGTTTTTCATAAGGGTTAAAGAATATCGTTGAAAGGTTTTATTGCCAAAAGATACTAAGGATCCTGAAATGGAGACTAATCCATTGAAAATTGCGGAGAAAATCTCCTTGATCGACTTTTCCATGACTTATTTTGATCCCAAGGACTGAAAAATGAATACTTTTGACCTAAATCGAAACCCATGAACATTCACTATTTTCCAGATTTCTCTGCGATGAGTCGGGCTGCATTTCAGGTGGTCTTGCGGGAGATTGTCCAAAAGCCCGATCTGCTATTTTGTGTGGCAAGTGGAGGATCTCCTGCCGGTCTTTACGCTAATATGGTTTTGGAGAAAAAGCGGAATCCCAAATTTTGCACTGAACTCCGGGTAATTAAACTGGATGAATGGGGAGGATTGGAGCCAGGTTCTGAATTTACCTCTGAGCAGGATGTGCAGATGAAATTCATCCAGCCTTTGGGGATCTCACCGGATCGATACTGGACTATTGATCCGTTTACTTCCAATCCGGAAAATGCCTGTGCTGAAATGGAATCTACTGTTCAAAAGGAGGGACCCATCGATATCTGTATCTTAGGAATAGGGACCAATGGACATATTGCCCTAAATGAACCCGGGACTACATTTCAGCTTGGATTTCATCGTTGCGATTTGGCTCCTTCGACCTTAAACAACGGCATGATCAAATCCTTGGCTCAGCCCCCGACTTTTGGAATGACCATGGGGATGGGGAATATTCTCCAGGCCAAAAAAAACATCCTGTTGATTTCGGGTTCTGGGAAGAAAGATGCTTTTCAACGATTACTGACCCAAGAGATCCAAATGGATTTGCCTGCGTCCTTTCTTTGGCTTCATTCCAATGTAGAGGTATTTGTGGACGAAAGTGTAGTTTAGAAGCAGGAAACGTGAGAAATTATTTCTTTGAAAAAGAAAGAGATAAACTCTGAACCATAAAAAAATCGAATTTGTCACTTGCTGTTCATCATCCTTTTTATACCTTTGCACCACTTCAAAAGAGAAGGTCACGGAGTGGTAGTTCAGCTGGTTAGAATGCCTGCCTGTCACGCAGGAGGTCGCGGGTTCGAGTCCCGTCCATTCCGCATAAGATTATCAAAGAAGCTAAACCATTAGGAGTAGTTGATCATCTGATTAGAATGCATGTCCCGGCACATCGGGAAGGTCGCTGATCAAGTTCAAGGCTCAGAAAAAAGGAGTGGTAGTTCAGCTGGTTAGAATGCCTGCCTGTCACGCAGGAGGTCGCGGGTTCGAGTCCCGTCCATTCCGCATTTAAGTCCCGAAGAAATTCGGGACTTTTTTGTTTAAAAGAGGTATTTTCAATTTTGAAAACCTTTTACCTGACCGCATTTTGCGGTCGATTACCAGATTCCCTTATCTTTGCTTTTCTCAAAAACCAATAAAATGGTATTAGAATTCGAAAAACCCATAGCTGATTTAGAGCAAAAACTCCAAGAGATGAAAGACTTGGCCAAAGGCCGAAACATTGATCTAAGTAGTGATATTGAGTCTTTGGAAGAAAAAATTCTCGCTTTGAAAAAAGAGACCTTTGAAACGCTCACCCGCTGGCAGCGTGTGCAGCTGTCCAGACACGCGGATAGGCCTTATGCATTGGACTATATTTATGAGATCACCAATGACTTTGTGGAACTTCACGGTGATCGTACAGTAAAAGATGACAAAGCGATGATTGGTGGTTTGGGCGATATTGATGGCCGAACGGTCATGTTTATTGGTCAGCAGAAAGGTCGTAACACCAAGCAAAGACAAGAACGGAACTTTGGGATGGCCAATCCAGAAGGCTACCGGAAGGCATTGCGGCTCATGAAAATGGCGGAGAAATTCGGTAAGCCAATTGTCACCCTGATCGATACCCCAGGCGCATTTCCTGGCTTGGAAGCAGAAGAGAGAGGACAAGGCGAAGCGATTGCCAGAAATCTCAGGGAAATGTTTATGCTCAAAGTGCCGGTGATTTGCATCATCATCGGAGAGGGAGCTTCCGGAGGTGCCTTGGGCATTGCCATCGGAGATAAAGTGTTTATGCTGGAGAATACCTGGTATTCCGTAATTTCTCCGGAATCCTGTTCCTCCATTCTTTGGAGATCTTGGGATTACAAAGAGCAGGCTGCTGAAGCTTTGAAACTTACGGCCAATGACATGAAGCAAAATGGCTTGGTGGATGACATTATTCCCGAACCTCTGGGTGGGGCACATAAAGACTTAAAATGGATGTCCAAAACCATCAAAGAAGCCATCCTTAGCTCCCTGAAAGAATTGGATAAAATCAAACCGGAAAAAAGAATCGAGCAAAGAATAGAAAAATTCTGCTCCATGGGCGTGGTGGTAGAATAAGATTTGAGATTTGAAATTTGAGTTCCCCCAAATGTTGGGAATATTGCGGAGACGCAGCAATCAATTAATACCCAAAAGCAATCTATCCGCACTTGGAAAGATTGCTTTTGGTTTTTTAACCAAATGACCTAGAACCATGGAATTGTATACCGTAAATACAGGATTTTTTAAATTGGATGGAGGGGCAATGTTTGGGGTGGTACCCAAGACTCTTTGGTCCAGAACCAATGCTGCCGATGAAAATAACCTCTGTACCTGGGCGATGAGATGCCTTTTGGCAGTTGACGGAAATCGGGTTGTCTTGATCGATAATGGAATAGGAGACAAACAAGACGCCAAATTTTTCTCTCATTATTACCTTCATGGGGATGACTCTTTGCAAAAAAGCCTACATCGACTTGGGGTCAATTTCACCGATATCACGGATATGTTTTTGACCCATCTGCATTTTGACCACTGTGGAGGAGGAATCAAGTATGGATCACATGGGCAATATGAGTTGACATTTCCCAGAGCGACTTATTGGTCTAATTCTGCGCATTGGAACTGGGCTACTCAACCCAACCCCAGAGAAAAGGCTTCCTTTTTGGAGGAAAATATACTTCCCATGCAGGATCACGGCGTCCTGAAGTTTGCGGATTTAGAAAAAAAATCCCTTTTCGAAGGATTTGATTTCATCACCGTCGATGGGCATACAGATAAGCAGATGCTGCCGAAAATGACCTATAAGGGGAGGACCGTAATTTTTATGGCGGATCTTTTGCCTTCTGTAGGGCATATACCCCTGCCGTATGTGATGGGCTATGATACTCGACCTTTGCTTACCCTACAGGAGAAACAGGCATTTTTGGAAGAGGCTGCCAGAGAGGAATATGTACTCTTTTTGGAACATGATCCGGTAAATGAATGCTGTACGGTAAAAATGACTGAAAAAGGAGTACGTTTGGATCAAACTTTCAGATTGGATGAGCTCTAAACTTAAAATTGGTCTGGCACTTTCTGGAGGAGGAATCCGCGGAATTTCCCATTTGGGTGTATTGAAAGCACTCAATGAAGCGGGGATTTATCCGGATAAAGTCTCAGGTACCTCTGCGGGGGCCATTGCCGGTGCGATGTATTGTCAGGGGTATTCTCCTGAGGAAGTCATGAAAATTATTGTGGAAACCAATTATTTCCGATTCATGAGGCCCGCAATTTCCTGGAGAGGGATTTTGAAAATGGATTCCTTGAGGGATCTTTTTAAAATCTACTTGGCTGAGGATGACTTTGCTAGCTTGAAAACACCATTGGCTGTAGCTGCCACGGATATCAAAAAAGGGAAAGTGGTTTATTTCGACGAAGGGGAATTGATCAGGCCAATTCTGGCATCTTCCTGTATTCCAGGGATGTTTGTTCCCATTCAGATCGGAAAACGATTTTTTGTGGATGGAGGAGTCTTGAACAACCTGCCTGTGGAGCCTTTGGAAGGAATTTGTGAGGTCGTGATCGGGGCAAATTGCAATCACCTTCCGGAAGACAGCAATATCACCAACATCAAAAAGATGATCGAAAGATCTGTCATCATGTCCATGAATTACAATGTCTATAGCCGGATGGCAAAATGTGACTACTTCATTGAGTCTCCGGGTTTGGGCAAATACGGGGTATTTGATATCAAGAAAGCTCCTGAACTTTTCCAGGCAGGTTATGAGCAGACGCTTAAGGTCATTGAAGAGAATCCTTCCATCTTGGAATTAAACCAAAAATCAACCGTATCCCAATAGTGCTTGTTATGATGAAGTTATTTTCTCGATTTATATTCTGGATTACCGGATGGACTTTGAATAAGCAATGGCCGGAGGGAGTTCGGAAAGCGGTCTTAATTGCCATTCCCCATACATCCAATTGGGATATATTGTATGCGCGGGCGGCTTTTTACCTGATGGAAATTCCGGT
>JAJLJS010000268.1:0-1548 GCA_033844545.1 Cyclobacteriaceae bacterium | reverse complement strand
AATCCCCTTAAAGTTAATTTTTCACTTCTCAGTAGATGAGTCAAAGAAAAGATTCAGTCAATTGGAAAGCAGTGTTTAATCCAATTTCACTGTTCTCGATACTTATCGGAGTTCTCTGCGCTGCCATTGCCCTAGAAGCCTTTATGCTACCCAATAAATTCCTGGACGGAGGGGTGACGGGTATCGCGATTATTGTGAACCTTAATTACAAGGTAGATCTTAATTTACTTCTGGTTTTGATCAATTTCCCCTTTTTAGTCATTGGCTGGAAAAAAATAGGGAAAACATTCGCTGTCCAATCAGCCCTTTCAGTATTCTTCCTGACCTTGGTTTTGCATTTTATGGAAATCCCAACTGTCACGGAAGATAAGGTCTTGATAGCGGTGTTTGGAGGAGCATTAATGGGTGTTGGCATAGGCTTGATTATCCGTGGCGGAGGCTTAATCGATGGCTTTGAGGTGATTACAGCCTACTTCCAACGAAACTCCGCCTTGTCTGCGAGTGAGATCACTGTTTTCCTAAATTCCCTGATCATGTTATTTGCGGCATGGTTTTTCGGGATAGAAGCAGCGATGTACTCTATATTGACCTACTTCACCGCGATCAAAATGACGGATTACGTGGTGGAGGGTTTTGAGGAATACACTGCATTGACCATAATTTCCAAAGAGGATGCAAAAGTAAAGGAGCTTATTGTCAAAGAATTCGGAAAAGCCATCTCGGTCTACAAGGGAGAGCGGGGCTACCTTCCGGAGACTTTTGATATCCATCATCCCTGCGATATAATTATGACCGTGGTGACCCGATTGGAAGTCCATCGGATCAAATTAGCGATACAACAAATAGACCCGAAAGCTTTCTTCTATGTCCAAACAATCAAGGAAGTGAAAGGAGGAATTATCAAACAAATCGGAAGCAAACACAACTGATGGATTTTGAAGACATTCAACATATTGTTTACCAGGATATTTTGGGAAAACTCCCTTCCTATCTGACCTATCACAACCTGGATCATACCAAGTATGTCCTAGACCGTGCTATTTTTCTGGGCATAGAATCCGACATCAGTGCCAAGGAACTGGAGTTGCTGAAACTTGCGGCCTTGTTTCATGACACTGGTTTTGTGGATAACCCCAAAGACCACGAAGAAAAAGGCTGCCGGATCGCCAAAGGGTATTTGGACCAGGAATATTCTCAGGAGGATTTAGACAAAATTTTCGGAATGATCATGGCCACCAAAATTCCTCAAAGCCCTACCAACCATTTGGAAAACATCCTTGCAGATGCTGATTTGGAATATCTGGGCACGGATTGTTTCGAAGAAATCGGCAGTACATTGTATCAGGAACTCAAGCATTTCAATCCTACTTTTTCCGAAAGAGCCTGGGACGAACTTCAGCTGGTCTTTATGGAAAAGCACCACTATCACACCGAATACTGTCGCATTCACCGGGAACCCAAAAAGCAGGAAAATCTATTGAAGGTGAAGAAAAGGCTGGGTTTGGTTTAATCAAACTTCAACTCCATCACCGCAAAGCCCAATTCATC
>JAJLJS010000267.1:0-32069 GCA_033844545.1 Cyclobacteriaceae bacterium | reverse complement strand
GAGTATCCGGTGATGATCAATGGCAAGATGCGGGCGAAGTTGGACTTGCCACTTTCTTTATCCGTTCCTGAAATCGAAAAGTCCGCTTTGGCCGATGCCACCGTACAAAAATGGCTGGAAGGCAAGGCTCCAAAGAAGGTGATTATTGTACCGGGTAAGATTGTGAATTTGGTGGTGTAAAGAGCATAAACACCTAAAAATCAAAGGACCAAGAGAAAATCTTTTGTTCCTTTTCTTTTAATTTGAACTATGGATGAGAAATTAGAAGATATAGAAAAGATCATTCTGTTTTGGAAAGAATCTTCTGATCAGGACTTTAAGACCATGCAGAACTTATTTAAATCAAGGGATTTTAGTTGGGGATTGTTCATCGGACATTTGGTTCTAGAAAAACTTTTGAAGGCCCACTATGTCAAAGACAATCAAAATCATGCTCTTTTTACCCATGACCTTTTGAGATTAGCTGATAAATGCAATTTTTCACTCGATGAAACCCAAAAAGATTGGCTGGATCAAATCTCTACATTTAACCTAAATGCCCGATATGACAGTTATAAAAGAGAATTTAATAAACTTTGCACCGAAGAATTTTCGTTCCTTTGGAAAGAATCGAAACGCTTAGGCTATGGTTAATTCAGAAATTCTGAAAAATGTAAAAAGCTTCCTAACCTTAATCCCTGAAAACTTGGGATTGAAAGAAGCCTACCTTTTTGGCTCGTACGCTAAAGGTCTTGAGAAAGATTCCAGCGATGTAGATGTGGCCTTGGTCTTTGACCGAATGGATGATTTTTTTCGAACTCAACAGGAAATGAGAAAGCTTAGAAGAAAAATAGATCTGAGAATCGAACCACATCCTCTTAATTCAAAGGACTTCAATTCTCAGAATCCTTTTGCCAAAGAAATCAAGGAAACTGGGATTTTAATAGGCTAAAAATCTATCTCCAAAAGGCTCAATTTTAAGGAGTTGAGCCTTTTTCGGTTTAGTGGAAATAAGGCTATCTTTGATTAATGAACCTATTGAAGACAAATCGTGAAGCAATTAACGCTCTTTGTGAAAAACACAAAGTATCAAAGCTTTATGCCTTTGGTTCAGTGCTCACATCAGCATTTGATGAAGAAAGCGATGTGGATTTTTTGGTTGAATTTCAACGAACTGACATCCCTGATTTTGCAAGCAACTATTTCGAATTACAGTTTGCCTTGGAAGACCTTTTAGAAAGAGAAGTTGACTTAATCGAGTATTCAGCTATTCGGAATCCATATTTCAAAGAAGAGGTGGATGAAACCAAAGAATTGATTTATGGATAGAAAAATAAAAACCTATCTATTTGATATTCTGACTTGTATCGAAGAAGTTGAGCATTTTTTTGAGGGAGAGGAAGTTACGTTAGAATCTTTGTTAAGAGATAAAAAAACCATTAGGGCAGTAGAAAGAGAGCTTGAAATAATAGGTGAAGCCACAAAAAAAGCTCTCAAATTAGACCCATCAATTCCGATTTCGGATACTAGAAAAATAATCAGTGCAAGGAATTTTATTGCTCATGAATATGGAGCGATAACTTACGATACAATTGTAAAGGTTATCAAAGAGAACTTTCCAATCTTAAAAATAGAAGTCAAAAAACTCTTGGAGGAAAAATGATCCTCTACACCTTCCCCGTCCGCACCGCATTTATCGACCGAGACCTGGAAATGATCAGTCCGGTGGCTGAGATCAAGCCTTTGGAGTTTACCCAAAGCCCGGTCAAACTTCCATTTTATTTTATTCTTCAGTTTTTTCAACTGCTTTGGTTTCTATCCCGCACTAGTCAATACCTCTGCTTTTTCGGCGGATATCACAGCGTTTTGCCGGTTTGGTTTGGGAGGGTATTTGGAAAAAAATGTACCATCCAAGCCGGAGGCACCGACTGCATGAATATGCCGGAAATCGGCTATGGAAATTTTCGGAAGAAATGGCTGCGAAAAGCCACTGTATACTCCTTCAAAAATTGCTCTTTGATCTTGCCTGTGGCTCAGGCTTTGGTCAAGCAGGATTATTCCTACGACCCAAAGATTAATTCAAAGCAAGGATTATTAAACTTAATTCCGGATTTAAAAACACCCATTCAGGTAATACCCAATGGCTTTGACACCGATTTTTGGAAGGATTTGGGGAAAGATCGACACGCCAAAAGCTTTATTTCCGTGGCCACGGGCACTTCCAATCCCGCGAGAGCCATTGTCAAAGGCTATGATTTGATCGAAAAGTTGGCCGAGAAACATCCCGACTGGACTTTTACCCTTGTGGGTGATCCCTCCTACTCCTCTCCAAATCCGAATGTGACTGTTTTGGGAAAAATGAAATCCATCGAGCTATTGGAATGCTACAATTCTCACAGATTCTACCTTCAGCTTTCCACTTCGGAAGGCTTCCCCAATGCGCTGGGAGAAGCGATGGCCTGCAGATGCATACCGATCGGTTCGGCGGTGGGAGCCATTCCAGAGATAATTGGGGACACCGGGAAAATACTTCAGTATAAAAACCTCATGGAATTGGAGAGTCTGGTGCATGAGATCTTACACGCAGATCAGTCCGAGCTTATCCATTCTACCCGAAACCGGATAATCACTCACTTTTCATTTACCAAGAGACAAACCCATTTGGTAGAGGCCTTGGGTATTTAAGTTCATCGCCCGAAAAATTTTTTAAGATCTTGGTTTTTTTTAATTCTGGGAGGACTTCTTTAAAAATTTAACAAAACTCTTTTACTGAAGGACTTAACTCTAAAAACATCACAAAGTAGGTCAAGGTGGATGAAAGGAATTTCCAAAAAGAATCTCTTTTCGAAATTTTCGGGAAGGT
Organism: Cyclobacteriaceae bacterium; assembly: GCA_033844545.1. Lineage (GTDB taxonomy): Bacteria > Bacteroidota > Bacteroidia > Cytophagales > Cyclobacteriaceae > Algoriphagus. The sequence continues at coordinate 29,227 of JAJLJS010000267.1, read as the reverse complement.
TTTCCTCTTTTTTCTTTAAAATTCAGAATCTTCTAAAATTCAGAATTTTAAAGTTCAGGAAACCGATTTCCGGACTTTTTACAAAAATTTGACCTAAATCAAAGGTTTTTTAAACCGGTTTTTGAACTTTTTACAAAACAAGAAAAAACAATGGCAAAAAAAAGGGGAGCCTTTTTAGAATTAGGCTCCCTATCAGGGTTTATTGTTAATGGATTAAAACCATATAAACTTTGGCAAAGTGCTGGATAAAGCAATTTTTTGTTCGCAAAAGTTTCTTAAACCTAAAAAAAGCATCCAGATTATCAAAATTTCCGAAAAAAAATTTCAAAATATTTTTCATTTCGCTTCTTGTAGAATTTTTCCTAAAGGAAATCCCCCTGCAGATTCCACTTCTCCATTCTTCTCAGAGGAATGGTGAGCTGAGCTAAAATTCCATTCTTCAAACCCTTCTATTCCCCATCAGGTTTAAAGATTTGCTGATCTAAAAAAACGGATATTTCCCATCCGATCATTTTTTTTCCCGCCCTTCAAATCCCCTTTTTTACTTATCTTATGTAGCAAAACCCCAACCCATGAAGAAGATTTTTCTCTTTCTGGGAATTCTGTTTGTCATTTATTTAATCGGGATAAACACAGTTCCTCAGTACATCGAAACCCAAAGAAATCCAGTAAAAAGTCCTGCACCTTATTCTGTCGCTCCTGAAGCAAAAGCCCTCTACGATAGGCTGGACTTCATCAGTGATCTTCACTGCGACGCGCTGCTCTGGGGAAGAAATCTCAATGAACGAGGAGAGCGAGGACATGTGGATTTCCCGAGAATGCGGGAGGCCAATGTGGCATTGGAAATGTTTACCATTGTCTCCAAATCGCCAGCAGGTCAGAATATGCAAAGCAACAGCGAAGATGCCTTTGATAATATCACTCCCCTGACCATTGCAAAGGGAGAAAGTCCCTGGAACTGGTTTAGCTTGATCAACCGGACACTAAGCCAGAGCGAAGCCTTAGCCCGCTTTGTTGAAAATGAGGGTGAAAAGGCAATTCTCATCAAGTCAAAATCTGATTTGGAAGAACTATTGGAGGCAAGGAAATCCAACAAAGAGGTAATCGGAGCCATGCTGGGGATTGAAGGAGGTCATGCCTTGGAGGCTTCCTTGGAAAATCTGGAAAAAGTCTATGCGGCCGGTGTGAGAATGATCGGCCCAACGCATTTTTTCGACAATGAATTTGGAGGATCCGCCCATGGTGAAAATGGAGCCGGACTGACAGAATTTGGAAAATCTGCAGTCCGGAAAATGAATGAACTGGGAATTTTTATCGATTTGGCTCATTCCTCTCCGGCCATTGTGGAAGATGTACTCAACCTAACCTCTAAACCGGTTATTGTATCTCACACCGGTGTGAGAGCAGTTTTAGATTCCCAACGAAACCTCAGCGATGAACAGATTCAAAAAATTGCTGCGAATGGCGGTATCATCGGGATTGCTTTTTTTGATATGGCCGTGGGTGAACCTGAGCTGCCCAATATCATTGCATCCATCAAGCATGTCAGGGACTTGGTAGGAATCGAATATGTGGCCTTGGGATCAGACTATGACGGCTCAGTGGCAGTACCCTTTGACATTACCGGACTCCCCTTAATCGTGGAAGGGCTGATGAAAGCTGGTTTTTCAGAAGAGGAAATCAGGGCAGTAATGGGGGAGAATGTCAAGCGGTTTTTCCTTCAAAATCTTCGGTAATTCATGGAAAAGTCATTGCATAATTCCACCACCAAATTCGGTAAGCTCCAAGAATACCTTCGCGAATTTGTCTATGGAGGCATAGACGGTGCTGTGACCACCTTTGCAGTAGTAGCCGGGGGATATGGGGCAAACTTAGACCCTGGAATATTAATTATCCTTGGCTTCGCAAATCTTCTTGCTGATGGATTTTCGATGTCTGTAGGAGCTTACCTGTCCGCAAAAAGTGAAAAGGATAATTTTGACAAACACGAAAGCATAGAATATTGGGAAATAGAAAACCTCCCCGAAATCGAACGGGAAGAGATCGCGGAGATTTATCGGGAAAAGGGTTTTAAAGGAGAGCTCTTGGATCAAATTGTGGATCATATTTGCTCAGACAAGGACCTTTGGGTGGCAGAAATGATGAAGGATGAATTGGGCATGATGAGAGACTCCAAAAGCCCATTCAAAATCGGGCTGGCTACCTTGGTCTCCTTTATTTTAGTCGGATTTATACCCTTGATGGTCTATTTGTGGAACTTCTTTTTTCCAATGGAAATCAACACGTTCTTTTGGACAAGTCTCCTTACTGGATTGGCTTTTCTGATTGTTGGATGGCTCAAAGGAATTGTCAATCAAACTTCAACGCTGAGGAGTATTTTGGAAACCGTAGCCTTAGGCTTATTGGCGGCAATTGTAGCCTATTATGTAGGAGATCTATTGGAGAGCTTTTTTAAATAATCATGGATACCATTGAACAGGTTTTGATCCGGATGGATGAGATCGTTGAGGAATGCCTAATATCCCAAAGCCGTATAGGGTATTTTGGGATTTTATACCGACAGGTTACCCGCAGAATTAAACAAGGGATCGATGCTGGGGAATTTGAAGACAATCCCAGAATGGAAAAACTGGATGTCCTTTTTGCCAAGCGTTTTATCGATGCATACGACTTATGGAAATCCGGTCAAAATCCTTCCCTAAGTTGGAAAATAGCATTTGAGGCCAGTGAAATCTCCAGTCATTTGGTACTTCAGCACCTCCTTCTGGGAATCAATGCCCATATAAATCTCGATCTGGGCATCGCTGCTTCCGAAACCATGGTCAGTAAACCTCTTGGAGAAATCAAAGCTGATTTCGACAGGATTAATTCCATTCTGGCTGAATTGGTGGATGGTGTCAAAGCCAATATCAGCAAAGTCTCCCCAATTTTTGGCTGGCTGATTCCTTTGGCCAAAGGAAAAGACGAAATGCTCCTCAACTTCTCAATTCAAATCGCCCGGGATGGAGCTTGGAAATATGCCGGGGAATACCATGCAGACCCTGACAAAGCATTTCAGATTCAGGATAGGGACAAAAACATCGCCGCCATTGCCCAAAAACTCATCAATCCCGGAAAATTCTTGGGCTTTCTAATTAAGATCGTAGCTTTTGCTGAATGGAAATCCGTTCAAAAAACAATGGACCAACTGGATCAGGTCGCCAATAAAACTCTCCAAGGACAATGAAACAACTCTCCAAGGGTTTCGCACACTAGGAGAATCTTACACAAATCAAAACACCACTTCTTCCAAAAACTTGCGGCAATCATATACTGGGATTTCTGAAAAATAGAACCCTTCAGAATCCTCCGTGATGATGACTTTGCAGTCATGCTGCAAAGCTGAATAATACTCCAACCCATCCTCAAAATCCATGACACTTGGATTTGAAACAGCACTTTTGACAGTTTGGGAGTCCACTGCCGCTATGTGAATTTTGGAGGAAAGGACCTGCATTTTTTGCTTGGCTTGGGCGGTTCCGCATTTTTTCTCTGCAAAATAAAAAGCAATAGCCAAGCAAATCGGAGTGGTGTAGAGTTGGAATCTCCGCTGATCCGCCAAACTTAAAATCCGGGCAGAATGCGGAAAAAGTGGGTATTCCTTATTCAACACAGACACCAGTACGTTTGCATCCAGAAATACCCTCATTTTTTGCCTTCGAAGAACTCATCCTTCATGGCCTTACGACTGGAAGGCGTGCGCTTATATTCTACCTCACCGTCGGACACCATATTCACCCAATCGGAAATCGGAAGCTCCTCCAAAGATTTGTAGTTTTTGGAAGTCATCTGTGCATATAGAAACTCTGTCAACCTGGAAAGACTGATGTTATTTTGGTCGGCAAAATCCTTGGCTCGGTCAATAATTTCTTTATTGAAAGACAAGGTGATCTTGGTGTCCATAACTCATTGATTTTTAAATGTGCCGTAAAGAAAAATAAATTTACACGTAAATCAAAACAACTCCCTGATTTTCCTTTCTTTCTCATTCCCAATTGGCCAATTCCCGATCAGTTTCGGCTCGGTTTTTTCGATTGGTTTTTTCCTTTTTCAAATCAGTAGCGTAAAAATGAGTATCCTGAAAGTAACCTACTCGTGCCTCTGATTCTCCTTTGGCAATGGTCCATTTTTCTCCTTTGAAAAGTTTCACTTTCTCTTCATGAAGCTCCAAAAGTTCGTCATAAGGCCCGCGGCTGGAGATCAACTTGACAAAAATCGGTGCCGTCTCGATCGCTATAAAAAGCAGCATGATAAACACATTCGCCAGCGCCATGGCGGAGCTCTCTGCAGTCAATACCGAAAGTGCATCCATTCGAGCCGCCAAGCCATCGAATCCTTCGATCCCGGGTTGTTGTTTTTCAAATTCAGCCTGGCGCAAAGTCATAAATTCCCGGATTTGCGACTCAAGCGTATCGATCCGGATCTGATTCCTTTTTCTCAAGTCATCCAAGGCCAATTGGGCTGCATCGAGCTGCTGTTCCTTTTTCTTGGCATTGGTACCCAAACCGACAATTCCACTGGTTCCGGAAGTTTTTTCTCCGAATCGCTCTGCATCGTATTCCTTTTGAAGCTGGTCTCGAAAGCCCTCCGCCTGAGAAACCTCGGATTTTAGCGTATCAATTTTGGCTTCAAGCTCCTGAATTTCAGGAAAGCCTTTGGCCAGATTGGCTTTGGATTGGGCGATAAATTCCGTTTTTTTCTCATCCAACTTCCGATTGATTTCCCGCTCAAACATCTTCAATTCCAAAGGCTTGGAAATGACCAAAGCCAGTAACACTGCCAAAACCAACCTTGGGATCGCCAGCTTCCATTCTGCCCAGGCATTTTCCCTTTTACGCATGCTGGACACGATAAAGCGGTCCAGATTGAAAATCATCAATCCCCACAAGATTCCGAAAAAGATGGCAGGTACAAGATTTTGAAAAACAGTATATAAAGCATATCCTGCAGCCACCGCCGCCAATACTCCGGTAAAAAAAACTGTCGCACCGATTCCCAAGTATTTGTTGCTTTCGGTAGGCGTCCTTTTCAATATGGCAAAATTGGCTCCACTACAAAACCAAAAGAATTGAGTAATGCGATTCATAGCAAGGGGATTAATTGATTGGCAGATATTTACCTAACGCTAAAATCACTCCAAGAGAGCGAACAACTCTGCCAAAATTCTGGGAATGTGACGAAAAGGGCGAATTCGGGGGTAGAAAGTGATTTTTCCCTGAGAATTAAAATCTCTTCGATCACCGGGCAAAGGAAAAGATTGTCCGAGCTGTACGAATATGACCAACAGATGAACGAAATCGAAAATCAATCCTAGGTGTAATTTAAAGTAGGAAAGGGGTATCTTAGAAAAAAAACCCAAGTACCATGACAAAATTTAGCGACTCCCTAAAAACTCTGGGTAAACCTGGAATCCACTGGCTTTTTGCATTCATTCCTCTCACGCTTTATTTTGAATTTTCGGAAGCCACAGCACCGTTAATCTTCTTTTCTGCTGCTATTTCCATCATTCCCATTGCCAGACTGATCAGTACCTCTACCGAAAACCTTGCTTCTTATACAGGGGATGCGGTTGGTGGGTTGCTGAATTCTACCTTTGGAAATCTTCCTGAGTTGATCATTGCGGTGGTGGCTTTAAAAGCCGGCCTTTATTCTATGGTCTTGGCTTCTTTGGCAGGAGCAATTCTCGCCAACCTTCTCCTTGCATTAGGGCTTTCATTTTTGGTGGGTGGGTTGAAATTTCACTATCAGGAGTACAATTCTTCCAGCATTCGCATGTACAGCTCGATGATGATGATCGCGGTACTAAGTTTAACAGTTCCGAGTGCCTTCAATCGCTTTTTTGGCAGCTCGGGATATGCAGAGGCAGAAAATTCCCTGAATATTTATCTGAGCCTGTCCCTTCTTATGGCCTATGGCCTCTATTTGGTATTTATGCTCAAAACCCATCCGGATTTCTTTAAAAGTCAAAACTCCAGCGAGGAGGAAGCACATGAATCCCACTGGTCTCTCCCAAAATCCATAGGTTTTTTAATCTTCGCCTCAGTCCTGGCTGCCTTTATGAGTGAGATTTTGATAGGAGCAGCAGAAGAAACCGGGGAAGTCATGGGAATGTCCAGTGTTTTTATCGGAGTAGTCTTTTTGGCTGTGATCGGAGGTGCGGCAGAAAGTATATCGGCAATTGTCATGGCTTCCAAAAACAAAGTAGACCTGAGTATTGGAATAGCCCTGGGCAGTTCTATCCAGGTGGCCCTTTTTATCGCCCCGATTTTAGTCCTGTTGAGTCTGTTTATCGGTCCGGATCAAATGAACCTGACATTTAACCGGGCCTTGATCGGAGCTTTATTCTTAGGAGTCATATTGGCTTCTATGATTGCCAATGACGGCCGTTCAAACTGGTATAAAGGCGTTCAACTCATTTTTGTCTATCTAATCTTGGGGATGATGTTTTACTTTATCCCTGAAACCGCCGTCTAAGCCATGAAAGATCCCAGAATAGCCAGCATTTTTCTTTCCATCTTCTTTTGGAGCTTGGGAAATATCCAAGCCCAAGAAGTTCCTTTTGAAAAAGAAGTCCGTCAAATCTCCGCCAAATATGACAGCCTCGGTTGGGCTCCAGGTAGCACGGTATTTACCGGCAGCTCCACTATTCGGATGTGGAACACCCTGGAAGAGACCTTTGCGAAGGAAAGCCTGATCAATACGGGATTTGGAGGATCCAAAGCTTCCGATTTGGAGCGACATCTATTCCCTTTGGTGATAAAGTTCGAGCCCAGCCGAGTCTTTATCTACGAAGGAGATAATGACCTCTGGGCAGATGTAGAAGTATCCTCGATCCTGACCAGCTTAGACAACATCGTGACCCGGATTCACCTCATCAATCCCGAAGTGGAAATCTATCTAATCGGTGCCAAGCCGAGTCCTTCGAGATGGGAGAAAAAAGCCAACTACCAGATTTTCAACCAAAAGCTGAGCGAATACTGCCGGGCCAAAGAAAACGTGGAATTTGTAGATGTCTGGAAAGCTTTGACTACTTCAGATGGAAATCCAAGGCCTGAGCTTTATCTCCAAGACCAACTCCACTTGAATCAGGAAGGGTATGTGATCTGGGCGGGGATCTTTGAGGAGTATTTTAAGGATTAGGTTATTCTTTCTTTCGAAGTTTTGCTTCAATAACCCCCAAAGGCAAGATCCCTCCAATAGACCAAGTAATTCCTTCCCATCTCCTGTCAAATTGACGGGAAGGGGTATCTCCAAATTGAACTTGGTATTCTCTATTGGTATTCAGGGAGAAAAAGGTCCCGAATTCGAAATTCAAAAAAGCCGAATTCAAAACTCTCAGTCTTGAATGAATCCCTGTCTTGAAGAAAAATGGGCTCTTGGCTGAGGAAGTGATGGTATAGGATTCTTGATTTTCTCCACCTTGGATAGTGCCTGACCGGCTATCATCATCCTTGAGAGGTACCATAGACCAATTCGCATTAAAAAAAGCTCCAATTCGGAGATTTTCCTTTTCACCCGTAGGAATATCATAACGAAAAGTCAAGGGAAGTACCAAAAAGGCTAAATGAGAATTCATCAAATATTCTCTTCTCTCCCAAATCGGGAAATAAATTGCGCTGGATGAATGATGAATTACCGACAACCCCGATTCCAAAGAAATATTTTCATTCCGATATCCAAAACCCATTCCATAAATCAGACTTAAATCTTCTATTCCTGTTTGCAAAATATCAGGGACATTTCCATATCTCATCCCAAGGTGAGGGAAAAAGTAGTATCCAGAATCGTCGCTTAAAGACCGATAATTTTCCCTATTTAATAGTTGGGAAGCTTTTTTAGAAGCATTGGTTTGTACCTGAGCTAAGGATGAGCTGAAAAAGCCCAAGAAGAAGAGAGATAGGATATAGCCTTTCATTTGGAGCATGATTATAAAAACAACTAAATAAGTTGTGAAAAATTATATCACGGCCCGACTATTTTTCTTGAATTTCCTTCTTGCTCCAGAAAGAGGCCAAGATGGACCCGGAAATATTCATTACTGGCCCAAAAACAGCAGAGGCAAGTCCAATAGTCGCTATTTTCCCCATTTCTTTGGCAATTCCTGAGGCGAGACCTGCATTTTGCATCCCAACTTCCAAGGCCACTGTTCGGCAATCTTTCTCAGGCATTTTAAAAATCCTGGCAAACCAATACCCGATAAAATACCCACTGAAATTATGAATCAGCACTAATCCGATGAGCAAGATTCCAATCTCAAGCAATGCATCTCTTCCTGCGGCAGTGATCACGACGATGATCAATCCGATTCCGATCATGGACACCAAAGGCATGGCTTGATCCAACCATCTGGATCTACCGCTGAGCAATTTATTAAACAGCAGCCCAGCTCCGATGGGAATAATAATCATCTTGAAGATATCCCACATCATCTTTAGTACATCAATTTCCACTAAAGCCCCTGCCAGAAACTTCATCAAAAGAGGTGTCATCAAAGGAGCTAGCATGGTAGTGACAGAAGTAAGTGTGATGGAAAGAGCCAAATTGGCTTTTGCCAAATAGCTCATGACATTGGAGGCCAATCCGCTCGGGGAACTTCCGATCAAAACCAATCCAGCGGCTATTTCCGGCTCAAGTCCACTCAATGTCGCCAAGCCTAATCCTAAAAGAGGCATGATGCAAAATTGGGCCAACACCCCAATCAAAACAGATTGGGGAGTACGGATCACCCCGGCGAAATCCCTGATGCTCATCGAAGTCCCCATTCCAAACATGATCACCTGAATTAATGGGGTAATGGTATTGGAAAGCTTGTATCCTCTAATTTCAGTAAACCAACTTGGAAATGCCATGGCCATTGAAACCGCTGCAAAAATCATAGTAGAATAGGTAAAACCTTTCAGCTTGGGATTACCCTGAAAACTAATTCCCAAACAGGCAAAAAAACCTGTTGCTGTCCAGCCGAGACCAATCCAACTTTCATTCAAAAAGAAATAAATCGATACTATAAAAGCTACTCCTGCAAGAATCTGAAATGATTTGGTCAAGGTCGAATTCATGGACGGTTTTTGGATTTTGGATGAAAATAAAAAAACCTGCACTCAGATTGCCCAAGTGCAGGAAAATAAAACTTAGCTATACGTACGGTCATGGGAGCGCTTCTCGGTCCACTCATCCGTGGGGGCGAAATACGATTTGTCTGTTGCATGTAGGTGCTGCTTGACCACCTCCTCGTTGAGTTCAATGCCTAATCCAGGAGCAGTCAGCGGAACAGGTGCATAACCTTTGTCGATGATTTTGTCTCCCCCAGTCATGATCACCAAGTCTTCCCACCAGGGCACATCCACTGAATGATGCTCCAAAGAAAGAAAGTTTTGGGTAGCTGCTGCACAGTGGACATTGGCCATAAAGGATACCGGAGTCCCAGCCTGGTGCATGGCCATGGCTATTCCAAACTCCTCGGCATAATCCCCGATTCGCTTGGTTTCCAATAAACCTCCACTGGAAGCCAGATCCGGATGGACGATATCCACCGCCCGATTATGAATGAGGTCTTTAAAGCCATTCAGAAGGAAAATATCCTCCCCGGTAAGATTTGGGGTATCCAAGGTGTCGGTGATCACCTTGTGCTGTTGCCACATTTGCCAAGGCACCATATCTTCAAACCAAGCCAAACGATATTTGTCCAAAGCCTTGCCTAGTCTGATGCAATTGTTCATATCGATGTGGCCATAGTGATCTGTGGAGATAGGTACTTCATAACCCACCATCTCCCGGACATTGTGAACGATTTTTTCGAGTTCATCCAATCCTTTTTCGGTAATCTGGATACCCGTGAATGGATGTGCAGTATTGGAATAGGACATATATCCACCCTGCCATTGACTTGATCCTCCGTTTTTGAATATCTCGGTATTATTGAGGCAACCCGGTATGTCTTTGATTTCATTGATGGAAACGTCCATTTTCAACCAGGTATATCCCTGGTCTTCCATCCTGTATTTTATCTTTTGCTTTTGATCTTCTGGATCTTTGCCTTCGGGAGTGTCTGCATACAGCCGGACTTTATCCCGATATCTTCCACCCAAAAGCTGCCAGGCCGGTACATTGTAAGCCTTTCCACAGAGATCCCAAAGCGCCATTTCCACAGCACATACTCCTCCTGCCTGGCGGGCTGGGCCTCCAAACTGCCGGATGATTTTAAAAATCTTTTCCACGTTGCAAGGATTCTCACCCATGATTCTGCTTTTGAGCATCAGGGCATATCTGGGATCGGCCCCGTCTCTGACTTCTCCCAACCCATAAATCCCCTGATTGGTGTCAATCCGGATGATGGCGGTCCGCCCCATGACAGCTGTCACACAGTACCGCAAATCTGTTATTTTCAGGTCAGAAGGTGCTGAGGCTCGGGAAACGTTTCGGGTAGTCTCGGCCATGGTATCTTCAAAAGTCAAGCCGGTCAGGGCAGCCAAACTAAAGCCTCCCAATGCGGTCTTTTTTAAGAAATCTCTTCTGTTGGATCCTGTTAGGGGGTTTTCCTGTTCTGCTTTTCTTTGTTTTGCGTAAGAAAGTTCTTCTTCCCGCTGCTTGGCGATAATCTCTTGTAATCTATTTTTCATTTTGATGGTATTTTGGGTTAGTGTTTTGGAAAAAGGGCATTACCAGTTTCTTTCTTTAAAATAGTTATCCAATTCTTGTTGGGTCATGGGAAGTTTGCCCGGATAGTTCTTTAGCCATTCCATGAAATCTTTCTTGATTTCGTCGGTCCATTCCGAGTCTATTTGGCCAGCCAAATATTTCTTTTCCCGAAGCCGCTGATGGCCAAACTGATCCCGCAAAGCCGTAACCTCTGCGGTGATTACCAAGTCCTCCACCAAATGGGCCGGGATGAAAATAACGCCGTACTTTTTGGCCAACACCACATCTCCCGGTAACACAGTAGCTCTACCTATACGAATGGGCGCGTTGATGGAAGTGAGCATCATTTCCCGGATAAAACTGGGGTCTTGTCCCTTGATCCAGGCATTAAATCCCTCGATCTCAGAAAGTCCTTCCTGATCACGCACAGATCCGTAAAAGATCACGCCCCGTTGGGATTTGGCAAAGATGGAATTCCCCAGATTATCTCCGATGAGGGTTCCGTCCGCGATTTTTCCATAGCCATCGGCGACATAAACATCGCCGTTGGCCAGGATGTCAATAGGCCAGGAATTTGTTCCCCCTTTGGGAGACCTATTTTCCCGGTTTACGCCTTGATCTTTGATCTGATTTTGATAATCTGGCCGGAGTGGCATGTATTGGGCTGTAACTACCCTCCCGGTCATGGCGGAGTCAGGCCAGATGATCTGCCAATCCCCTTCGTATTGATTATTATACCCTTTGTTCCGCAGAACGCCCCAAGCCTCTTCGATGGAAATATTTTTCAATCGCTGCAGGAGGGCATCTGACACTTTGGGCCGACCATCTGGCAAGCGTTCTCCTTTCCATTCTGAGGTTAACGCTTTGATGTATTCAGGACTTGCCCCTACTTCTTGAGCCCTACTGTTGGTTGCAAATGCCATCCACAGGGCTAGTACGGGGAGAATTGGGTTTATTGGAGATTTCATAGTTTAGGTTTTATTGATTATTCAAAAAAGGGAATTCCCGGTTGAGCATATTTTTTCATTCCCTCTTCATTGATTTCCACGCCGATTCCAGGCTTTTCGGAAAGGGTAATGAAGCTGTTTTCCGTTCTGGGACCATCGTAGATGACGATATCTTTCCAAAGCTGGTCGGTGTCCATGTAAATCTGCCATTCCATAATCTGGAAGTTTGGTACAGAAGCACAGACATGACAGGAAGCCATTGCACCAAGAAAAGAGGCCACCATATGCGGAGAAAAAGGCACGTAGTACAAGTTGGCCAAATTGGCTATCCGCTGAGCTTCACCCAATCCTCCGGCTTTTTGTAAGTCCGGCATGATGATATCCACCGCATGATCTGAGAGAATTCGGGTGAACCCATAGGCTAGGTAGATGTTTTCACCGGTACAAATGGGCGTAGATGTCTCTTGGGTGATTTTTTTATAGACTTCAATATTATCCGCCGGAACTGGCTCTTCCAGCCACATCAAGTTCAAGGGCTCATACAATTGGGCCATTTTTAATCCGGTGACCGCATCGTACCTTCCATGCATATCCACACAGATATCGATATTGGGACCCACAGCCTCCCTTACAGCCGCTATGGCATTGTACATCCTATCAATTTCCATGGGATTTGCCGTCCAGTTAAACCGGTCGTACTTATTGGGATCTCTCCCGTTATCCACATCAAATTTGACCGCATTGTATCCCCGGCTTACGGCGTCTTTGGCGGCAGCTGCATAATCTTCTGGAGTCGGATTAGTCGAGGCATAGAGTGCGGTATCACAATACACGCGTATTTTATCCCGATACTTTCCACCAAGCAGCTGGTAAACAGGAAGTCCCAGGGCTTTACCGGTCAGATCCCAAAGAGCTGTCTCAATGGCAGTTAAAACCGCCACAAAGACACCGGACTGAGCCCCTCCGAAAAAGGCTCCTTTTCTCAACTGTTCTGCGAGACGATTGGGATTAAGAGGGCTTTGGCCTTTGATCTGCTCTCCCAATCGCTTGACCAAGTAGTAGGTACCATGAATTGCATCCACAGCTTCCCCACATCCCCAAATGTCCTGATTGGTGTAAATTTTCACATAGAGGGCTCCCCGGACATAGCCACATTTTACCTCGGTAATTTTGAGATCAGAAGGAGCTGAGGACAATGGTGTCCGCTCGACTGCCGCTTCCAAGCCACTCCCAAAGGTACTGAGCCAAGCTGCCCCGGTAAGGCTAAGGCTTTTTTGGAAAAATTCCCTTCTTGATTTGATTTTTGTGTTCATGGAGTTGTGGATTTATTTACCAAGTTCTGTTTTTGAGAAATTCCTGAATCTGGGCTCTGGGCACAGGCAATTCATCGATATGGTCATTGAGCCATTGGGAAAAGTCCCGTTCGATTTCCTCTGACCATCGGGTATCGATTTGGCCCGCGGTATATTTGCCTTCCCTTAATCTTTCGTGTCCAAACATATCCCGCAGTCGTACGATTTCTGAGGTTATTACCACTTTCTCGACCAAATGCGCGGGAATAAAGGAAACTCCCCCATCTCTTCCCAATACTACATCCCCTGCCATGACAGTGGTCTGTCGGATTTTGGTCGGATGATTAATTCCTACCAACATAGTATTGAGATTTCCCGGCTGGTTGTGATGCGAAGGATGATAGCTGGTGAAGTAGGAGGTAAATCCCGGGATCTCTTTTAGTCCGGCAATGTCCCGAATGGCGCCGTCGTATACGATTCCATTTCCTGATTTGGCGAAGATGGCATTGCCCACATTATCCCCGATGGTGGGCCCGTTGACATGGATGCCAAACTGATCCGCAACGTAAACATCTCCGGGTACCAGCAAATCCACCGGCCAGGAATTTTGTCCCCGTTTTCCTTCTGCTTTTCCCCGTTCATCGATGGCATTGTGGATGTCCGGTCGCCCCGGTAAAAAGGTAGCCGTCACTGCTCTTCCGATCAAAATACTGTCCGGATTGATCACCTGCCAACCGTCGGCGTATTGGTACAAGTACCCGGCATTTTTCATGACAGCCCAGGCTTCATCATGGGTCACCAAACGCATCCGTTTCAGAAGATCATCTGAAACTTTGGGCCTTCCATCCGGAAACCGTTCCCCATTCCATTCTCTGGTCAGGTAGGTCAGTTCTTCTTTGGAAATTTGTTGGCAAAAAACCGTAATGCTGCAACTCAAAAGAATTGCTGTCAGTAAGATGTATCTCATATAGATTAAGGAAATTTCCCGGCCCGAAGGCCGGGATGGGTTTACTTATCCCACCATACTTTGGTGGCTAAATTATCTGCTCCTTGGGCTGCAATTGCGGCCTGGACATTGTCTGAATTCACCGAAATTTCAGAGTTGGGATAGGTGAGCCGGTTAATGAAAGGCACCTCTCTGCCGGGGAATGGATTAGCCTGGAGTACAGGGAATCCACTTCTTCGGAAATTCGCAAATGCCTCAGGTCCATTCAGAAATGAAGCTACCCAATATTGATTATTGATTTGGGCTAAGGCAGTCGAAGAGTTCAATGGGTTCGCTAAGATATAGGTATTGATCGCCTCAGGGGAAATAGTAGACCCTGCGTCCACCAAGCCCAACTGAATCATATGCGCCCGGATTCCTGCGTGGAAATAATCCTGGGCATTTCCCGTGGTAATCCAACCTCTATGCCTGGCTTCAGCCAAAAGAAGGTTGGTTTGGGCTGCGGTAATGAGAAAATTCGGAGCCGTAAGCTTGGCAACGCGTCTTCGGTCAGCTTGGCTGAATTCGTAAAAACTAGCCAAACCAGCATCTGCAGCAGCCTTTACCGCTCCAGCGTTGTCATTTCCCATGGGCATTCCTACTTGCATATTTGCATCAAAGGAGGCACGGTCCACGGTCTGTTCAGGACCGGATTTGGCGCCTACATAGCGGACCGCAATGGCAGAAAGTCTAGGATCATTGGAGTTCTTCAAGAAATCCACAAAAGGCTTTGTCAAGTAAAAATTGGAAGCCTCTGTAGAATTTAGCGTGTTGCCTGTTGGATTTTGGTAATTGTTATCATGCCGGATCGCCGCATTGTCAGAATTATTCAAAATAAAAGGCCCGGCTCCGATGGAGGAAACAATTTGTTGGGCTTTGGATGGATCTACCTCACTAAGACGCATGCCAAGTCTCAACAAAAGAGAATTTCCAAAGGCTTTCCATTTGTTGATGTCTCCACCATAAAGGATATCGGCAGTTTCTATTCTTTGGCTTGCATTCAAGGCAGCAGTGGCTTCCCTGACTTCTTTGATCAGGTCGTCATAGATTTGCTGTTGGGCATCGTATTTTGGCAAGAAAATCTGACTGGTATACCCTTTACCGCCTTCGAAGTAGGGAATACTTCCGTAGTCATCGGTGAGGACCATGAAGCCATAAGCTTGAATCAGTCTTGCCATTTGAATCAAATTGGCGCGGTTGGCATTCCCATCCAATCGAGCAATTACGTCACGGGTATTTTTGATGACATTTCGGTAATATCCCTGCCAAAGACTCTGTGAATACTCCCGGTTATCCTGATTGTAATTGGCTCCAGTCAATACCCCCGAGTTGGGGGAAATCACCTGCTGAACAATTCCCACATCAAATGTCAAGGTACCCAACGTGGGAAACGCTAAACCAACCACAGCAGCATTGAGCTGAAAAGCCGGATCGATGGCAGTCGCATTGACTTGATTCGTATTGAAGTCGTCAAAATTCTGATCACAGGAGACGGTGTATCCCATCAATATGACCAAGGAAAGTATTGAGATTAACTTTTTCATTTCTTTCAGGGATTAAAATTTAACATTCAAATTGAAGCCTAAGCCCCGAGTTGTGGGAAGCCCTGTGGATTCCATTCCAACCAGGTTGTCGGAGGAATACCCAAAGGATTCAGGGTCGATGTTGTCCACCCACTTTTGGATCATGAGGACGTTGTTCGCCACCAAATTCAGCCGTAAGCCCTGAATGGGAGAGTTTTCGGACAAGTGCTTGGTAAAATCATACCCCAAGGTAATCTGACGAAGCTTCCAATAGCCTCCATCAAAAACCGCAGGTTCGATCAGCGCCTGCGACCTTACCACTTCCCAATAAGATTGTACCGGGGCAGCGACTGTATTGGGCTCACCTGCTTGGTTGACCCCCTCGCCTACTACTCCTCCCTCTCTTCCTTGCAAGGTCATCTTGTGGAGTCCATGCCTGATCGCATTGAAATTCGTACCGGAAAGCATGACGTTTCCAAGTTTGAAGTCAATCAAAAAGGACATCATGATCCCCTTGTATTTAAAGGAATTATTGATTCCTCCAAACCATTTCGGAAGAGCCGATCCAAAATTGATCAAATCCGGGGTTCGAAGCGGGATACCGTTTGCACCATAAATTATCCTTCCCTGATCATCCCGTCGAAAACCAAAACCGGCTACCTGGGCCATTTCTTCTCCAACGATCTGTCTCAATTCTCCATTGAACACATGGGTACCCACTGTGATCCTTTCCCCTGGAGTATCGGTCAAAAGGCTCAGAACTTTGGTTTTATTATAGGTTCCGTTAAGGGTGGCTTCCCAGGTAAAATTGCCTGTCTCCACAGGAACCAGAGTCAAGAGCATTTCTACCCCTTGGTTTTGGCTTTTGCCGCTGTTAATGGAAGTGGTCACAAATCCGGAAGCATCCGAAATCTGCGCTCTTACAATTTGATCCGTTGTGATTTTATGATACCCTGCCACGTCCAAGTTTATTCTGCCCTGCAACATGGTCAATTCAAACCCAACTTCCGTTTCTGCTACCCGCATAGGTCTCAGGTCTGGGTTAGGAAGTGAGGTACCTATCGGTCCACCTACCGGCTGATTGGCAAACAGGTTATTGTTGATTCCATAAAATAGCACATTGGAATAAGGAGCTACATCTGAGTCACTGCCTACTTCGGCGTAGGCAACTCTCAATTTCCCAAAATTCAGCCAGGAAGATTCTCCGGTATTGTCCTTAAACACCCAGCTGGAGGCCACAGAGGGATAAAGGATACTTCTGTTTGCTGCTGACAAGGTAGAAAACCAATCGTTTCTCAATGTACCTGTCAGGAAGAACCGATTTTTATAGGAGAATTCGGCTGAACCATACAGGGAATTCACTGCTCTTTCGGATAAATCATAAATCGGATCTTTTGCCCGACCATTCTGCACCGTGTAAAGGTCCCTTACGACAAAATCGGTGACCTGCACACTGTTGACATCCGATCTTCGGTACATGTGATTCCCACCAAAGGATGCATTGACCCCGATGTCACCAAATGTTTTATTCCCCGATAGGAGAAAGTCCGCATTGATTTCTCTGAATCTTCTGGATTCCTGAGTGAAGACCCCATTGACAAAACCTGCCGGTGCAGGAGCCCGAGAAGCCTGACCGGTAGGGAAGTTGTTAT
Source organism: Cyclobacteriaceae bacterium (assembly GCA_033844545.1). Lineage (GTDB taxonomy): Bacteria > Bacteroidota > Bacteroidia > Cytophagales > Cyclobacteriaceae > Algoriphagus. The sequence continues at coordinate 12,154 of JAJLJS010000267.1, read as the reverse complement.
ATTCTTGGTCCCTGGACCAATAATCCTGCCCTACCCTTCCCTGGAGATTCAGCCAAGGAGTGAAATTGTATTTTACCGCAACATTTCCAAAAATCCGGTCGCGGATGATGTTATTGAATTGCTCCGCTAGCGTGAAGTAAGGATTGGTCCTGTTTCTGAATCTTGAATACACTGCTTCATCTCCGTTGGCGTCGTATTTATTCTCATCCATGACATTTAGCGGCATGGAGTTAGCCAGATTATACAAGGCCACAGGGATCGTATTATCCTGTTGACCGATATTTGGAGGATTGGTATTTTTTTCGTTGGAGTAATTAAAATTACCCCTGAAGCTTAATTTACTGGTCAAATCATACCCAAAACCCAAATTGATTGTCTTTCTGTTGTAGCTGTTGTTGGGTACAATACCCCGGCTGGTCAGATCAGAAAAAGAGAGGTTAAATCCACCCTTATCGCTGGCGGAGGCCAAAGAAATGGAGTTGGTTACGTTTTGTCCATTCCTGAAAAAATCACGGATATGGTTTCTTACGGGTTGATAAGGCACTGTGACTCCGTTAAATAGTACCTGGGTCATTCCTGGCTGGAATTTTTCCCCAAAAGACCACTGCCCAGAGGTAGGATTGGGAGTAGTAGGCCTTACCCCTTGCTCTCCCTGTCCATATTCGTATTGGTAATCTGTAAAATCAAGGGGAGTTTCATTGGTATAATTGAGGTTATAGGTCACCCCGATTCCCTGACGATCACCTTTGGTTTTGGTATTGATCATGATCACTCCGTCTTTGGCTCTGGAGCCGTACAAAGCTGCGGCTGCGGCACCTTTTAGGACGGTCATGCTTTCCACATCGTCGGGATTGATACTACTTAACCCATCCCCTCCGTCTGAGGTAACTCCACCGCCTCTGACACCTATGGAATTATCTGAAGCGTTATTGCCTGGATTTGTTCCAAAATTGGTATTGTCAATGGGCACACCATTGATTACAATGAGGGGATTATTTTGGCCGGAAATGGAAGATTGGCCACGGATTCTGATTTTTGAGGTACCACCTGGCCCGGTGCCCAGTGATGAAATATTCACCCCTGCGATTTTGCCCTGCAAGGCATTCATCAGATTGGGCGTGCGATTGATCGTCAATTCATCGGTTTTCACCCTGGCAGTGGCATATCCAAGGCTTTTAGCTGACTTTTCTACCCCCAAGGCGGTGACTACAATCTCCTCCAGGTTACTTTCATCCAAAGCCATCATGACATCGATGACGGATTGGTTTTGAACAGGGACTTCCTTGGTAAGGTAGCCTACAAAAGAAAAAACCAAAACGGCATTGCCATCCGGTACCTCCACCGAATACCCTCCGGAGGTATTGGTGACAGTTCCTTGGCTGGTTCCTTTGACCAGAATATTCACTCCGGGGAAGCCATTTCCTTTTTCATCTGTGACCGTTCCTCGGATGGTAATTTCTTCCGAACCGATGGGTGCCTCATCTAGGGTCAATCCTTTGGATTGGAATTTATAATTTTGAGGAAGTTCCCGGTTGGTATTTAACGGGGGCGTCTGGGCATTCCCGGAAGTTTTACTCTTGGAGGAAGAAGATGCAAAAAGAATAAACGCATCTTTTCCCACCTGTTCGTAGGATAGACCGGTTCCTTTCAAGGCTAATTGCAGGGATTCTTCCACTGAAGTTGCCCGGGAAAAGTCCACGGAAGACTGTTTTTGCTGAACCAGTTCGTCCTTAAAGGCAATCGAAACCTGAAATTTTTTCTCCAGGGCATGTAAATTCGCCTTTAAGGTCTGCCCTTCAATTTTCGATTTCTCGACTTTAGGCAAATGCCTGGATGAGGCGATAAGTGTCTCATTTTGGCCTTGAGCCAAAAGTCCCCAGCACCAGAGCAAGCATGCAATCAGTAGATACTTTTTCATAATTAAGTTTGGTTTTTTGGGTTAGTAACATGGGTTAATGGATATAGTAAATGGAATCTTTTTTATCTATCTGAAAGTTGAACACCTTAGAAATCACCCTCATAAATTGATCTGAATCAGTTAATGGGACCGATCCAGAGGCTGTTTGATCTACTGAAATACCGGGTGAGACGACTACCTCCAACCCGAAATTTTCTTCTGCCACCTGGATGATTTCGGTGAGGGTGGTTTTATTGAGCGTGAGTACCTTTTGAGTCCAGGAGGTATAAATCTGGGCATCCACCTTTCTTCTGCTTATTTTTTCTTCGGAAACGGAGATGAGATCCCCCGGACTCATTTCGATATTATCTTGCTTGCTTCTTGGGAATTTCAGCTCCACTTTGCCCTCACTCAGGACAATCCTGGTTTCCTCCCTTCTTTGATAGACATTAAAGGAGGTTCCCAATACTTCTATCTCAAGTCCATTATTCGGGATTACCAGAAAAGGCCGATTATCCTCCAAATGCCTGACTTTAAAAAATGCCTCTCCGGTCAAATGGACTTCCCGGCGATTTGCTTTTTGCCAATTTCCCGAATAAACTAGTTTCGAATTGGAATTAAGTGTCACTTCGGAACTGTCCGGCAGGATCAGTTGGATTGTTTCTCCGAATCCGGTGACATATTCGATGGATTTTGAGGGGAAAAATATCCAGGTCAGGATACCCAACAAGCCAAAAATGAAGATTGCGGCAGTAGCCTTCCCGAAATGGCTGGAAATAAACCAACTTTTGGCCACAGATAATGGCTGGGGTTTGACCTGATTTTGAATAGCAAACCACAGCTCATTGACTTCCTCCTTTTCCAGGGCAAAGGAAGGCTGGTTCAGTTTCACTAAAATATCTTTAGCCTGATCAGCAAGAGGTTTTGTATCGGGATTTTCCCGAAAAAAGTGATTCCATTCCTCAAGAGTTTTCGGGTCGGAACCTATACAATAGGACTGAAAATCCGGATCCATGACCCAGTCTTCCAAGGAATAATTCTGGTAAATTTTCTGACTGAACCGCACGTGTTGTAAATGATTTACTTAATAAGAGTGCGGGGGGAAGGAAATCTCACCATCCCTTCTTGATTTTTTTAAAAAAATTTTCTGCTGTCTTTCAATCTGGATTTCAACATCGAAATCGCCTTAGACAAAAGATTATAAACTCCCTCTTTACTGATTCCCATTACCTGCGCAATTTGATCATGGTCCAATCCTTGATAAAATCTAAAAAGCACTACCTCTTTTTGCCTAGGGGAAAGCTTGTCGATGGCATTGTGAAGGTTGAATTGGAGTGCATTCATTTTTTCCTCTTCTATCCATTGGGATTCTGCACTCTGTTCCTTGATTTCCAAATTTTCATATTCGTCAGAAAATGAAACTTTCCCGATTTTTTTAAGCCTTTGAAAAAGTGCATTTCGAAAACAGGTGAAAACATAAAAATTCACTTGCTCGACTTCCTTTAAGGATTCCCTAGAAAGCCACAATCGGGTAAACAGCTCCTGAATTATTTCCTTAATCTCCTCACGGTCAGGATACAAATGCATCCCATAATTGAACAGTGGATTCACGTATTTTTTGAACAAGGAACTAAAGGCAAGCTCATTTCCCTTTGTCAAACTCTGCCAAAGTCTTCTATCTTCCTCTTGGTTGACCTTGGAAAAGCGATGTGAAGAAATAGTTGACTTGGACAGGGCCATTTTGGGTTTTTGGACGTTTACCAGTTAAAATTTAGTAATTATATATTTTACACACTACTCATTTTTTATTTTATACTAAAATCGGAATTTTCATCTGTGACCAAAACCAAGCCTTTTTCCGATCCCCGCCTGTTGATTCGGTTCCACCTCAAACTTCACAGGCCGATAACCTTACTCCCAAATTAAATTCGTACTTTTGCGCCTTCAATAAGGCAAACCATGCAGAATATTCGGAATATCGCGATCATCGCACACGTTGACCACGGTAAAACAACCCTAGTGGACAAAATCATCCACGCCTCAAAAATCTTCAGAGAAAACCAGCAATTTGACGATCTGATCCTGGACAACAACGATTTGGAAAGAGAAAGAGGAATTACCATTCTTTCCAAAAACGTATCCGTGCGGTATAAAGACACCAAGATCAACATCATTGACACTCCGGGTCACGCCGACTTCGGAGGGGAAGTAGAGCGAGTATTGAAGATGGCCGATGGGGTAATTCTTTTGGTGGATGCCTTTGAAGGACCCATGCCTCAGACCCGATTTGTATTGAGCAAGGCACTTTCTCTGGGGCTTACTCCTATTGTAGTAGTCAACAAGGTAGATAAGGAAAACTGTCGTCCTGACGAAGTCCATGAGGCAGTGTTCGAATTGATGTTCAACTTGGACGCCACCGAAGAGCAGCTGGAGTTCCATACCCTTTACGGATCTGCAAAGCAAAACTGGATGGGGCCGGATTGGAAAAACCCGACGGATTCCATTCTACCTCTTTTGGATGCTATTTTGGAATACATCCCTTCCCCGAAAGTTTCAGAAGGAAGTCTGCAGATGCAAATCACCTCTTTGGACTATTCCAACTTCGTGGGGCGAATTGCTATTGGTAGAATCGCAAGAGGATCCATCTCAGAAAACCAGCAAATCGCTCTCTGCAAAGCCGATGGCTCCATCAAAAAAATGAGAGTAAAAGAGCTTCATACCTTTGAAGGTCTCGGAAAAAACAAAGTGCAAACAGTAGTTGCAGGCGATATTTGCGCAGTCACGGGGATTGAAGACTTCGAAATCGGTGACACTATCGCTGATGTAGAAAATCCTGAGCCACTTCCTCGTATCTCCATCGATGAGCCTACGATGAACATGCTCTTCACGATCAACAACTCTCCTTTCTTCGGCAAAGAAGGAAAATTTGTGACTTCACGTCACTTGAGAGACAGATTGATGAAGGAAACTGAGAAAAACCTCGCGCTCCGCGTGGAGCCAACAGATTCTGAAGATAGATTCTTGGTTTACGGTAGAGGTATTCTTCACTTGTCGGTTTTGATCGAAACCATGAGAAGAGAAGGTTACGAACTTCAGGTGGGACAGCCACAGGTGATCTTCAAGGAAATTGACGGAGTGAAGTGTGAGCCTATCGAAACCTTGGTCGTGGACGTTCCCCAGGAAACAGCCGGAAAAGTAATCGAATTGGCTACCCAGAGAAAAGGTGAACTTTTAGTAATGGAGCCAAAAGGCGACTTACAGCACTTGGAATTCAAGATTCCTTCCAGAGGTTTGATCGGGTTGAGAAACAACGTGCTTACCGCTACTCAGGGTGAAGCGATCATGAACCATAGATTTACAGCTTATGAGCCATTCAAAGGCCCAATCCCAGGCAGAATCAACGGATCTTTGATCTCCATGGAAGGCGGACAATGTACGGCCTACGCGATTGATAAACTTCAGGATCGAGGTATTTTCTTCATCGAGCCAGGTGATGAACTTTACACTGGTCAGGTAATCGGAGAACACTCCCGAGACAATGACTTGGTGGTGAATGTGCAGAAAGGCAAAAAACTGACCAACATGCGTGCTTCAGGTTCCGATGATAACGTGAGAATCGCTCCTCCAAAAAGATTCTCTTTGGAAGAATCCATGGAATACATCCAAAAAGATGAATACCTGGAGATCACTCCAAAGTCCATCCGAATGAGAAAAATCTATCTGGACGAAAATGAAAGATCCAGAATGGCAAAAAAGGAAGATTAAACTTTAATTTGCTCCAAAATTATCAAATCCTCCTGAGCGAAACTTGGGAGGATTTTTTTTTACAATAAGTGAAAGATTCAAAAACCCATTTTTGCTTCCAACGTTCAGAAACTAAAACCAATTTAACTTTATGAAAAAAATCTTTTTCTCCCTTTTGGCTGCGATGAGTTTATCCACCATCGCTTTCGCCCAAAAATCAGTTGATCTGCTTCATTCTTTGGATGGCCCCTTGGAGGTTCAGGTCGTAGAAGTGGGATTTAATACGATCAAGTACACTTACCCCAATGAAAAAACTGTTTATTCCATCAGCAAACATCAGGTATCCAAAATTGAATTTGCTAGCGGAAGAGTGGAAGCCTATGAAAGCCCTTTCAAACCCGTAATGGGCTTGGACGATTGGGAAAATGTGTACATAACCTATATTCCTGAAGATGTAGCCGGACTCAATCCTCTCGGAGAATTGTTCAGTAAAGCTACCGGGGTCACTAGCCTTTCCAGCATCAACAATGTCAAGAACAGAGCCCTGGACAAACTTAAAGCTGAGGCCTCCATGCTCGGCGCCAATATTGTCTATGTAGGAAATATGTACCAGCGGGGAAATACGTACGGAGGAGAAAATCAAGCCGGCACCTCCACTCAGACTACCTTCTCAGGAACTGGATTTAGTAGCCAAGTCTATAACTCAGGGGAGATCAAAAATTACCTTTCCGGGAAAAGACTCCACCATTTTCAAACTCACAGACTGAACCGAAACTCTTGGAATCCGACCCGGGAGATTGCTACCAAATACGATTCAAACCGTAAGCCCGAAATTTTTGAAATCGTGGATTTCATTGAGAAAAAAGACGGTATTTATGTCAAAACCCCCCACATCTCCTCCAAAGCAAAAGAATTAAAAGTCATTCGTGCTGACGAAAACATGATCATTCTGATGGAAAGAAACGACAAGGAGATTACCAATTATGTTTTAGTCACCAGTGACCACGACTATTTCAAAACTGTCCAATCCAGGACCGTACTGTAACATCAAAGGCTCTGAAAATTCAGAGCCTTTGTTTTTTCACCATTGGAAATGGACTTCTTCCTTGATGAATTCCTCATAAATTCTGACCGCCTCCTTCATTTGGGATGGGCTTAGCGGAGGTAAATTTGCCGCTTGAATATTTCTCTCTACCTGAAAGGAAGAAGAAGCTCCGGGAATGATAGTTCCCACCTGCTTAAACATCAGAATCCAACGCAGGGCTTGAGCTGCCAAATCATGTTCACCGGCAAATTCGCCTTTCAAAGCTTCCACCGCAGGAAAGGCTCTTTCCAAAGGCACACCCGAAAAGGTCTCTCCTTTATCAAAGGCTTTTCCATCCCGGTTAAAATGTCGATGATCGTCTTTTGGGAAGGTGGTTTCGGGAGTGATTTTTCCCGACAATAGTCCGCTGGCCAAAGGCACCCTTATGATCAGACCGACATCATTTACCTCTGCATGCCGAAAAAGCAATTCAGCTGGTCTTTGTCGGAACAGGTTAAAAATGATCTGAATCGTCGATACGACCTCATATTTCATCGCCGTCATTGCCTCATTGATTTTCTCCACACTGACTCCCATGGCGGCTACTTTTCCTTCCTTCTTCAGATCTTCAAATAGTCCAAAAATATCTTCCCTTTCATATACTGGAGTCGGCGGGCAATGGAGTTGAATCAGATCCAGCTGATCTAAACCACTATTTCTCAAGCTATCCTCCACATATCTCCTCAGCCTTTCTACGGTATATCCTTCGGCAAAATGAGGCTGGATTCTCCGCCCGCATTTTGTGGCCACAAATATTTTTTCACTTCTTTCTTTGACCGCTCTCCCGACAGCGGCCTCACTTTGGCCTCCATCATAGACGTCCGCGGTATCCACAAAATTGACTCCCTGGTCAAAGGCAGTATGCAAAATTTCCTCCGCCTTTTTGGGATCAAAGGCATTTCCCCAGCCTCCTCCAACCTGCCAGGTTCCCAATCCAACTTCGGACACGTTCCAGCCTGTTTTCCCTAGCTTTCGGTATTTCATAAAATTCTATTTGGGTTCGTGTTATCCTTCGAAAGTCAGTCTTTCGTCTATTACAAAAGCAATTTAAATTTTTATCTTTAAACCCCTTAGAAACAAAAATGTCTTTTCCCAAAAACGGACAATTTTAAGCAATGACCTCCAGAAGAACATTTATCAAAACCGTCGGTTTGGCAAGTGCCAGTGCCGCTATTGCTTTACCTATAAACCTATCTGCTATGCCAGCACAACAAATGATTCACCAAGTTTATTTTTACCTCCACAAGGATTCCGACGTCAAGGAGTTCATGACAGACGCAACCCCTATGCTCGGGCGCTGCAAAGATGTGGCAAAATTTATCCAGGGAGTCCCTGCCGCCACTGAAAAAAGAGAGGTGGTAGACCACAGCTTCCATGTGTCCTGCACCTTGTTTTTCGATTCTTTGGAAGCCCAAGCTGCTTACCAAAAAGACCCGCTACACCTGGAATTCATTGAAAAGTATTCCCATATGTGGAAGACGGTGAAGGTTTACGATATTGCCATCTAAAACTAAACAGGGTAGTAATTCCGTAGTTATTTAAAATTATATCCTATGAAAAAGCTCAATTGGTTTATTGCAGTGTTGGTCGCGGGGTTTTGGGCATGTAATGAAGAAGCTCCAACTCCTTCCGTGGATCCAAGTCAGGAAGTCAAAAAAGCGATTTTTGACACCATGAAAGAATGGTACTTCTGGAATCTAGAAATGCCTCAATCTGTAAAATATGAGGACTTCTCAGATAACAATGCTCTTTTGAATGGCATTATTTACAAGCCATTGGATCGGTTTTCGTACCTAACTACCCGAGAAAGCTTCAACAATGCCTTTGTGGGAATCAATGCCGGGCATGGGTTTGGTTTTGGTTTTACTGCGGATGAAAAGTTATACCTAACCTACGTCTTTGACGAGGCACCTGCCGGAAAAGATGGTTGGCAAAGAGGCTGGGAAATCACCCAAATCAACGGTCAACCCATCTCCAGCTACAAAACCAGCACGGGAAGCTATGACTTCAAACTTGGGGCATCAACACCTGGTATTTCCAACACCTTTACCTTCAAACTTCCGGATGGAACCACCACTACCAGAACCAATGTCAAGGCGGAATACCAAAGCAATTCAGTACTTACCAAAAAGGTCTTTGAGGAGTCCGGTAAAAAAATAGGATACTGGGCTTACCAAAGCTTCAAAGCCACGGCTGGTCTTTCACCCACCCGGAGCAATGAAGTACAGAGTTCCATGGAATACTTCCAAACCCAGGGAATTACCGATTTGATTATCGACTTGAGATACAATGGGGGAGGTTCGGTAGCCGTGGCAGAACAAATCCTTAATTACTTGATTCCAGGTATTCACAGTGGAAAAGTAATGTATACCAACAAGCTCAATTCCCTGAAATTCAGTCAAAACACTTCTAAAAACTTTACCAAAACAGGTACCATATCTCTTTCCAAAATCATCTTCATCACTTCCAGAGGTTCCGCCTCAGCCTCTGAATTGATTATCAATAGCTTAACTCCCTACATGAATGTGATTCTGATCGGAGACAATACATTTGGGAAGCCCGTTGGCTCTTTCCCTTTATCTTCTTACAATCGAGTGTTGCAAACCAATGATGTGGAATTGGTTCCGATCACCTTTGCAATTGCAAATTCTGAAGGAAAGGCGGAGTATTTCGATGGATTTCCGGCCAATTTCACTGTGGGAGACTCTCCACAATACAATTGGGGAGATAAGCGGGACCTGCGCCTTAATGCTGCCATTCAATATATTCTCACCGGCAATGTAGCCGGCAGAATGATGAATACCTATTACAAGCCAAAGTGGGAAATGATTGATGCATTCGAAGGACTACAGAAAGAGTTCCCTGCGTTCTAAGCGAAAAGCCCGGTTTTGAATCGGGCTTTTTTTATTTTTTGTGTCTTTGAATCAAAACCTCCATTACTTCATCCAGTTCGTATCCTTTTGCCTCAAGCAGAACCAGATAATGAAAAAGTAAATCCGCTGCTTCTCCCAGGAATAGGTCCTTGTTATCGTCCTTAGCTTCAATGACAATTTCCACGGCTTCCTCACCTACTTTTTGCGCTATTTTATTGATCCCTTTGGCAAAAAGGGAAGCCGTATAAGACTGATCAGAAGGATTGTTTTTTCGGTCTTTGATGATGGCTCGTAGCTGATCAATGAAGCCGGTTTTGGAAGAATTTTTCTCATCCCAGCAGGTATCCGATCCGGTATGGCACACCGGGCCTCTCGGATTGGCTTGGATCAAAATTGAATCCCCGTCACAATCTTCCTTCATGGACACCAACTCCATGAAATTGCCAGAAGTCTCCCCTTTAGTCCATAATCGGTTTTTACTTCGGGAGAAAAAAGTCACCATTCCGGTTTCCTTGGTTTTTGTCAAGGCTTCCTCATTCATGAATCCCTGCATGAGAACTTTCCCACTCAAGGCATCCTGGACGATAGCTGGGACAAGGCCGTTCATTTTATTGAAATCGATATTCATCGTTATTCTAATTTTCAATCCTTTGTAATACAAGAAGATAGCTGCGCAGATAGTAAAAAGATAAGGCTAAAGCCAAGATTTTTGGAAAAGAACACCCATTCTACTTCTACCATCTTTTTTTCAAGCAAAGAATATTTTACCTAAGATCTTGCTGAGCATATCTTATTTCCTAATACTTATTTCTTCTCCTATCAAATATCCTTTCAACTCGGGAATCGCGATTTCCTTGAAATGGAAAATACTCGCCGCTAGCGCTGCGTCCGCTTTCCCAAAGGTAAACACATCCTTGAAATGAGGCATGTTTCCTGCTCCACCCGATGCAATCACTGGAATGGACAAAGCTGATGAAATCTCTGCAGTTAATTCATTGGCAAAACCCGCCTTGGTCCCGTCGTGGTCCATGGAGGTCAGCAAAATCTCCCCTGCTCCCCGATCCGCTACCTCCTGAGCCCAAGCTTGAGTTCTGAGCAAAGTAGGCTTTCTTCCTCCGTGGGTATGGACAAAATCAATCCCGTCCACATTCCGGGTATCAATAGCGACCACGACACATTGCGAACCAAATTCCTTGGCCATTTCGTCGATCACTCCGGGATTCTTCACTGCTGCGGAGTTGATGGAAATCTTATCTGCTCCTGCTGCCAAAAGCACCTTCACATCTTCCACGGTGGAAATCCCTCCTCCTACGGTAAAAGGAATATTGATCGCCTTTGCCACTTTGGTAACAAGTTCGGCAAGAGTTTTTCGCTTATCTACTGTTGCTGTTATATCCAAAAAGACGAGTTCATCCGCCCCTTCATCGGAGTAAATTTTCGCCAACTCGACCGGATCCCCTGCATCACGAAGCTGGACAAAATTGACCCCTTTGACCGTGCGGCCGTCTTTGATATCGAGGCAGGGGATGATTCTCTTAGTTAGCATTTTATAGTATTCAAAACTTCATTATTCTTCATTCGAAGTTCGGTGTTCGATATTTTTGTAATTACGATTTACGAATGACGATTTACGACACTTTTGAGACCTTCAACCTTAAATTTCAAAGAGTTAAATTTTCGAATTGATAGTTGAAGCTCTCTGAATATCGTAAATCCAAAATCGTAAATCGTAACTTAAAAGGCTGCCAATTCCTCCAAAGTCACTCTTCCCTCATAGTAAGCTTTTCCTACAATCGCTCCGTAGACCCCGACTTTCTCGAGTTCTTCGAGGTCTTTGACGGAAGACACTCCTCCACTGGCGATGAGATTCAACTCGGGAATTTCCTGTAAAATCTCCCGATACAAGTCCATCGATGGTCCTTGAAGCAAACCATCTTTGGCCACATCGGTGCAAATCACATAGCGGATTCCTTTGTTGAAATAGCTTTGGATAAAAGGAATCAATTCCACGGAAGTCGTCTCTTCCCAACCTCCCACAGCAATTTTCTTGTTTTTAGCATCGGCGCCAAGGATGATTTTCTCTGAACCATACTTCGTAATCCACTCGTCGAAAAGAGTTGGATTTTTCACCGCAATACTTCCTCCAGTCACTTGCTTGGCTCCTAGTGAAAAGGCTTTTTCAATCTCCTCATCGGCCTGAATACCTCCACCAAAATCCACCTGCAAACTCGTCCCTACACAAATTCGCGCCAAAACATCTCCGTTGATGATTTTTTTGGCTTTCGCGCCATCCAAATCCACTAGATGCAAACGGGACATTCCGGCACCTTCAAAGCGCTTGGCCATTTCGAGCGGATCGTCGTGGTATTCTTTTTTGCTGCTGTAATCGCCCTGACTGAGGCGAACGCACTTTCCTCCGATAAGGTCAATGGCTGGTATGATATACATAGTAAGACTTTAGATGAAAGACAAAAGAATTGCATTATTTAAGGTTTGAGGTTCTATTAGTCCAAATACCGTTTCTTAGGGGGCTGTTGGGAGATTAATTTATGATCT
>JAJLJS010000266.1:0-8213 GCA_033844545.1 Cyclobacteriaceae bacterium | reverse complement strand
TCCCGTGTGGAGAGGGAGATATTGCTCATGTCGTCAAAGTTTTTCAAGGATTTGTGCCAAAGCCATTCATAGACCTGCTTGGCCCGGAATTTCTTTTCCCCATGAGCAAGGAAAAATTCCTCCAACTGCGCTAGACTGAGTTTTCTGACGTCTTTCTTTTGATCTTCCACAGGACAAAGGTAGGGATTGTAAAATTGAAATATTTGAAAATTGAAAAATTGGAAATCTGGCCTGCTGCTGTGGGTAGAAAATTCCAAACCCACCTTTAGGAATTGAGTCGGAATTCTCTTGCCTTTTCTCAGAAAAAGCACAGGATTCAGGAAGTTATGACTTATTTTTGCGCGAGCAATTCAATACAATTCTATGCGCCAATCCTGGTGGAAATTTCTGGCCGTTGCCTTATTGCTGTACACGCTGATTGCAGGCCTGCTGATGGATGTACCCCGGCTTCCCATTTTGAATGAAACGATCCGAGCCTTGCACTTTCATGTGACCATGTGGTTTGGAATGATTCTGATGCTGGTGGTGGCTGTGTATTACAGTATCAAATACTTGCGGTCCAATAATCTCGAATACGATGACCTGGCTTTGGAATTTACCAATGCTGCCATCCTGTTTGGTGTGTTGGGGATTCTGACCGGAATGCTCTGGGCTAAATTCACCTGGGGTGATTACTGGAGTGGGGATCCCAAGCAGAATGCTGCAGCCATCGGTTTGCTGATGTATTTTGCATATTTGATCCTCAGAGGAAGCATCACTGATACCCAACAAAGAGGCCGAATAGGAGCGGTGTATAATATCTTCGCCTTCGCTGCCTTTATTCCTTTGATTTTCGTATTGCCCAGACTTACCGACAGTCTTCACCCGGGAAATGGAGGAAATCCCGGCTTCAATGCCTATGATCTGGATTCCAAACTCAGAATGGTCTTTTATCCGGCAATCCTCGGATGGACACTTTTAGGAGCTTGGATGGCAACTGTCCGGGTAAGAATCCGTAGGGTAGAACGGGTTTTGGAAGATCGGATTCTAAATTCTTGATGGACTCAAATCAGCCATCGAAATCAAAAACTAGCAAATGAAAAAAATACTTATTCTGGGGCTTTTGTTATTATCTCTGAATGGCTTCGCCCAGGAGAAAATTGAAGTGACCGAAGCGGACTACGCCAATGACCGGGTGGAAATGGCGGATCAGTTTAGAGCCGAGGGAAAAATTTACGTGTTGGTCGGAATCATTGTGATCATTTTTGGAGGAATTTTGGTTTATGTAGTGAATACTGACCGTAAGATTTCCAAACTCGAAAAAAATCTACCTTCCTAATCCATAAAACCATGAAAAAAGGACATATCATCGGCTTAGGCATCATTGCAGTGGCAATTGTCATCATCATGACTTCGATTGGTGATGCCAGTTCCTACGAAAGCTTCAGCACCGCCTGGGAAATGAAACAGGATGGAGACGATAAAGCCATCCATGTCGTAGGCCAGTTGAAGAAGGACAATTCAGGCCAGGTTACCGGACTCGAGGTGGGTGAGGACAAGACTTCTTTCACCTTTCTTCTGGTGGACAATGAAGGCACTGAGCAAAAAGTCTATTACAATGAACCGGTTCCAGCGGATTTTCAAAGATCCGAACAGGTAGTGGTGATTGGCTCCTACCGGGAAAAAGAGATCTTCGTGGCAGATAAAATCCTGATGAAATGCCCTTCCAAATATCAGGAGACCGACGTGCAGGCGGCAGGAATGTGAGGCTGAAATAACACCCTAAGTAATCATGATCAATACCTTTGTGGGTAATCTCGGTCATTTTATGACCATCTTGGCATTTGTCAGTGCACTAGTCACGGCCTATGCTTATTTCCAATATTTCAAGGCAAATGAAATCGAAAAGGCAAGCTGGAGAAGGTTTAGCCGAATTTCGTTTTATGTCCATGCCGCTGCTACGGCGCTGATCGCAGCTTCACTTTTTGAAATCATCTACAATCATCGCTACGAATATTTTTACGCATATTCGCATAGCTCAAAAGCATTGCCGGTCCATTACATGATTTCCAGTTTCTGGGAAGGCCAGGAAGGAGCTTTTATCCTTTGGGCTTTTTGGAACGTGGTATTGGGGGTTGTTTTGATCAATACCAATAAATTTTGGGAAGGACCTGTCATGATAGTCTTTGCCTTGGTTCAGGCATTTTTGGTTTCCATGATCCTGGGAGTTGTGATCGGAGATTTGAAAATAGGCAGCTCGCCTTTTATCCTTTTGAGGGATGCTACCCAAGCTCCGATTTTTGAGTTAAACCCGAATTTTGTCCCGGAAGACGGAACTGGCCTCAACCCGCTATTGCAAAACATTTGGATGGTCATCCATCCGCCAACCTTGTTTTTGGGCTATGCTTCTACCTTGGTTCCTTTTGCTTTCTTGATAGGAGGATTGGTGATGAAGCGCTATTCTGAATGGATCCGTCCGGCTTTGCCTTGGGCGATTTTCTCCGCAATGATTTTGGGAATGGGTATCATCATGGGGGCTTATTGGGCCTATGTGACGCTGAACTTTGGAGGATATTGGAACTGGGACCCTGTGGAAAATGCGGTTTACGTTCCTTGGCTGATACTGGTGGCTGCGATCCATACCATGATTACTTTCAAGAAAAGTAACACGGCACTGAAGACCTCCATCGTTTTGGTGATATTGAGTTTTATTTTGGTTTTGTACGCTACTTTTCTGGTACGTTCCGGAGTTTTGGGAGATGCCTCGGTACATTCCTTCACTGACTTGGGACTTTCCGGTCAATTATTGATCTACATGCTTTTCTTCCTTGGGATCGCAGTTTTCTTAGCTGTCAGGGCTTGGAAGCATATTCCTTCTTCTGAAAAGGAAGCTTCTGTTTATTCCCGAGAGTTTTGGATTTTCCTGGGTGCGGTTACATTGGGCCTGATGTCCTTCCAGGTGATTTTGCCAACCTCCATTCCGGCTTGGAATGCTTTGGTGGAAAGCTTCGGGGGGATTTCCAATATGGCCCCTCCGGCAGATCAGATTGAATTCTATACGAAATTCCAGTTGTGGTTTGCGGTCACCATCGCACTATTGACAGCTGTAGGGCAGTTTTTTTGGTGGCAAAAGATGGACAAAAATGCGCTGAAGCAAGCCCTGATCACTCCATATGTGGTTTCAGTACTTTTTTCAGCCGGAGTAATAGTCTTGGCCAAAGTGTACGACTGGAAATACATGATCATAGTCTTGGCGGGGATGTTTACCATCGTAGCCAATGCGGTGATTTTGTCCCGAATTCTCCAAAAATCCACTTTCAAATTGGCAGGTGGCTCTTTGGCCCATATCGGTCTTGGGATGATCCTGATAGGCATTATGTTCAGCTCGGGCTATTCAGATGTGATTTCCATCAACATGTCTGGACTCACATACAGCAACAGCTGGGAAGATGAGATGAATAAGGAGCACGTGCTCCTTTGGATCAATAAGCCGACCCAGATGAAGGATTACACGGTGATCTACCGGGGAAGACAAAAGAAAGTCGTGGGTGTTCCGGAATACGTTCCGGCTAAATATTTGGAATCTACCGGGAATGTCAATGAGGCGATTGCTTTACAGGATTTCAAAGAGTATTTCAAGAAAGGTGATAAGGTCAATCTGGTTTTGGAGGAAAATGACTACTTCAAAATCGACTATTACCAAAATGAAGCCTTGAAGTTTTCCTTAGCCCCAATGTCTCAATTTAATGAGAGTATGGGAGGATTGATTTCCTCTCCGGATTCCAAAATCTATCTCAATCGCGACTTGTACACCTATGTGGCAGCGATGAATGATTATGCGGATCCGGATTGGAAGGAGGACGAAATCTACGAAGTGTCTCCTGGACAGCAGTTTCATATCGCAGACTTTGTAACCTATTTTGACGGGGTGGAAGTGCTAAAAGAGATTGAGGGGTATACCCTTCAAGAAGGGGATGTGGCCGTCAAGGCCAAAGTACGGGTTTTGGATTACGATGTGGAAAAACTTTTGGAACCGACCTTTATCATCCGCAATAACCAAATTGGCAAAATTCCTGTCATCGACACCGAGTTGGGACTCCGGATTTCTTTGGAAAATATTGTTCCCGAGAAAAATCAGTTTGTCTTCAAAGTCAACCAGTACCAAAAGGACTATGTGGTCATGAAAGCCATTGTGAAACCTTACATCAATGTGCTTTGGGTAGGAACAATCATTATGTTGCTTGGCTTCACGGTGGCGATTTTTAGACGTTTCGATGAATTTGCCAAAATGCGGGATAAAGGATTGGAATAATTCTGATTTCAGCATTTTGAATTCCTAAGTTTGTGGCATGGTGAACATCAAGGAAATCCTTTCTGTCTCTCTGATTCTGTTCTCGGTGATTGATATTTTGGGCTCCATTCCCATTATCATCAACCTCAGGAAAAAAGTAGGACATATTCAATCTGAAAAAGCTACTCTGGCTGCCGGGGTGTTGATGATAGCTTTTTTATTGGTAGGTAAATCAATTTTGGGCCTTTTTGGAATTGGGGTGGAGGATTTTGCCATTGCAGGGGCTTTGATCATTTTTGCTCTTGGGGCGGAAATGATTCTGGGGATCGAGCTTTTCAAGCCTGACCCTGAAGCGACCACCAGCGCTTCGATCGTGCCGATTGCCTTTCCTTTGATCGCAGGAGCGGGAACTTTGACGACCATCCTCACACTGAAAGCAGAATTTGAACAGGTCAATATCGCAATCGGAATCCTGCTCAACTTGATCTTTGTCTATATAGTTTTGAAAAGTACGAACTGGCTGGAGCGAAAGCTTGGTAAAACCGGCGTAGATGTCCTCAGAAGGATTTTTGGAATTATCCTGCTTTCTATTGCGGTGAAAATTTTCAAAACAAACGTCTTACCCCTTACCTGATCTATCCCAAGAAAGCCGGAGTCCCCGGCTTTTTTTTATTTCTTTGTGGCATGGTACGAATTTTTACTGACGGGGCAGCCAAAGGGAATCCCGGACCCGGGGGATATGGAGTGGTGCTCAAGTTTGGGAAGCATGAAAAAGAACTTTCTGAAGGCTTTCGGCTTACAACCAATAACCGGATGGAGCTGTTGGCGGTGATCCGAGGTTTGCAAGCTTTGAATACTACAGAATATCCCGTGCAAATATTTTCTGACAGCAAATATGTGGTTGATGCCATTGAAAAAGGCTGGCTTTGGGGCTGGCAGAAAAAAGGCTTCAAAGACAAAAAAAACCCGGATTTATGGCTGAGGTATATTCCGCTTCACCTCAAGTATAAGCCCAAGTTTTTTTGGGTAAAAGGTCACGCCGGACATCCTGAAAACGAGCGTTGCGATCAATTGGCGGTCGCCGCGGCCGAGGGTCGGGATTTGAAAGTGGACGTGGGGTATGAGTCTCATTCTTAGTGATCGGTGATCAGTTCTCAGTCGCAGGGAGCAGTCTCAGTGGCAGTGGTCAATATGGGCGGCGTAAAAGTTCTGACTGAGTTGAATGATTGAAGTGGAGATTGGTTAAATTAATACTTTCAATTTTTCGCTATGGACTTTAAAGAACTTTTAGCCTACAAAAAAGCCTTCCAATTGGCTATGAATATTTTTGAAATTACTAAAGGCTTTTCAGTCGAAGAAAAGTATTCACTGACTGACCAAATCAGAAGATCGAGCCGATCAATATGTGCCAATATTGCTGAGTCTTATCGGAAGAGGAATTACCCAAATCAATTTATTTCCAAACTGAGTGATGCTGATATGGAAAATAGTGAAACTCAAGTTTGGTTGGATTTTGCCCTTTCATGTAAATATTTGGAGGAATCGATTCATTCGAATCTCTCCTCCGAAATTAGTGAAATAGGAAGGATTTTGAATTTCATGATTCTAAATCCAGAGAAATTCGGTTCGAACTCCAAGCCTAAACTTTGAAGTCACGCTCACAGCTTAATAAAAATCATTGATTTTCCTCCTAATGCCTTATTCGGAGACTACAACTGAATACTGAGACTGAGTACTGCGACTGATCACTAAGACCGCCTACTGAAAATCCTCCATCGTGACCACAGGCACGTCTTTATGATTCAAATCTTGAAGCGGGTGATATTCCGACTCAGGATAAGTCCAGCCTTCATCGGTGAGGTCCCACAATAGGGGAGCTAGATTTTGGACAGCGGCTTTACATCCCTGCACGATGGCTCCCATTTTTCCGGTTTGCTTGGAAAGCACAGCTTCATTTTCGATTTCAAAAGGGCCAGAAAAGCCTCTTTGCTTGAGCGTATGGATAAATGCTCTCCAATCCATGGAATCCCCCAAGCCAAAACCCGGTAATGTTGCCTCGTAATGGTGTCGGTCCCAAGGATTGGTGCTGGAAGGAATACCCAGCTTCTGCGCCCATTCCGGCCGAATTTGATGCATGGGATACATATTTCCCCAAAAAGGATCCGGATTGTTTCGGGTAGACTTGACATGGATTCTTTTCAATCGATCCATGTCAGTGTGTTGGATGACTTCCACGGGATCGGTATGCTGCCAGACATCGTGGGAAGGGTCATAGATCTCCCCATGATTTTTCAATGGGACCAGTTCGTACATCAGCTTACGGGCAGCCAGTACCCCTGTCAGATTATTGTAGGTGCCGGTAAATCCCGAGCCTCTCCAGCCCTCCATGGGGCAATTTTCATAAAGCACGGTGACCCCCAAATCTGCTGCGTACTTAATTATAGGTCCAAAAATCTTTTGGTATTCCAGCAGGTTTTTCTCAAATCCCCCGTCCTCATTTCCCAGTTCATGGTTGTAGCCCACGAAAGTTCCGACTTTCACGTCGTTTTCATCTCCACCCAACAGATAAGCCATCCGGATAAGCCGGAGCAGGTGATTTTGGTTTTTAACCCGATGGACTGGGTCTCCTCCGATCAGGTTTTCAAAGGCTCCCAGGGAAAGCCGGAGATGGGCACCATTGAACTTTTCGATCAGGGCTTTTGCCTGGTCCGGGCCAAAGTTTTCATAATCCAAATGAGTAGCGACAAAGTCGTCTCGGGTTCCATCTTTTCGAAATACGCACAGATCCAATCCCTGGACGCCGATTTCATGGGCTTTTTCAATAGTCTGATCCAGATTCAACTGGTCGAAGGCGGAGGTCATGATCCAAATGGGATTTGCCATGGGAAAGCGGGTTTTGGGTGAATTGATTCGGTATGCAACCGATAAATGAGATGGAAAAATTAGGCAAGGACAAGGTGAAATTCAAATCCCCGAGTACCTTCTTCGGATTTCGACCTTTTGTTTTTGCCGATCCCAGAGTGCTTGGGCTAAGTCCTGGGCTACTCGATCGGGTTCGGATTCGTGTAGGATTTGCTTAAGTCTATTTTCAGGAAGGTCTATGCGGTAGCAGATTTGAAGAAGTCGTTCCAGATTTCTATCCATCAACTGACTGATTGCCATTGCGAGGATTTCAATGGCTTTCTCCTCGGAAAACTCATTGATTTTTTCCGGTAAGGAAAAGTCTTTGGAGACCAACAGATAAGTTTGTTCAAGCAGGGAATGGTCCATAGGGATAAAAAAAGCCCCGAAGTCGGGGCTGAGAATTAAGCTTCTTTTTCTTCTTCAGTATTTTCCTGAAGTACCTCAGGAGCATAAATTCTGATCAACTGGTACCAGGAGTTGAGTTTTTTGATGTCCGAGGTATATACTCTCGCCTCGTCAAAATCCGGAAGGACTGACTTCAAAAATGCGCGAAGTTCAGCATCGGAGGAAGTAGAATCCACTCCGGTGTCTCCTTGAAATTCAGCTTCGATTTTTTTCATGACGGATTCCAAAGGTTCGGCCCCTTCCTCAGTCATGGTGTAGATGGAGATATCACTCAAGATGGACACTCTCATGGACATGCCAGCGACTAATTTGGCTTTTTTCTCATCCAGAGACTCCAAAATCACCCCGGTGCGGGTTGGTTTGAGCACTCTATATAATCCCGGCTTTCCGGCTACGGTTGCAATGTCTTTAAAATTCATGGGTAGTATTTAATAAGGCTGTAAATATAAACTTATCCATTGAAATGCTCGGCTTCATATTCCTTGACCAATTCTTCGATAAAGGAAATCACCTCGTCTTTTCCACTTCCTTTTTCCGCAGAAGTCACAAAGTAATCCGGTGCTTCTTCGAAAATCTCTTCAGTTTTTCGGAGAAAAGCCTGCACATTTTTATCCGTCTGGGTTTTGGACTGCTT
>JAJLJS010000265.1:0-11441 GCA_033844545.1 Cyclobacteriaceae bacterium | reverse complement strand
GACCTCCAGAAATAGGTGGTGGAATCATTGCCCGCAGAAAGATTAACCGGCCATTCCAAAAGCCCCGAACTGGTGAGCCGGATTTCTTGCCGGAAAGCAGAATTAAACCTTGCCGTGGTATCTACTTGCAGGATGACCGTTCTATTTTCGGTGACCCTTCCCGGAATTTGAGCCAAGAGTTTGATTTCTTTTTCTTGGACTATCCCGAAGTTTAGCGGATAGAGGTTGATCGTACCGCTCAGGGGAATAAACGTCGTGTAGTTGACGACATTATTCAGGAAGTTCATTTCCTCAATTTCCTTCTCAAAATTGACCGAAATGGTAAAGGTATTTTCTCCAGCTGCCTCCACATCCAAGTTGGGGACGGAAAACACCAGCGTATCCAATCTCGAAACTGAGGGGATTTTGACAGGCGAAAAATCGATCACAGAACCATCCGGTAGCTTTCTTGACACTTTATAGACCAAGGAATCTGAATTGGTGATCCCAATATTTCTTAGGTTGAAGCTCAATTTTAAACTATCCGAGATGGCAGTTAAGGGGCTGTCGTCAAAAGTGGAAAGACTGACTTCTTCCACCTTCACCGAATAATCGGGCTTATTTGCAGGGAACATTCTGGCCGCAGGATCCCCGAGCATCACCATCTGTTCCATGTGGGTATAGTTCAGAGGATCTGTACCAAATTGCTCCAACAGGCTGATTTCTGCCTGTCTTTTTACCTCCCCGATGGTCTTGTAGATTTGGCTGCTATCGGCAAAGGCATTTTTGTAGAATAAGTCCGAGTATCTTCTCAGGTACACATCCACCCCCAAGGAAGTATTGGCAAAAACATGGGAAGCCCCTTTTTGAGGGGTGATGACCCAGTCTTCGCCTTGGGTATAGACCGTACTGTATGCGGCTCCATAATCGCAGCCATTGAACAGCATCACCGGGTATTTTCCTTTGTTGGCGTAGCCTAAGGTGGGATCCGAGGCGAAACCAATTTCGATGTCAATGACAGTGGGCGCACCATGCCCAAAAAAGGTCAGGAGGCTCTTACCAGCATTGAGATCTCCGGAGATATCAATGACCTCAACCACTGAATTGGAGCGCTTCCGATAGGTTTTCACCTGACCTCCGAGGTAAGGTCCTTCTGCAATGGCTTTAAAACTATTCAAAAACGCGAAATACCGCTCCAGTTCAAACTCCGACACCCCTCCGCTTAGGTGAATGATTTCTTTTTGCCAAGGCTCCGCCACCCCCAACAGATCCTTTTCTATGGCCTTTTCCAAATAATCGGCCAGCTGCTGCGAATTCTTGGCCGGAATCCTTCCCACTGCCATTGCGGGAATCAGCGGTTTTTCTGAATCCAAACCGACTACATAAGTATTGTCTCCGAAGGGAAATCCACCCACCGGCACCAGATCCTGAAATGAAAACCCAGCCGGACCCGTGCGGTAAAAGACCGTTTGGTTATTCAATCTCCCCTGGGCAAAAATGGCCAAAGACCTCGCCCCCAAAAGCAAATGCGTAGGACGGTGAACCGGGTAATAGGCTCTTAAAAATTCGTACAAGGCCACCGAAGACTTTTCTCCATAGGCAAACTGGTCGTAGAGATTTTCCATCTTGACCATCAGGGTATCAAATCCTCCCCCGGCAGGAGAGGCCCGGTGCGCAGCGTAGGCAGCCAAGGGATTGGGATATTGCTTGCTGGGCTTTTCCAGTTCACCATGTCCGACCAAAATAAAGTTTGCCTGTTGCGCCAGGTAATTTCTAAACGTGACTTTAGCCAAGGAGCTTACCGTGAAAATCGTCTCCGAATTCTGAATTCTGATTCTACTGGTTTTTTCTGGCACACTGGCCAAAAATCTAGAAGTAGTATTTACACGGTTTACAGGAACCCATTCTGCATTGAAAAAATCCTCGCCATCGATCGCCAAATAATCTTTCTGGTTTTGGGTAAGACTCACTTGTTGATTTCCCGGAGCGAAAATCATCACTTCCGAACTCACATCCCCGGAGGGTACATTTCTCCGATAGGTAATTTTGGCATATGCGATGGAGATATTGTCCGCCCCTTCTGGACCATTGGCCGTCACACGAACTCTCAAGGAACCATCCGCATTGAAATCAGACCTGTTCAGGGTGAGACTGAGCTGAGGGTATTCAAATCCGGAATAATTAGAGGTATTCAGAACTCGTTGAGAGGCGGAGGTTGGCCCCGCGGAAATGGTGGTGACATGCGCATTTTCCGACCTGCCCATCAGCCCGATCTCCAAGGTTCCAGTCCAGGAATTTGGCAAAGCTCCCAAACCTGAAAACAGGATTTCGCGCGTGCTGCCCTTGGTAATGACACCACTGGTCCAGCCTTGTCCCAGATCGTAGGAGGAAAGGCGGAATCCGAAGGCATAAGCTCTTCCCAGAGAATAATTTTCCGCAAATACCTGAAGTCTTTCTGTTTCAAAGCTCGTTGCGGCTCCTAGATTGGCGGCTGGTACGGCCCGGACTTTCATTCGCTTTCCGGGAATTCCGGGAGTCACCGTCAAAAAGAAGGCAGTCCTATCCGTATAGGTATTGTAATGGGGATTGGGGATTTTCTCAAACTTCGTATAAAGCTTTTTATCCAGCTCGGCGTCATTCCTTTTTCCCAAGAAATAAATCATATCCCCTGAGTCTAACCTTCCGTCATCCTGCCCGGGAATATGGACTGCCACTTCTTTTCCCCTGTGAAAAACCCGGATAAATCGGGGATCAAGCGTGGAGGTATTCAGCCCAGAACCGGACAAAACCTCAGGTGAAATCCGGTAAATCCCATCCTGAGCCGTGGGAATTTTGTAATAAGTCAGGGAATAATCATACCATATGGGATCTTGCGCTTTTGACACCACCGCCAAAAGGAAAAGCATAAGGGAGAAGTATGATGTCAATTGCTTTTTCATTCCCAGGCCTTAAATTTTTTATCCTCTTCTTTCAATTTTTCCAATCTCACCTTGATGCTGAAAATATGGGAATAGGGACTTTCGGAAACATCCCCCAAATCAGACAAAGCATAATCCAACTGGAATTTTTCATTCAATGAAACTCCAAGCCCCAGACTGGGCAGGAAGCTGATGGATTCATTTCCCTGAAAATCCTTGATGTATTGAAAATTGCTCACCCCAGCTCGTAAATACGCCAATTGCTTAAAGCCCAATTCCAAACCCATTCGAGGATCGATGCTCAGTACCGATCCGGAAATCAGGGTATTTCTGGGACCGTCGAAGGTCGTCTCCAAGTCCAAAGCGGTAAGCAAAGTGAAGGAACTGCTCAGATTCCAAGAATACGTCACCCCGGCAATTGCTTTGGGAAGAGTAATCTCTACGGAGTTGACGGGGATTTCATTGTTGGTTTGGGAATAAATATCCCTGACTTGCTCGGCATCATGAGACCAGGCATTGTAGGTGGTGGTAATATCCCGTACCATTAGGCCAAATGTCCATCGTTTTTGGATATACAATCCACCTAAATCCAACCCAAAACCCCAAGCCTGAGCAAATTTTCCAACATTGCGGTGGATAATTTTGGCATTGGCTCCCAGCTTGAGTTTATCGGAAAAGTCACGGGCAAAGCTGAGCAGAAGGGCATAATCCGCAGCATTGAAAAATTGGATGTTGTCGTAATTCAGGGCTCCATTGGCATCATACAAAAACCGGGTATCGGGAATATCGTCCACCCCAAAGCGAATCAGAGAAGCGGCAAGCTGGTTTTGATCTCCTAGGGGAGTGGAAAATCCCAGGTAATCATATTGGGCAATACCTGCAAAGTATTCGGCGTGCATCAGGGAAAATTCATATTTGTGACGGATGCCGGTTAGGGCTGCCGGATTCCAGTACGAAGCGGTCACATCCCGGACAGCTGCGACTTGAGCCCCTCCCATCCCCAAGGCCCTTGCTCCCACTCCAATGCTCAAAAACTCATTGGAGTATTTGGGAGTAAGCGTCTGTGCCTGAATTTCCGCTCCGGGAAACCCGGCCAGAGAAAAGTAAAATACAGCAGCTAAAAGTCTGAGGATCGATTTTTTCACATCACCAAAATAATTCAATTTCATCAAGCCTACGAATTCCTTCTTTGAATTTAAATCAATCTTCCAAATATGTACACCTTCGGACACTTTCGTGTTGCATAGAAGGACAATAATTTTGGACCTTTTGCCGGACCAGAGCATTCTCTAAAAAAATCTCAAAATTCAGAAGAAATCCTAAAATCCACTTCTATTCCATCCAAACAGTGTTTTTGAAAGGTTCAGAACCCATTCTTTTCCTATGGACGGCAAGGAATTAGGTTATGCAAGGTAGCTTGGAAAAGATTGGTATCATTTTTCCCTCTATTGGTCAATGAATGAGTCAGTGTGCTCTTTCCAACACCTGAAAAATCGAATCATGAACGTAGCCAACACACAGATACAGATGCGCAAAGGACTCCTGGAGTACTGCGTGCTGCATATCATTTCCCGGGGCGAGGTCTATACCTCCGACCTGATCGAGGAACTCACCCAAGCCGAAATGATCGTCGTAGAGGGCACGCTGTACCCCCTGCTCAACAGACTCAAAACAGCCGAACTGGTCAATTACCGATGGGTAGAATCCGAATCCGGTCCTCCAAGGAAATATTATTCTATCACAGAGGAAGGAAAAAAGTTTCTCAGCACCCTTTCTGAAACTTGGAAATCTCTGGTCAATTCCACCCTTCAAATCACCGACAAGAATTGATCCAGGACTAATCACCACAACTCGAATCCCATGAAAAAGACTATAAGCATCAACATCAGCGGAATTCTCTTCCATATCGAGGAAGACGGATACGATTCATTGCGCAAATACCTTGACGCAATTAACAAGCACTTCTCAGGCTATAAGGATAGCAAGGAAATCATTTCGGATATCGAAAACCGAATTGCAGAGATTTTCCTGTCCAACCTGAAAAACAACAAACAAGTCATCACTGCGGAAAATGTGGACAAACTCATCGAGAAGATGGGAACCATTGCTGATTTTGTCATTGAGGAACAATTGGAGGAAAAAGATCCCGAAGATTATACTTCAAAGGATGATTTCTACAAATACGTAACCCCTCCCGGAAGTGAAAATGCCGGCTACAAGAAACTAAAGCGTCTTGAAAACAAGAAAATCCTGGGAGGGGTCTGTGCAGGCATTGCCCAATATTTCTCCATGGATCCGCTTTGGACCCGATTGATCGCAATTTTATTGCTGTTCAGTGGACAATTGAATTTCAGACTGGGCTTGCTGGATATCTTCCCTTTTGAAAATTTTCGGTTCAACCTGAGCTTCGGATTCTTTGCCATCGTGGCTTACATCGTGTTGTGGATTATTCTTCCGGTTTCTTACGAAGTAATGGAAGACAAAAACATCAAGAAGCTATACCGTAACCCAGACGACAAGGTTTTGGGTGGAGTCGCAAGTGGTTTGTCTGCTTATTTCGGCATTGATGTCCTGTATGTGCGATTGGCTTTTGTGCTCTTGGCCTTTGCAGGCGGTTCCGGAATCCTCATTTACTTGATCTTGTGGATCATCACTCCGGTTGCTAGTTCGATCACCGAAAGAATCAAAATGAAAGGTGGAGAAATAACCTTGGACAGCATTGATTCTACGCTAAAGGAAAGTATTAATCCTGTTCCACCGCAGCCTGAATCCACCGCCAAAAAAATTCTGATGACGCCATTCCGGATCTTAGGCAAGGTCATCGATGCCATTGGCTCAGCTTTGGGACCTTTAGGGAGATTGATTGGACACGTCATTCGCATAGTATTCGGACTGATCATTTTCTTCCTGGGACTCTCTATGACCATTGCTCCATTAATTGCCATGTTTGCTTATTTCGGGGTAACAGACGCCGATTACCGAGTCTGGATGGACAATTTCCCGGTGGAACTATTCACTGATTTGGTTCCGATTTGGTTGGTGGTAGCATCCGTGGGGTTGATTCTGATTCCGGGCATTGTGATCCTTCTTCTGGGGCTGAGTGTCTTGGCTCAGAAAAACCTCATCGGAGGAAGATTTGGCTTGGTTGCCCTTGCCTTATGGTTGCTGTGTGTGGGAATTGCTGCCTTTCAAATCCCTAAAATCGTGGCCCAATTCAAAGAGGAAAACAAGCTGGAAACTGTCACTACCTTGAATCCAAGTCCGGGAATCCTGGTCTTGAAGGTCAATGATCTGGATGACGAGGATATCTTTAACAAGGCAGGACTTAAAATCGAAGGATCACCTGACTCCACCATTGTATTGACTCAGGAATTTTCATCCCGGGGAAGAACCAAAGCAGAAGCTTTGGAAAATGCCAAAAAACTAAGCTACTCCTACACGGTCGCGGATTCAGTGATCACCTTTGAAGAAGGATTTGATCTGAGTGCCTTGGATGCCTTTCGGGATCAGCGCTTGAGGTTGAATTTAAAAATTCCCTATGACCGTCCATTTATCATGGAAAGATCTTTATTGGAAATTCTGAGAAGTACCATTTATTCTAATGGCTACAGATCCTCGGATGTCCGTCCGGAAGCGGTCTGGGTATTCAACCAAGCCGGTTTGATTTGCCTGACTTGCCCCGATAAAAAAGACGAGGAATCGGATTGGGACACCTGGGAGAACGAAAAAGCTAAAATGGATTCGGTCACCAAGTCGACCTTGGACAGCTTGAGCCGGGAAAAATTCAAGGAATCCTTCTTCATGAAAGATTAAGTATTCCAAAACCCCAAAAACTCAAAGAGGCACATCAGAAGTGCCTCTTTTTTTGTACCTTCTTCCAAAGCAATAGACCTAAACAACATGGATGTCAGCGTAAAGTTTTTAGGAGCGGCTGGGGTGGTGACCGGCTCAAAATACCTGATTGATCTCGGAGAATTTGAATTCCTGGTAGACTGTGGTCTCTTTCAAGGACCCAGAGACTTGAGAGAAAAAAACTGGGATGACTTTCCCATTCCGGTGGATGAAATTGATGCGATCCTGATTACCCATGGGCACCTGGACCATATCGGGTATTTACCCAAATTGATCAAGCAAGGCTACCAAGGCCCCATTTATTGCACAGAAGCCACGGCTGAATTGGCAAAAATCCTTCTTCTGGACTCCGGAAAACTTCAGGAAGAGGAAGCGGAATACGCTAAAAAGAAGGGGTATTCCAAACATGAGAACCCCCAGCCTCTTTACACGGTGGAAGATGCCGAAGCAGTTTTTCCCCTTTTCGTGCCCCAGCCCTTTGACACCCCATTCAAAATCTCCGATCGGGTCACCGTCACGTATTACCATGCCGGACATATTCTGGGAGCTGCCATTGTAAAAGTGGTGATTCTAGGAAATACTCAGACTAAACGATTGGTTTTTTCCGGAGATTTGGGAAGATTCAATGACCCCATTCTTTTTCCTCCTACCCGGATTCCAAAAGCGGATATTCTCTGGATGGAATCCACCTACGGCAATAGAGTCGCTCCCAGTAAAAAGCCAGAAGATGAACTCGCCTCCGCTATCCTGGATATTTTTGACCGGGATGGGATCGCCATTATTCCTTCCTTTGCCGTAGGGCGGACTCAGTTGGTGATGTATTATATTTTTTCCCTGATGGAAAAGGGAAAGATCCCCAAAGTCAAGGTCTTTGTAGATAGCCCGATGGCCATTGATGCGACCCGGCTTTACCTGGATTTCCATTCAGATCATCGGTTGACGGCCATGCTGGAGGAAGAAGACAATCACCCATTCCGACATCCCCAACTTCACTATTACCAAAATCAGGAACAATCCATGTCTCTCAATGAGTATAAGGGAAAGGCCATCATCATTTCAGCCAGTGGAATGGCTACCGGAGGACGGATTCTTCACCATCTTTTCCACCACCTTCCCCAGGAAAAAAACGGAGTCATCATGGTGGGATTCCAGGCCGAAGGAACAAGGGGGAGACGCCTTTTGGACGGCGAGCCCGAAGTACGGATTTACGGAATGGATATTCCGGTCAAGGCCAAAATCTACCAGATCGAAGGCCTTTCAGCACACGCTGACCAAGATGAATTGATGGATTGGGCAGAGGGATTTTGCGAAAAACCCAAAATGACTTTTCTTGTCCATGGGGAAAAAGAAAGTGCAGAAGCGCTATCCTATAAACTCCAGGAGGAATTGGGATGGAACACGATCATCCCTCACTATTTGGAATCTATCGAGTTGTTCAAAGGAATCTAAATATATTTCCAAGGATTAAACTGCCTGGATCCTGGTCCATGGAATTTCACCAAAAGAGAAATTCCTACCAGAAAGCCCGGTAAAAAATTGATACTAACCATGAATTCAAAACTCCTCTTGTGCTATTTAATCGCTCTTTTTTCCCTCAGTAATTGCAAACCTCTACAGTCAGAAGGCGAGGGTATCACCGGCACGATTACCTGGCTTGAGGGTAATCAAATGCCGGTCATTTCCGATTCCGGAGATTCCCGGGAGAAAGCCAAACCCATTCAGCGAAAAGTATTGGTTTACCCCTTGCTTAAATTTTCGGACATGCACTTGGAGAATGAATTATTTAAAGCGCCCAGAATCTCTCCCTTGGCAGAAGTGGAATCCGACGGGAAGGGGAACTATTCCATTCCCTTGGCTCCAGGGAGGTATTCTGTTTTTATCCAGGAAGATGGAGGATTATTCGCCAATATCTTTGACGGAGAGGGCAATGTCATGCCGGTTACTGTAAAGGAAGGACAATGGACCTTGGTGGACATTCAGGTCAATTACAAAGCAGCCTTTTAAAGCAAAAAAGTCCCGATCACTCGGGACTTCGCTTAGTTAATTCAGAAGAAACCTTAATCTTCGGCTTTTTCCTTTTTGGTTACGGTAATGGTCAATTCAGTGCCTTCACCGGAATAATCTGCCATAATCACGTCACCTTCAGACAGGTCACCTTTTAGGATTTCCTCAGCGATGGCATCTTCCAAATATTTCTGGATCGCCCGGTTGAGCGGTCTGGCACCGTATTGCTGATCATAACCTTTGTCGGCCAAGAATTCTTTCGCCTTTTCGGTCAATTTTATCTTGTATCCCAATTCGGTAATTCTGTGGAACAGCTTGCCCAGACTGATATCGATGATTTTGAAGATCTCTTCTTTTCCCAGGGAATTGAAGACCACCACATCATCCAATCGGTTGAGGAATTCAGGGCTAAAGGCTTTTTTCAAGGCAGACTGAATCGTGGATTTCATGATTTCATCCATGCTTTCCTGCTTAGTTTTGCTGGCAAAGCCGATTCCAGCTCCGAAATCCTTCAAATCACGCACTCCGATATTGGAGGTCATGATGATGATGGTATTTCTGAAATCCACCCGTCTGCCCAAACCGTCTGTCAAAATCCCGTCATCCAAGACTTGGAGCAAGATATTGAAGACATCCGGGTGAGCTTTTTCAATTTCATCCAAGAGCACCACAGAATACGGCTTCCTTCTGACCTTTTCAGTCAATTGTCCGCCTTCTTCATACCCAACGTAGCCTGGAGGCGCTCCTACCAGTCGGGATACGGAGAATTTCTCCATGTATTCAGACATATCAATTCTGATCAGGGAATCCTCTTTGTCAAACAGGTAGGTTGCCAAGGTCTTCGCCAATTCGGTTTTACCCACGCCAGTTGGTCCCAGGAAGATAAACGAACCAATGGGCTTCTTCGGATCTTTCAAGCCTACTCGGGTACGCTGAATCGCCTTGGTTAATTTCTTGATTGCTTCATTTTGGCCGATGACTTTGCCATTGAGTTCCTCACCCATATTCAGCAGTTTATTGCCTTCATTCTGGGCGATTCTTTTCGCAGGAATACCGGTCATCATGGCGATAACTTCAGCCACATGATCTTCGTCCACAGTGAACCGCTTGGACTTGCTTTCTTCTTCCCAACGGGCTTTTGCAGTATCCAATTGCTCCAGGAGTTTCTTTTCCTTGTCCCGTAGCTGAGCAGCCTCTTCATATTTCTGAGACTTGACCACCCGATTTTTTTCCGCTTTGATATTTTCTACCTCAGCTTCCAATTTCAGGATGTCCTCAGGCACGTGAATATTGTTGATGTGAACTCTGGCACCCGCCTCGTCCAGAATATCAATGGCCTTGTCCGGAAGGAACCTATCGGAGATATATCGGTCGGACAATTTCACGCAGGCATCAATCGCAGCATCCGTGTAGTTCACATTATGGTGATCCTCGTATTTGTCTTTGATGTTGTTCAAAATCTGGATGGTTTCCTCCGGAGAGGTCGCATCTACCATCACCATCTGGAATCGACGTGCCAAAGCTCCGTCTTTTTCGATATACTGACGGTATTCATCCAGTGTGGTCGCTCCGATACATTGAATTTCTCCTCGGGCCAAGGCCGGCTTAAACATGTTGGAAGCATCCAGAGAACCGGAAGCACCGCCTGCCCCGACGATGGTGTGAAGCTCGTCAATGAACAGAATTACATTAGGAGACTTTTCCAGCTCGTTCATTACGGCCTTCATTCTCTCCTCAAACTGGCCCCGGTATTTGGTACCCGCCACTAAAGAGGCCAAGTCCAAGGTTACGACACGTTTGTTGAACAAAACACGGGAGACTTTCTTCTGAACAATTCTCAGTGCAAGTCCTTCAGCAATCGCAGTTTTACCCACTCCGGGTTCACCGATGAGAATCGGGTTATTTTTCTTTCTTCGGGACAAAATCTGAGCGACACGCTCAATTTCTTTTTCCCGACCGATGATCGGATCGAGTTTATCCTCTTCGGCCATTTTGGTCAAATCTCGGCCAAAGTTGTCCAAAACAGGAGTTCTGGATTTCTCGGCTCCTGGCTTGGAGGCTCCACTGCCCGGATTGGAAGAACCAAACAATTTGGATCCATCGTCATCACCGTCTTCTGCTTCTGCTCTTGATCTAGGAGTAGCTCCAGAATCTGACTGCATTTCCAGCATATCTTTTACGGTATCGTATCCGATTTCAAACTTGTTTAGTATCTGTGTGGCGATATTGTCTTCATCTCTTAAGATAGAGAGCAAAAGATGCTCAGTGCCAATCAGTTGACTTTTAAAAATCTTAGCTTCCAAATAGGTGATTTTCAACACTTTCTCTGACTGCCGGGTCAGAGGAATATTCGCCATATTTTTCACATTGTGATTGGCAGTACCTTTTACCGCCCGCTCAATAGCATTGCGCAACTCGTCAAGAGGCACGCCCAATTTCTTAAGAATGGAAACAGCTACACCTTCACCTTCACGAATCATCCCAAGCAAGAGGTGCTCTGTGCCAATGTAATCGTGTCCCAGCCGAAGAGCTTCTTCGCGGCTGAGAGAGATCACCTCTTTGACTCTATTCGAAAATTTTGCTTCCATTTAATTCCTTTCTGAATGTGTAATTAATCTGTACGTATGTTACCGAATTTGTTTTAGAAACACAATCTTTTTAACGATTGTTCATTGATTTTTTGCTGAG